>SLMS01000266.1 GCA_007133495.1 Candidatus Sumerlaeota bacterium | reverse complement strand
TGTGCCATCCTGCTGGAGGCACTCCGCCGCGAGGCTCTCGATTCCACCGCGCCCATCGACCTGTCCCTTGTCTATACACGCGCCGAGGAGTGCGGCTTTTGCGGCGCCCTGTGCCTGATGGAGGAACGCCCCTTCCCACGCCTGCTGGCGGAGGACGGCATCTTTGTTTCCGTCGAAACGAGTGCCGAGACAGGCCCGGCCATTCTCGGCGCCGGAGCGATTGTCCGAATCGGCGACAGGACCACCACCTTCGATGGCAACGCGGCCGATGACCTCTGGGCCGCCGGACAGGAACAAGGCCTTCCCGTAAAGCGCGCCCTCATGGACCGTGGCACCTGCGAAGCCACCGTCATCGCCCGCGCCGGACTGCGCACCGCCGCCGTCTGCATTCCCCTGCGCAACTACCACAACATGGACACGGCAGCGGAGCGCCTCGCCCCGGAGATGGTGTCAGCCGGCGACGCGGAGGCCCTGCTCGGTCTTGTCCGCGCCCTCGCGCAGCGCCAGGGCACCTCGCAGCCCGCCCGGCCCGTGGTGAACCAGCGTTACACACTCTTTCTCGAAAAAGGCCGGCACCTGCTGACTGAGTGAGCCGTCAGTCCGCCGCCTGCGCCACTGTCTCACCCGGCTTCGGAATGATGTCGAGCCGCAGGTCCACGACGGTGAGCGTCTCCGGATCGCCACCCGGCGCCACCCAGTAGCGTGTCCAATCGTCCTCGACGAAGTGCAGCTCGAAGTTCTCGTCCTGCGCCACCGCCTCGGTGGCGGGATCGAAGGCCAGCTCCACGATCAGGTCTCGGATGACGTGCCGCCCCCAGGCGTCCTCGGCGGCGAGTTCTCCCGGTTCGCCTTCGGGAGGGGTGAGACGTATCTTCTCGACGGCGGGTATGACCTCGCCGTTTTCCGCGAGCAATCTGTCTCCACTTCCCAGCAGCGATAGCCGGACGCCGTAGGATCCGCCGGCCGAACGCGTTGTCCGCGTCACGTCCACAAACAGGAAGCCTTGCGGCCCGCCAAGCGCCTCCAGCACCCCCGTATTGAGGTCCGCGTGGAAGGCGCGGTTGTCATCGACTGCGAAGCCGAAATCTGTCGCCGTCTCGTCGAGCGCCACGATGAGGCGACCAAGCCGTCCACGCGCCAGGGAGTGTTGGTCAGTGATGCCGTAGGGGAAAAAGCCCATGCCGGGACCGATCAGGACGCCCGGCGCATCCTCTCCCTCGCCGGCGCGGCCGTGGAGCAACGCCGCGGTGCTTGTCCCGCCCATAATCATCGGGTCACTCATCATCGCGGCGCCGGCGGACGTGCCGGCGATGACGCCATCGCGCCCCAGCAGTTCCTCCAGCGCCCGGTACCCCCGTGTATCACGGCCATCGGGACGGAAGGCGGCCGTCACCCGTGCCTGATCGCCCCCGGTGAAGAAAATCCCGTCGTGGGAGGCGATCTCCTCGGCGGTTTCGCGGGTGTTGGCGGCCTCCGGGTTCTCCGTGGTGATGTCTATCACCGTTGCACGGCCTTCGCCGGTGTAGCTCTCCAGCCGCTCAGCCGCCGCCGGCCCGGACTCGTCGGGGACGCCGCTGGCCGTGGGCAGGACGCCGATCGTGCCTTCTCCGGTAAGCTCGGCGATGCGATTGTAAATCTCTGTGTTCGACTCCCGCAGGCTTCCCCCAATGACGACAAGGTGTCCATTAGTGGCACGCCGGGGTGCACACGCGGAAAGTAGCAGCGCGCCTGCGAGAAACAGGACAGCCCCGCAGAGAATGCCCGCAAAACGGCGCGAATCGACAGAACGCATGGTCAGTTCCTCCGGAAGACCGGGATGATCAGACTCGATTATGCCCAAACCATCCCACTGGCCAGCGGAGAGCAAGGAGGAACTGCCACGCCGCCCTTCCCGCTTGCCGGGGCGGCGCCGTCCGGCCGTAATCAGCGCCTCAGGTGAACCGTCTTCCTCCGATCCGCCGCAACGGCACCCTCTCATGTCCGGCCTGCCCAACCGCGCCATTCTCCACGTCGATATGGACAGCTTCTTCGTCTCGGTCGAACGGCTGCACAATCCCGCCCTGCGCGGTATCCCGGTCGTCACCGGGGGCAGCCCCGAAGGCCGCGGTGTGGTCTCCTCCGCCAGCTACGAGGCCCGCGCATACGGAGTGCGCTCCGCCATGCCGATGGGGCAGGCGCTCCGGCTGTGCCCGCACCTGCACGTCGTCACCGGTGGATACGGCCGCTACGGCGAGTACTCCCGCCGGCTTCATGCCATCTTCCTGCGCTTCACTCCGCTGGTCCAGATGGCGAGCCTGGACGAGGCGTATCTCGATCTCCACGGCACCGAACGCCTGTGGGGGCCGCCGCTCGCCGCCGCGGAGAAGCTCCGCGCCGCAGTCCTTGCCGAAACCGAATTGCCCTGCTCGCTCGGCATCGCCACGAGCCGCATGGTGGCGAAGGTCGCCTCCGGCCTCTGCAAGCCCTCGGCGTTGATGTACGTCCCACCCGGCTCTGAGGAGCGCTTTCTTGCCCCGCTTCCCGTCCGCAAACTCCCCGGCATCGGCCCGCAGACCGCCGCCCGCCTGAAGGACATCGGCGTGACCCGGCTCGGGCAACTCGCCGCGATCCCGGACGGCCGTGCCCGCGCGCTCTTCGGCGAACACGGCCCGGACCTCACGGCGCGCGCCCGCGGCGAAGACACCACGCCCGTCGTCCCGGACGAGTCCCCCAAGTCCATTGGCGCCGAGGAGACCCTTGGCCGCGACACCCGCGACGCGGAGGAAATGCACGCGCTTGTTACCGAAATGTGCGAGCGCGTGGCCTACCGCCTGCGCAAGCATTGCTTTACCGCCCGCACGGTCACGCTGAAGTACCGCTTCTCCAGCTTCGAAACCCACACCGCCGCACGCTCACTTCCCGCGCCCACTGACGATGAAAGCGTCCTGCTCGCCGCGGCATCCCAGCTCCTTGACGAGCGCGTTCTCCGCCGGCGCGAGGCCATCCGCCTGCTCGGCGTCACCGCCTCGAATCTGGTTGAAGGCTGGGACCAGGAGGACCTGTTCGACGCGGAGGCACGCGAGCGCCGCAAGCGCCTCCTCGGTGCCGTGGACCAGCTACGCGGCAAGCACGGATTCGATGCGCTCCGGCGCGGCTCCGGCAAGCCACCCCCCGGCGGCCGGCCTCCCCGCTGAAGCGCCTATCCCTCCGCCCCGGCGCGATAAAGCACCGGCCAGAAGCTCCCGGCGAAACGGTCGCCGTCCTGACGCTCAAGTTCCCGCATCAGAATCGCGTTCATGTGGTTGTCGCAGCAGGTCCCCGCACGGTAGCGCGTTGCGCCCGAATGGAGGTGAAGGACAAAGGATCGCCGCGGCCGGTCCGTCCTGTTCGGCCCGCTCCCGTGGATCGTCAGGCAGTGATGAAAGCTCACCTGCCCTGCCTTGAGCCGGCAGGGCACCGTGCCGAACTTCCGCCCGCTCTCCTGCTCCATCCGCCGGCGCATGCCGTCCATGTCCTGATTGAAAAAGTCGCCCTCCAGCAGCCCCCACCGGTGGCTGCCCGGGACGAAGTGCATGCAGCCGTTGGACTCGTCCACGTCGTCGAGTGCCACCCATGCGGTGAGCAACTCCCCCTCGGCGCACTGCCAGTAATGCAGGTCCTGATGCCACCCGACGTTGCCGCCGCCTTCGCCACCACGGCCCTGACCGGGCTTGTAGAGCATCTGGTCATGCCACAGCCGGATTTCCGGTTCGCCCGACAGCCGTGAGGCAATCGCGCCCACCGCCTCGCTCGTCACCAGCTCCCGGATCGTGTCGTTCGCCCAGTGCGACTGGTCCATCTTCCGGATCGCGTGGGGATTCTCGTCCAGACGCCAGGGGCCACCCCACGGCTCCCTGCCGGTCTCGAATTCCGCCGCCCAGACGCGGTACATGGCGTTTCGGAGCCGCTCGACGGTCTCCTCATCGAAAAGGACCGGGGCAATCCAGTAACCGTTTTCATTCCAGAACTCCACGTCTTTGGTCGTGGGGAGCAATTCTTCCTTCCCGAGCTGTGCGATCATCGTGACAGGGACCTTTTTCAAGGGGTTTGGCCGTTTCCGGGAGTGGGCATGTGAGGCCCCGCCCACCTGCTTGGGCATCCCAGTAACCCGTTATGAAATCGGTTGCAAGCGGAACTGTCCTGTTGCCCACCGCTCCAAACCGCCCCCCCAATTCAGAACGACACAACCCAACGGAGGGCAACCCCATGAAAGAGTACTTCCCCGAGGTGAAATCCATACCCTTCGAAGGGCTGGAGTCCCGGAATCCGCTCGCCTTCAAGCACTACAATCCCGGCGAGAAGGTCCTCGGCAAGACCATGGCCGAGCATCTCCGCTTCGCCGTTTGCTACTGGCACACCTTCAAGAACCTCGGCGCCGATCCCTTCGGGCCGGGGACCATGATCCGCCCCTACAACGCTGAAACAGACCCGATGACCGTGGCGGAGGAGACCATGCGGGCGGCCTTCGAGTTCTTCCGCAAGCTCGGCGTGGACTTCTGGTGCTTCCACGACCGCGACATCGCGCCGGAGGCGGACAACCTGGCTGAGACGAACCGCCGGCTGGACAAGATCGTGGACCTCGCCGCCTCGCTTCAGGAGGAAACCGGTGTCCGTCTTCTCTGGGGGACCGCCAATCTCTTCTCCAACCGGCGCTACATGGCCGGTGCCTCCACGAATCCCTCCCCCGCCGTGTTCGCTTACGCCGCAAGCCAGGTAAAGAAGGCGATGGAACTCACCCACCGGCTCGGCGGCGCGGGCTACGTCTTCTGGGGTGGCCGTGAGGGGTACGAGACACTCCTCAATACAGACATGCGCCGCGAGGCGGAGCAGCTCGCCCGCTTTATGCACCTCGCCTCGGAGTACAAGAAGGAAATAGGCTTCACCGGCCAGCTATACATCGAGCCCAAGCCCAAGGAACCCACCAAGCACCAGTACGACTTCAGCTCCGCCGCCTGCCATGCCTTCCTGCTCAAGAACGGCCTGGCGGAGGAGTTCCGCATCAACGTGGAGGCCAACCACGCCACGCTCGCCGGCCACAGTTTTCACCATGAGCTGGCCTACTGCGCCGCCCATGGACTGCTCGGCTCCGTGGACGCCAACCGCGGCGACCTGCTTCTCGGCTGGGACACCGACCAGTTCCCCACCGATATATACGACACCACGCTCGCCATGTACACGATCCTTCGCGCGGGAGGCTTTACGGCCGGGGGGCTCAACTTCGACGCGAAGCTCCGCCGCCAGTCCATCGACCCCATCGACCTGTTCCACGCGCACATCGGAGCGATGGACGCCTTCGCGCGCGGACTCAGGATAGCCGCCGCCATGATCGAAGCTGGCGAGTTCGAGAGCTTCGTCGAGAACCGCTATCGTGGATGGGGCGAACCCCTCGGGCAGGACATCCTGGGTGGAAAGGCCGGCTTCCGCGAACTGGAAAGATATACACTTCAAAACGGCGAACCGGAAATCCGGAGCGGCCGGCAGGAGATGCTGGAGAATATGCTGAACGAGTACATCCGCTAGCCGGCGGCCTCACGCCTGCCGCAAGGCTTCCACCGTTACCGCGAGCTGATTCACCACGCGCCCGCCGGGCTCCAGGATTTGCAGGCGGCCCTTGCGGCGTTCCTCCGTGCGCCCCTCCACGTAGCAGTTGGCGGGTTCGATGCCCAGCACGTGTGCGCCCGCACCGGGCATTTTCCACTGCACGAGCCGCGGCAGTGTGTCCGCCGTCCACGAGAGCACAAGCCGGACCGGCACACTGTGCCCGGAGGCGCCGAAGGGAAACTCCCTGTTGCTCACCGAAGCCCGCGCGGACGGGCGCTTCCACGTGGCGGACGGACGTATATCCAGCTCCTCATGGTAATACACCCGCTCCGTATAGCCGGCCTCGGGGCGCTGCCATTCGGCGTAGCCCCCCACCGGCACGCCTTCGTCCCGCGCCACCACCTTTCGCGAAGGAAAATCCACCTCGCAGTCCGGCGAAACCAATGGGAACCCGAGGTTGAAGTGGTACAGCACCATCAGCGGGGACGGTTCAAACCCCCGATTTTCGATGACATCCTCGATGTCCAGACGATTCGTCCCAGCATGGCAGGTGCAGGTGCGCGTCATCCGGAGATTCTCACCGAACAGCCGGCTCTCCTCCAGCACACCGCGCACTTGGATGACGTACTCGTCACCGCGCCATTCTGTCCAGACGCCGACCTCCCGCGCCGCGGTGTGGTGAATCCGGCCGTGGATGCCGAGCGCCTCCCCCTCATCCTCGCACGGTGCCCCCACCTGGCGCAGGCCGCAGGTCATCAGCAACCCACCGGCGGCGGTCCGCAGCCAGCCCGCCCCTGCCGGGTCGAAGTGCGCCGGATGCACATCCCCCGCACCGGAAAGCCAGCAGAGCGGCGTTCCGAGAAACTCCGCCAACCCGATATCCATCCCGCGCGAAGGGTGCACCCAGAACGAGAGTCCGGCGCCGGTGCGGACGTGGATTGCCTCGGCACCGGCACCCGGCCCTTCGGCAAGCACCACCCGCCGCGCACCCGCGGCCTGCTCCACCCGCCCCGTGTGCGCTTCAAGTTCGCGACGTGTCCACTCGCCACCGAAAAGCTGCATTGGGACCTCAGTCCTCCTCTACCTGAGGGATGCGCTGGATGCGCGGGTCGGTGAAAATGTCGCTCTCGTCGCGGCTTGTGCTGGAGAACTCAGAGATGATCGCCCCCTCGTCACCAGCCTGGAACCAGTGCAGGGTGTTCGGCGGGATCGTGTACTGCATGCCCGGGCCGAGTTCAACCTCGTGAAAGACGGTGTAGTGCTTCTCGCTCCCTGCGGGCACCTTGGCCTGTGGTTTCGGTGCTCCCGGGCCTTCCACGTACAACCACACCTTCCCCTTGCGGCAGCGGAAGGTCTCCATCTTGCCCGGGTCCGAACCAACCGGCGGATGCTTGTGCTCGGGGCATGTCTGCCGCGGGAAGAGGACCAGCTCCTTGGCGCAGTACCGCTCGTTGTTTGTATAGACGACAAGCTGCAGGCCGGTGCGTTCCAGCTCGCCGAGCCCCAGCTCCGCCACTTCGATGTTCTCCTCCTCTTCGGGAGTGAGGACAATGCCTGCCTCCCTGAGCATCTCCGCCGAACGTTTCTGCGCCTTGCGCATTTCGCTCCGCTTAATCATGGTTTGGAAGCCTCCTTGCCGGTGGTTTGAGAATCGTGGACCCCCCGGCGGATTCCGGCGGTGGCCGGGGGTACCCAGCCCTCCAGGCGCAGCCCGCAAGGGAGGTTGTCCCACCCTTCCTCCAACCGGGCAAGCACCTCCGTCCGCGGCCGGATACCGCCCGTGGCGTCGGGTGCCTCCACGCAGAACGCGCCGGTTGCGTTGGCAAACCGCAAGGTCTCCTCCGGCCCCTTGCCCTCGGACGCCGCAGCCAGGAAACCCGCGATCGTGCAGTCCCCCGCTCCGGTCGTCCCGGCCACCCGTGTTTTGAAGCACTGGGCGTGCAGCTCACGTCCGGCCCATTTTGCAGCGTCACCGCCAAGGCTCTCCACCCAGCCAAATCGCCCAACCTCCGCCGCCGTGGCAAGGTAGAGCCCCTGTTCGCCGAGTTTCACCGCTGCGGCGGAGACGCCTGCTTCGAGAAGCCATTCCGCCACCTTCCGCAGCCGTGCCCCGTCCGGTGGCTTCCCCAGTCCCGCCTTCCCGTCCAGCATGTAGGACAGCTCGTCGTAACTCGGCAGGAAGACGTCCACCGCTGGAAGCACCTCGCGCAGGAAAGCTTTCCAGTCCACGCGCCCCGCCTCCGACTCGGGGTCCGGCATGCTCACGTCCAGCGAGGTCGCCAGCCCTTTCGCCCGGGCGCGCTCGAACAACTCCCGCAGGCCCTTGCCCCCGTCCAGAAACACGCGCCGCATCAGCGTCGGATATCCGAAGTGCAGCGCACTGGCGCCCTCCAACCGACTGTCCAGCACATCCTCCACAGCGAAGGTGTCGTTCGTGCCGGGGTGATGAAGAAACATCCGGTCGAGACCGGGCAGGCTGACCACCACCGTGTAGGAAGTGGAGCCCTCCCGGGCCGTCATCATCGACGCCTCGAGCGCCGGATCGATCGCTCCCAGGATATTCCGGATCGCCGCGCCAAAGGCATCCTGCCCGGCGCTGCCCAACAGCCGCACCGGATAGCCGAGCTTGTGCAGCGCGAGCCCGGTGTTGGCCACCGCGCCACCGGTGGAAATCACTGCGGGACCGGTCTTCACGAGCGTGCCCGGCTTGAGGATATCCCCCAGGTCCGCCACCTCCCGCCCCTCGAACGCGGGGATGACGTCCAGACAGATATGCCCGGCGACGATGATCGGCTTGGCGGCGTTCGTCATGCTGACTCCCGGAAGGGGCAGGCTGGCAGACCGGATGTAACCGGATGCAGGGACAGTCAAAATTGGAGCGGATCAAGTGTCCAGCGAAAAGTCCTCGCCCCTCCGCCCTCCTCCAGGCATTGTCCTCTTTCCGCTTGGCCCTGCTGCACCTGGGCACGCACCTTGGAGCGTCTTCGCGAGGGGGAAGAATGCCTGGCCGGCTGCCCGGGTCCTTCCAGCGCGCTTTCGTAATCGGTTACAAGAAACGCAACACCCACAGAAACGGACACACACCATGCGAACCGCCCATTACGTCCTCAGCACTCACTGGGACCGTGAATGGTACGAGTCATTCCAATACTACCGCTACCGGCTGGTGCAACTGCTTGATCGCGTGCTACAGGGGTTCGAGGATGGACGCCTGCGCGGGCCCTTCCAGCTCGACGGCCAATCGATCATCATCGAGGACTATCTGGAGGTCCGGCCGGAAAAGCGGCCCCAGGTGGAGCAGTACCTCCGCGAGGGCAAGCTGATCGCCGGGCCATGGTACGTGCTGCCGGACGAGTTCCTGGTCTCCGGTGAATCGATCATCAGGAACCTCCGCCTCGGCCGGCAGATTCCCCGGGACCTCGGCACCGAGCCCTCCCCCGCCGGGTTCGTCTGCGACCTGTTCGGCCACATCAGCCAGCTCCCCCAGGTACTCCGCGGCTTCGGCATCGAGAGCGGCTTCCTGTGGCGGGGACTGGAGACCAGCAAGGTCCGCCACGTCATCTGGGAAGCGCCCGATGGATCGGAAATCGCCTGCTATCATTATCGTGGTTACGGCTACTGCGACTTCGCCTTCAAGGTTCGCGGCGCCAACCGGCCCGAGGAAACCTTCGATGCCGAAACCGTCCGCAAGCGCATCCGCGAGTTCCTGGCCAACGAAGCCGCAGAGACGGAGATAGACAGCATTCTCGTCTTTGACGGAGGCGACCACCAGGAGTGGGACCAGTACGTCTATACAGTCCTCGTGGAGGAAATGGAAAAGCAGGACAAGGAGTTCCGCATCGTCCACAGCTCGCTGGACGAGTACCTGAAGGACATGCTTGCCCAGCGCGGCCGCATCTCCACGCGGGTGCGTGGCGAGCTGCGCGAACCCGGCAAAATCCCCTTCAAGTCCGGTCACCAGATACACGGCGTCCTCTCCAGCCGCGTCTGGATCAAGCAGCAAAACGCCGCCTGCCAGGACCTGCTCTGCCACTGGGCCGAGCCCATGCTCGCCCTTGGCCATCGCGCGCTCGGCATGGACCCGCACGCCAGCTATCTCTCCCTCGCCTGGCGTCACCTCATCCAGAACCACCCGCACGATTCCATCTGCGGGTGCAGCATCGACCAGGTCCACGAGGACATGAAGTACCGCTTCTCACAGGCCCGGCAGATCGCTGAGCGCGTCACCCTCGAAGTAACGAAGAAACTCACGGCATCCGTCGAGGGCGATGTCGGCGAGAACGAAGTCCGCGTGGGCGTCTTCAACCCCCTGCCCGAGCCGTTCACCCAAACGGCGGAGCTGGACCTTGAGATTCCCGCCGACTGGCCCTTCTTCCAGGAGTTCTTCGGCTACGAGCAGAAACCCGCCTTCCGCATTACCGGCCCCGACGGCAAGGATATCCCCTACCAGCGTCTTGGGCAGACACCGAACCAGGTGTCCGTCAGTCTGTTCGACGCCCAGTTCCCCCACGCCCGGAAGATCACCAGGGTCCGCGTCAGCCTGCCGCTGGACATCCCCGCCCTTGGCTATACGACGCTCACCCTGCGCAAAGTCAAGGAGGGCATCCCGACCCGCCATCCCGAAGACAAGGGCCTGCGCGCCTCGACTAATGCCATCGAGAACGAGTACCTCCGCGCCGAGGTGCAACCAAACGGCACACTGACCGTCACGGAAAAGCACAGCGGAAACGTCTATACGGACCTGCTCACCTTCGAGGAGTGTGCAGACATCGGTGACGGCTGGTTCCACGGCATTGCGGTCAACGACCTGGTACACCTTTCCACCGCCGGCCGCGCGGAAGTCTCCGTCATCGAAAACGGCCCGTACTGCGCCGCCCTGCGCATCCGCACCACCATGCCCGTGCCGGAGGAGTTCGACTTCGGCACGATGCGGCGCTCGGAAAAGCGCGTGGATATGGTGCTGGACAGCATCGTCCGCCTGCGTCCCGGAAGCGGTTGCCTGGAGGTGGAAACGACAATCCACAACAACGCCAAGGACCACCGTGTCCGCGTTCTGTTTCCCTCCGGCGCGGAAGCCAAGACCTACCTTGCCGACTCTGCCTTCGACGTCGTCGAGCGCCCCATCGCCCTGCGCCGCGACAATCATCTATACGCAGAACTGGAGGTGGAAACGAAGCCGCAGCAATCCTGGACCGCCGTTTTCGACGCCCATCGCGGCATGTCCGTCCTCTCCACCGGGCTGATGGAAAGCGCCGTGTGCGATCTGGACGACCGGCCCGTGGCGCTCACGCTGCTCCGTGGCACCCGTAAGACCATCCTCACCAGCGGCGAACCCGAGGGGCAGCTCCTCGGCTCCCACCGGTTCCGCTACTGGGTCCGGCCGCTCAATGGCGCGCCCGACTGGACCGAGCAGTTCCGCCTCGCCCAGCGTCTGGCCGCCGGTGTGCAGGCCCGCCATGTCACCGCACTCGACCAGCGCCATAACCGGCGCCAGCCTTCACTGCCGCCCCGCGCCGGCTGGTTCCACCTCGAAGGTTACGCCGTCCTCACCAGCAGCCGGGACGTGGACGGCGCCCTCGAAGTCCGGCTGTTCAACCCGGAGCCCACCCCCGAGGGGGCCCGCCTTGTTTTCGACGCCGGGAGCGGCCGGCTCCCACTCCCCTCCACCGCGCGCCATGTGGACTTTGAGAGCAACCCCAGCGGAGACCCCTTGCCCCTCAAGGACGGTATGCTGTCGGTGGAAATCGAACCGAAGCGGATCGTGACTCTGCGCATCGAGTAACGGTCCGTATAGACAATACGAAAGGGACCCACGGCATGAACTTCCAGGGCGGAACGGGAATGGTTCTCGGCGGGCTGCCGATGCTGTCCAACGCCGAAACGCGCTCGATCAGCGCGGAAAACCCCAGAGGCGAGAAGGGCAAAGGTGCCATGGCCACGGACGGCCCCGGTGCCGAACCTGCCCGCGGCCTCGGCCCCGGCTGGAAAGTCTCTCCCTGCACCTTGATCGGCCCGTACATGAAGTTCAACATGGCCGATATCGAAGGCCCAGGCGTGATCCAGCACATCTGGATCACCACCCACCACATGAACTGGCGCAAACTCGTCCTCCGGATTTACTGGGACGGCGAGGAAACCCCCTCCATAGAAGTCCCTCTCGGCGATTTCTTCGGCATGGGTTGGAACGAGAAGGCCAACCTCAACAGTCTGCCTATTTCGGTGAACCCCGCCGGGGGGCTGAACAGCTACTGGCCCATGCCCTTCCGCAAATCCGCCCGCATCGCTGTCGAAAACCTCACCGAAGACGACCTCGGGGCGCTGTATTACCAGGTCACCTACGCGCTTACGGACGTCCCCGCAGACGCCGCCTATCTCCACGCGCAGTTCCGCCGTAGCAACCCCCTCCCCTACAAACAGCCGCACACGCTGCTCGACGGAGTGACCGGCAAGGGGCATTACGTCGGCACCTACCTCGGCTGGCAGGTGAACAACACCGGTTGGTGGGGCGAAGGCGAAATAAAGTTCTACATGGACGGCGACAAGGACCACCCCACCATCTGCGGCACCGGCACCGAGGATTACTTCGGCGGTGCATGGAATTTCGAACAGCCACAGGGCACCTACCACACCTTCAGCACGCCCTTCCTTGGCCTGCACCAGCACGTTCAGGGAGATGGGCAAACCAAACAGGGCCGGCGCTTCGGTATGTACCGATGGCACGTGATGGACCCCATCCGCTTCCACAAGGACCTGCGCGTCACGATCCAGGCCCTCGGCTGGCGCGAACCGCGCGGCGGCAAGGCGCGATACCTGTCCCTGCAGGACGACATTTCGTCCACCGCCCTCTGGTATCAGCGTGAGCCGCACGCGCCGTTTCCCCCGCTCCCGCAACCCGAGGAGCTGGAGATCGTCTGACAGCGCCAAACCCAAGCAGCTGCGGCTCAGTTTTACCGAAGCGGTTTCGCTCGACACCGGCCCTTCTCTGGCGCAGACTATCAACAAGCCTGTCAAGAAGCGAGCCTCCCGTCCGTGTGGCGAATATCCCTGTTCCCCAGCCTTCTCCTTGGCACCATCATCTTCTTCAGTGTGCCTGAGGACACGGGTACGCTTGTGCCGCGGGCCATCTATCTGACCTGGACCGAGGACCCCACCACCACAATGGTGGTGGATTGGCATCTGGACACGGAAATCCCCCTCACAACGCTGCAGTACCGGCGCGAAGGGCACACCTTCTGGCGCCCCGCACCGGAGGCCACCACTTTCCCCTTCCCCTTCTCTACGGAACGCGACGTTTACCGGGTGCACCTTTCCGGGCTGCTGCCCGGCACCAGCTACGAATTCCGCTTCGGCCCGCAGTCGCGCATCTACCGTTTCCGCACCATGCCGGAGACAGCCGATGAGCCCATCCGCATTGCCGCCGGTGGTGACACCATGCATGACAGGAGGTGGATGCGGGCGATGAACAGTCAGGTCATGGAGCACGACCCCGACTTCATCGTCTGGGGCGGTGATCTGGCCTACGCCGACGGGCGGGAAGACAAGATAGACCGCTGGTTCGATTGGTTTGACGCGGTTACCGATACGCTGATCGCAGCGGACGGCCGTGCCGTGCCCATCCTCGTCGCCATCGGCAACCACGAGGTGCGCGGAGGATACACCTGGGGGATACCCGGTTACACACAAACTGACGCAACACGTGCCGCCGCAGCACCGTATTTCTACACACTATTCGCCATGCCCGGTCAGCCCGGCTACACCGTCCTCGACTTCGGAGACTACCTCAGCATCCTCCTCCTTGACACCAATCACACCAACCCCATCGGAGGCGTACAGACGGCATGGTTGCAGGAGACCCTGGCCGCCCGCACGGACGTCACGCACGTGGTGCCCGTCTATCACCAGCCGGCCTGGCCATCCGTGCGCGCTTTTGGGGAGAGCGGAAGCACCGCCGTGCGGCTGAACTGGGTGCCGCTGTTCGAGCAGTACGGAGTCCGCGTGGTTTTCGAAAATCACGATCACTCGTACAAACGCACCGTGCCCATTCGCGAAAACCTGGAAGCCGAGGATGGCATCGTCTATATTGGCGACGGCGCATGGGGGGTCGCGCCCCGTCAGGTCAAGTTGCCGGAGGCCACCTGGTACCTGGAGCGCGCCGAAACCGTCCGCAACGCTGTCATCATGACGATCCACAACGACCTGCAGGGCTTCGTGGCCATAAACCCCGACGGCAAGGTGATTGACGAAGTGCCCATGACTCCACCGGTTGCAAAGGAAACAACCTCGGACCAGCGATGAGCAGTATCAGCCGCGGAGGACGCGAAGCTGCTCTCCGAGTGAAACGTGGGTGGCGGCGGCCCTCCACTGCACCTTACGAGTTATGAGAGGGGGGAACTACTTCTCCCCTGCCTCTGGCCTGCCGTGATAGCGCCAGTGCCAGGGCTCGGAGATATACCCCGTCTCCTCCACGTTGTGCGGGTAATACGAACGTATGAACCCGAACCGCTCGGCGTTTTCCTCCAGCCAGGCACCGTATGGCGTCTCGTCGAACGTGCGGCTGAAGGTGTGCTGGCCCTCGGGGTCGGTGAGGTCCACCGTCGTGCCGAGTTGATGCTCGCTGTGCCCGGGCGGAGCGCTCGACCGCTGGCCGGGGCCGCGCCGGCCGATGTTCCGCAGATAAATATCACGCTGCCGGGGTCCCGACCGGTATGAGGACGTCACCCTGATGTCTATACCCTCCTCGCGCGCCTCGTCCAGCATCTCCATGAGCGCCTCGGCCGCTTCGCGCCGGAGTTGTTGCTCACGGCCGCCGCGTGTGTACTGGGCCGGAAGCGAAATCAGGTCGGACGGCTCGTAATCCAACGGGAGCCCCCACCACCGGTCCACGCGTTCCTCGCCGAAAGGCAGGTTCCCGTCCACTTCGTTCGACGGATGCACACGATGCACCGTCGAGCGGGAGATATACAGCCCTTCCTCGCCGTGCTTTTCCGCGTCGAGAAGCAGCCACTCCTCGTTCGTCTCCGGATGAACTTCCATCTCCATCCCGAAAACGTGGTCGCCGCGCGTCACCGTCCTCACGACGCCGGCATCCTGCGTGGGACCGGAGCGGACCGGCGCTTCATCGTGAAACACCCTCCACGGGATTTCCGCCTTGTTGAACGAGGGTTCTTCGGCTTTGGGAGTCATCTCAGGGCTCTCCTCGGCTTCAACGATGGTCTCAGTACAGCCGGATAGTCCGGCACAGATGAACAGCAGGGCAGCTAGCCAGCTAAAGCGAAGCACGGCCACGGCTCCTTGGTGGGTGACTGGAGCCGGTGTGGGGGGCGGCCCACCGGCAAAGGCGCCCGCACTCAATCAGCCCTTGCGGCAGCTCACAAGCACAACTTTCTCGTCGCTGGAGAGTGGTTGCACTTCCACGCGCGCAACGCCGAGCATCTGCGAGGCGTCCACAAGCCCCGTCAGGTCGGCGATCTGCCCCGGCTTCACAATGAAAATATCCGGGAGCACCTCGCCACCGTCGCCGTAGGTCGTGAACTGCTCGATGATCTTCTGAATCGCCTGGTCGGCCTCGGCCGGAGAGACGTAATCCACCCGCGCGTCCGGCAACTGCAGTCGCACGATCCCTTCCTTGTCCACGATTGCAACAGGGGTGCGGATCGTTGTCAGCAGACCGAGTAGGATTTTCTTGTCCACCTCGGCATGGAACACCCGCAGCCAACTGGAGTCCGGCTCGTTGACCTCCTGGACACGCCCTGGATCGGCGCCCATCACTTCGGCAGCCGCCTCGCGCAGCTTCTCCGGTGGCGGCAGCTCTCCGCCGAGCGAACGCGTCCGAAGCTCCGGCGTCCCCTGTGCCGTCGCGGTCACGCGCTTGGTCTGGCGGTCAACCTCCACAGTCACCTGGATCGAGTTCGGGTCGGCGCCCATGCGCTGCACCGACTCGATCGCCTCGCGGCGGATGGCCACGAGGTCAGACTCGCCCGGGTTCAGGATCGTCCGCTCCACCGTGTCCTGGATGATCCCCAGCGCCACGCCGATGGCGGAGATAACTTCGGTGTTCCGCGCGATCCGGTGCTCCAGCTTCATCTTCTGAGCGGTGTACGGAACGAGCGCCTCCGCTCCGCCGCCACCGCCCACGAAGGTGATCTTCCGGCCCCACAGTTTGTGCTCGCTGAGCATCGCCTTCACCACCGGAATGATCTTCTTCGTCGAGATATCCAGCACCCGGTCCGCCAGTTTTTCCGCCGTATAGCCAGTCATCTTTCCCACCGCGTCATAGCAACGCCGGATGGTATCCATGTTTCCTTTTCCGTAACCACTCGCCAGCCCCAGCATGTTGGCGGCGCCGGTGGGCGTAATCGTCACCGTAGGTTTCTCCGCCCCGCTGACGCGCAGCCCGAGGTAGTCCTCCGGGTCGTCCGGCTTCGGCTGCACGTTGGCGGCCTCCAGTTCCTTGTCCTTGAGGCCTTCAGTGAACGAATCATAGCCAAGTCCGGCGATGTGAGCGCTCCGCGGCCCCACATCCACCAGCTTGCCGCGCCGCACACGCGGGACGGAGCCGCCCGCGATGCCGACGGTCCGCACGTCCAGCGTCCGCACGAAGAGCCGGTGTCCGCCCACCTCGCCGTTGGTGATGATCGGCCGGCCGTTCTTGATCACGCAGATGTCGGAGGACGTGCCGCCCACCTCCACCATGCACCCGTCGGAAATGCGCTCGTACATCAGCGCCGCCGCCACGCCCGCGGCCGGACCGCTCAGCATCGTGAGAATCGGGCGTTTGCGCATCGCCTCGATGTCCATGATCCCGCCGTCCGAACGCATCACCATGAGCGGTACGTCTATACCACTTTCACGCACGGCCTGCTCGGTCATGTTCGCCGTTTCGAGCATCTTCGGCAGCATGCTCGCATTGATGACTGCCGTGCGCGTGCGTACGCGGAGGCCGTATAGCTGGGAGAGCGAGCTGCTGGCGCACGCCGCAAGGCCCATCTCCAACGCGATCTTCTCCACGAGCTGCTCCCGCTCGGGCTTGTCCACGCCGAACGACTCCGTCGAAACGATCGCCTCGCAGCCCTCCTCCTGGAGTTCGCGGATCACCTGCCGGACCCGCTCCTCATTGAAGTCCGTTTCCGTATCGAGATAGCGGAATCCGGTGCGGAGGAACTTCCCTTCGGAGAGTTCGATATCACCCGTGCGCGCCTCCGAGCGGGCCCGTACGCCCCCGGCACCCGTTGCCATTGCCACGATGCCGACCTTCGCCACGTCGCCTTCCAGCAGCGCATTCGTTGCCTGCGTCGTGCTGTGGGCGATCAGGACGACTTCCCCCGGCTGAACGCGCGTCTCCTCCAGCAGCTTCTTCATCGATTCCACGACCCCGGCGGCCACGCCCGCCTTCGCCGTGTGCGTCGTCGGGACCACCGCCTTGCCCGCCAGCTCCATCGTGGAGAGGTCCACCGCCACAGCGTGCGTGAACGTGCCCCCCACGTCTATACCGATTTTGATCCGCCGCTTTTCCTGGGTCTCTTCCATGTTTGCGCGGTATCCTCAGAAGTTGATGAATGCGGAGACGGTCAGCCCGACCACGACCATCCCCCAGACGTAGGGTAGCGTGCGCCACATCAGCGTCTGCACGTCCACACGCAGCTCGTTCGCCAGCCACACGTTGTGCGTGTTCGTCGGGTCGCAGATGCCCTGGATCATGCCCACGGTGAGAATCATCGCCATCACCGCCGCACCGGTCATCGCATCGCCGAGTATAAGAATCGCCGCAACGCCGCTCCCGAGCCCCCACATGTTCAGCGGTCCCCGGTAGAGCGCCAACGGAGCCAGCGCCACAAACACCAGCACGTACAGCAGCCGGTTCCCCGGCACGATCTCATTGATAACCGGCTCGATGGCGGCGTTGACGGGCCACTCAGGCTCACCCACCGCCGTCCCGAAGTACGCGAAGTTGCCGTCCGGCGACAGAACCACGCTGGCCGGGCGGTCCTCGCCCGGTCTCAGCGCCACTGTCGATACGTGCTCGAACGGCTCCAGATCGACCTTCACCAGGTGCCCCGGGACGCCCGCCGTGCCGAACCACGCCGCCGTGCCGTCCTGCGCCATCACCGCACTGACAAACGCCTCCTGCACCGCCTCATCTTCGATTACCAGAGCATCCGTTCTCTCGAAACTCCGCATGTCCACCTGCACGACACGGGCGGGCACGGTATCTGTCCCAAAGTACGCAAAAGCCCCGTCGCGGCTGACCGCTACGCTGGCCGGGTTGTCCTCCCCGTCCTCGAAGACAATCGAGTCCACGCGCTCAAACGACTCCAGATCGACGCGGACCAGCCGGCCGGGCGAGGTGCGCGTCGCCAGATAGGCCGTGTCGCCCTCCGGAGAGAGGAAGCCCGAGACGATATCGCCTTCGCCCTCCTCCAGCAGAAGGGAGTCAGTCCGTTCGAACGTCTCCAGGTCGATCCGGACCAGGCGCGCCGGGTATCCGCTCGTGGCAAAATAGACAGCGTCGCCCTCCGGGGCCATCAGCGCCACCCGCAGTTCGTTCTCGCCCAACGGCAGAGTCAGCGCGTCGGCCCGTTCGAACTCCTCAAGCTCGATTTTGACAACCCGCCCTGGCGTTGTGTTTGTGCCGAAATAGGCAAACTCGCCGCCTGGCCCCACTGCTCCCGATACCAGCCGGTCCTCCCCCGCTGGCAGGGTGATTTCGCCGGCTCGTTCGAACGTATCCAGATTCAATTCTATCACCCGCCCGGGGACCGAGTCCGTACCAAGAAAACCGCGTCTCTCGCCGAACGTGATCAGCGCCCCCGCCGGAAGGTCCCCATTATGCAGCGGAAGACTGGCGATCCGCTGCTCACGCACCAGATCGACCTTCACCACCCGCGCCGAGGCGTTCGCCGCCGACCAGCCCACCGGCCCCAGAATCGAGTTCAGCAAAATGCCGATCCCCAGCATCAGAAGCGCCGCCGGCAGCACCGCCGAACTCCCGTTGATCATGCACTGCACCGTCATGTTCACCGTGCCCGGCCGCAGCGTCGTATATATCGCATACAGAAGCCCGAAGAAAAACGCCGCCAGAATCGCCACGTCGAACACAATGATCAGGATCAGCGGCATGATGGGGATCAGGTAGGCGTACCACTTCACCTCCACGATCTGCTGGCGCCAGTGCTTCACTTTGGCAACGTGATCGTAGGTGGCAATGCCCAGCACCACGACGAAGAACACCGCAAAGATACTCCGGACCGAATAGACAAGCCACGCCGGAATCGCCGGTGCCACGTCCTCCACCGCCGCTGCCTCGGCCGCGACAGCCTCGCCGCCGTTCCACCCCCAGATAATCGAATAGAGGATGATACCGCCGGCCACCAGGACCGCCAGCACCCCCACGCCCGTCAGCACCGCGATGGCCGTCTTCACCGAGCGCAACACCCCGCCCCGGTAAAGCTCCACCACGATGAACGTAACCCCCGCAAGCGCGCTCAGAAAGAACACCATCAGCGCGAACTGCCGCACTTCCTCCACCGGGATACTCACAATGTTCGCATACAGCACCCAGGTCCCGGCGTTCAGAATACCACCGACGCTGATCCCGAACAGCATGATGCCACCCGCCGCCACCGGAGGCACACCCACCGTCGCCAGCATCGGGAGCACCACCATCGCCACCATGATGATCGCGCCGAGGCCGCCGATGCTCGTGAAGAGCAGCGACACCAGGCCCATGGCGAAAATCGAAACGCCCAGCGGGTTGTCCCCGATAAGCTCTGCCGCGTTCTTCACCAGGCTCTCCGCCACGCCCGACTTCTGCATCATGAACGAAATGATGCCGCCGAACATCGCCACGATGATCGCCTCATGCAGCCGGAAGGCACCCGCCGCGATCACCCCTTCGTTGATGTCGCGAAACGACAGTTCCCCCGTAATCAGTGCCGTCGAACCGGCGATACCCAGCGCCATGACCGGAAGCACAAGCAACGCGGGCAGCGTTCGCGTAAACATCACCGCCGCAGCGGCGAAGAAAATCACCAGAATCACAAGACCGACGATAAGGTTGGCTTCCATGAAGACTCCTGAGGGCCGGATGATGGTGTTGAGACGGCGGAGGTACTCCGCCTGCTCCAAGTTGGCTGGAGGTTTCCCGGCCGCGTTGGGGCGGTCAAGGCTTGGCAGCCAAGCCTGACGGGAGAAATTTCAAGCTTGAAGTAATTCCCGGCGCAAGCCGGAACAGCGCTCCAATACCCCGCACTACGCCTTTGCCCGCTCCCAGCGCCCCGTCAGCAGCAGTCCCCCCAGAATCGCCGTCCTCAGTACCCAGTCCAGCACCGTCGCCCAGTAAAGCCCCTCCACACCCATCTCGAACACGAACGCCAGCACATACCCGCCTCCCAGCCGCGCCCCGATCGTCCCGAAGAACTGCGCCACGAATGGAGCCATCGTGTGCCCCGCGCCCCGCAAGCCCCCGCTCAGTACCATCGCCGAGCCAATGAACGGCTGCTGCAGCGACGCCAGGATGAACAGCATCGCCGCCAGCGGCATGAACGTCCCGTTCTCCTCCCCATAGACGAACCACCCCACGAACCACTCCGGGAACAGGCAGAACAGAATCCCAAGGCTGCCCATGAACATGGTGCTCAGCGTCAGGCAGATCGCAAACGTCCGCCGTGCCGTCTTTACTTGCCGCGCCCCGAGCGCCTGTCCCACCAGCGTTGCCGTCGCGATGGCGATCCCGAAGCCCGCCATGAAGCTGAAACTCTCGATCCGCACCACCGCCGAGTGCGCCGCCAGTGCCTCCTCTCCGAAGAGCGCCAGCATCGCCGTAAATACCAGAAACCCGATGGAAACACCCACCTCCTCCCAGAAGCTCGGGTGCGAAATGCGGAGCATCATCCCCGTCGAACCCCGAAGCCGCAGCCGGAACCCTGCCGGGTCGAACCGCAACACGTCCGTGCGCGTCTCATCCGGTACTCCGGCCCGCACCGGCTCGGAGCTGACCTCGACGTCCTCCTCCCCGGGGTGGATGAAGTCCAGCCGCTCGATTGGAAAGAGCCGGCGTGGCCGGATGCCCCGCAGCCCCATTGCAAGGTAGATCGAAAACTCCGTGGTGAAGGCGATAGCCGTTGCTATCGCCGCGCCGAAAAGCCCCAGTTCGGGGAAACCGAACTTGCCGAAGATCAGCGTATAGTTGAGCGAGACGTTGACCATGTTCGCCACAACAGTCGTGATCATCGGCGTGCGGGTGTCCCCCGCCGCCCGGATCGCCGCGGCCATGTTCGTGCTGGCCAGCCGGAGCGGAAAGGCCAGGATCACCACCTGGAAATAGAGAACCGAGAGGGCAAGCACGTCGCCCTCGGCGTTGAGCGTGCTGAATATCCACCCGGCCAGCGGCCACAGCAGCAGGCACCCGATGCCGATGATCCCCCCCAGCAGCGCCGAGTGTGTAAACAGCCGGCACGCGGCCTCCGTGTTGTTCTCCCCCCACCGCCGGGCCACCATCGCCGTGGTGCCGATCTGCAGGATGCCTCCCATCGTCCGCAGGCGCCACATCATGATGCCCACGATCCCCACGGCAGCCAGCGCCGCGGGGCCCAGCGTCGCCACCATCAGCGCGTCCACCAGAAAGATGATCGATGTGGAGAGGTGTTCGAGAACCGTGGGGACGGCGAGGCGGACTGTCTGGCGGTAGAGTCTCATGCGGTCCGCCGTTCCTCGGACGGGAGAGCCGTTCCCCCTCCCGCCGCGTCACCGTCCGCCGTGCAGCGCGGGCGCCTCACTCTTCCTCCGGGCCTTCCTCCACCGGCACGAACTGCACGCGGAACATTTTCGGCCACAGCTTTCCCGTCAGAAAAAAATCCCCCGTCTCCGGGTCCCACGTCACGCCATTGAGCACGTCCATCCCCTCGCGCTCCTCCGGCGGAATCAGATGCCCGGCTTCGATGACGGCCATGACCGTCCCGCTGCGCGGGTCGATCTTCACAAGGTGGTCCTGCATGAAGACGTTCGCATAGACGAATCCCTCGGCGTACTCCAGTTCGTTGAGCCGCTGAACCGGCCGGCCCTGCATGTAAACCGGGACGACGTTGCGCAGGGCGAAGGTCTGCGGGTCGCGGAATTGCAGGTTGTGCGACCCGTCGGTCATGATCAGCCGGTTGCCGTCGTAGGTCAGCCCCCACCCCTGTCCATCGTAGGAGAACTCCCGCAGCAGGCTGAAAGTCTCCCGGTCGTAAACGAACGCCTTACCCTCGTGCCAGGTGAGCTGGATCAACCGGTCGTCCACCAGCGCCAGCCCCTCACCGAAATACTGCCGGTCGAGCTCCACCTCCATCTCCACCTCGCCCGTCTCCACGTCCACACGTCTCAGTACCGACTGGCCGTAACGCCCGGTGCTCTCGTAAAACTTCCCCTCGTGAAAAAGCAGGCCCTGCGTGAATGCATCCGTCTGATGCGGATAGACGCCGAGCACTTCCGCGCGGAGTTGCTGCACCCCCGCGGCCCGGGCCGGAGCTGCACTCTCCCCGGCCACCGCTGCGGCCGGTGCCAACGCCAGCGGCACGGCGAGGAGGGTGGAAAGGAGAACGCTGAACCTGGTCATTGGGTGCCATCCGGGAAGAACTGCGAAGGGTGGCGAACCGTTGGTCCGGCGCGCCTTCAGGTCAACGGAAAGGGTCCCGCTCCGGATCGAACTCCACCCGCGTCAGGCAAAGCCCGCAGGCGGGCATCATGACGACGGACTTCGGCCGCTCCCCCGCCGCCAAGGCGTTCCGCAGCTCCTCAAGCCCGAGCCGGCCACTGCCCACCGCCACAATCGCCCCCGCCATCAGCCGCACCTGGTGGTGGAGGAAGCTTCGCGCCGCGGTGCGGAACGTCCACCATGGCAGTGCCTCGCCGGTGCGCTCGTCCGTGTGCGGCGGGACCGCCGTGCACTCGTCGATGGTCAGAAGCGTCCGCGTGGCCTGGCAGATGGCAGAACGCCAGGCGGACAGCTCCCAGCGTCCCTCGAAGGCTGCTGCCGCCGCCCGGGTCCGCTCCACGTCGAGGTCCGTCTTGGCAAACGCCACGAAGTTCCGCTGAAGCGGCGGCACGGGCTCCAGTGCGCAAACCCGGTAGATATACGTCCGCCGGCGCGCGTCGAATCGTGGGCTGAAACCTTCCGGACACTCCGCCACCGCCCGCACGCGTATATCAGCCGGCAGCAACGCGTTGAATGTTCGCAGGTACTTTCGCACCGGTGGCTCCGCCGGCACGTTCAGCGCCACCGCCTGCCCCGTGGCGTGCACGCCTGAATCCGTCCTCCCCGAAGCCACGAAATCCGGTTCTGTCACGCCGAGCCGGCCCACGGCGCTCTCGAATTCCTGTTGTATAGTCAGGGGCGTGTGCCCCTGGCGCTGGAGGCCATGATAGCGCGTACCGTCGTACTCCGCCAGCAGGACAATCCGCCGGAGCGCCGGGCCGCCCGTCACCTCCGGCTGCTGCTCACTCCCTGCCATGCCACGACCGTACCGCAGCGTCGGCCGCAAGGCAGCCGCGCAGCACCGCTTCGAGCTTGCCGAGGGGCACCATGTTCGGCCCGTCGCTTTTCGCCTCTTCCGGCCGCTCGTGCGTCTCCAGGAAGAGCGCATTGATCCCCACTGCACACGCCGCCCGGGCCAGCAGCGGCACGTACTGACGCTGCCCCCCCGTCGCCTCGCCCAGCGCTCCGGGTTGCTGGACGCTGTGTGTGGCATCGAAACACACGGGAAGTCCGGTCAGCTCCCGCATGATGGACAGCGCGCGCATGTCCGCCATCAGTGCACCGTAGCCGAACGATGCACCGCGTTCGGTGAGCAGTATATCTTCACATCCAAACTCGCGCAGCTTTCCCACGATATTGCGCACGTCCCACGGTGCCAGGAACTGTCCCTTCTTGACGTTTACCGGCTTGCCTGTCTTCGCCGCGGCCTTCAGCAAATCCGTCTGCCGGCAAAGGAACGCCGGAATCTGCAGCATGTCCAGCACCTCACCCGCCGCGTCCGCCTGCTCCTCTGTGTGGATGTCGCTTGTCACCGGCACGCCGAACCGGTCGCGCGCCTCCGCCAGAACCCCGAGACCCTGCTCCAAGCCCGGACCGCGGAACGAGCGCACCGAAGTGCGGTTGGCCTTGTCGTAGGAGGCCTTGAAGACGAACGGGATCCCGAGCCGGTGCGCCATCTCCGCCAACTGACTGGCCATCTCCAGCGCGTGGTCCCGTGACTCGATCGCGCACGGCCCCGCAATCAGGCAAAGCGGCCGGTCCCCGCCGACATGTACCCCGCCCACGGCGAATTCCCGGCAATCCGTCAGCCCCGGAACCGAATCGAAAAAACTCTCAGGCGAAATGTCCATGAATAGTCCGCGCGGATGGTAATGAGGCCTCAGGCCTTGCTGCTCACAGCGATCCTCCGCGGACCTTCCTGTTTCTCCCTCAGGCGGCGCAAGAGCGCATTCGCCCGCTGTGAATCCTGCGGTCTCCAAGCCACCCCGTCGAACCGCGCGCCGTAATACATCTCGGTGATTTCAGCGAACTCTTCGGCCAACGGCTCATCCCGGACAGAAATCTTCCGCGCGTACTCCAGCGGCGTCTCGGACGGAGTCCGGCTCACCTGCTTCTCCACCTCGCGCAGCAACCGCAGATAATCCTCGATCCTCACTCCGGAGGCATTCCTCCCCGCCCAGCCCTGCTCGCCGCCCCCCTGGGCCGGAAGCCTGCGGCGCGCCATCAGCTCCCGGATCAGCAAGAGCCCCAGTGCCATCGCCCCGGCAAAGCTGAGCACCACCGGCAGAACCGGAGTGCGGCGTTCCTCCTCCGCCGGGCTGCGCGTCAGCAACTCCGTCACGCTGGGAAGCCCCTGCATTGGGCTGAAGACCGCCTGATAGACCTGCTCCTGCGAGTCCGCGTTGAAATCGATCACTGCACCGTACCACGCCAGCCGTACATCGTCCATCCATCTGTTGAAACGCCGAGCCCACGTATCCGGAATGCGCCCGCCCCCGATACCACTGTTCGGCGTGGGGTCGAACGACACCCAGCCCATTGCCGGGATATAGGCTTCCACCCACACGTGAGCGTGTTCCTGCCGGACGATGTAGTGCCCCTGCTTATCCGGTACCCACTCGTCCGAAGCATACCCGGTCACCAGCCGCGAAGGCACACCTTGGGTTCGCAACATCAACGTCATCGCCGTCGCGAAATACTCGCAATGCGCGGCCCTGGCCTCCGTCAGGAAGTAGGCCAGGTGGTCCGGCCGCCTGCTGAACGGAATGCGCAGGCTGTAGCCGTAGTTGCGCTTCAGACTAAGCTCGAGCTCCTTGGCAATCTCGATCGGATGGTCATGGCCCTCGGTCCATTCCCCCGCAAGCCGCGACACCACCTCCATATCAGAGTGTTCCGGAAGCGAGAGGTACATCTCTTCGAGTTCGCGCGACAGCCTCTCGGGGTAGAGCCCACTCACCGTCGGGTTCCACAAACGGAAGAGCGAGTTCAGCACCCGGGTGCCGGGCGAACCAAACCTGCTGCGCTCCTTCGCTGCGGCGAGCAATTCGGCTTCGCCCTCGTCCGCGCCGGTGGCGGAGGCGTAGGCCGCCATGAGTTCCACCAGGCTCGGGGGGCGCAGTGCCCCCCTGCTTTGGGTCACGTATTGGACCTGGCGCATCGCGCTGGACTGGTCCGCGAAACGGACCGTCCTCGTTTCGTCGTTTACGGTGAACGACTCGTTTCGCCGCACCAGCTCGTAACTCTGCACACCCTCCGGTGCGAACAGGAAGCTCGAGACTCCCGGCTCCAGCTCGATGGCCGTCTCCAGCTTCGTTTCGAAGGCAAACGGCTCGCGCTCGTCGGGGAACGCAATCTTCCCGTGCTCCCGGCGCGTGTTGCTGCCCCGCCGGCCCAGTGTCTCCCCACGGGTCCACCGCCGCCCGTCATAATGGTCCAGAGTCGATCCCCGCAATCGCATGATCCCCATTGCCGGCATCCCGCCCTCGGTGTCGTAGCCCGTAAGCGGATACGCGCGCATGGCCACCGTCGGATCCAGTTGCACTTCCTGGGAGGCCGACAGTTCCACAAAATCGGAGAAGCCCGACTGGCTGCGCGCCATCTGTGAAGTGCTGAAATGCGGCGTGAATCTGGAGTGCGCCTGCAGCCGCGGGATCGCATAGAAGACCGCCGTGCCCAGTGCCAGAATCAACACCAGCACACCCGAGACCGACCCCAGAAAACTTCGCGTCAGGTACGGCCTGGCGAAAACTTCCCCCAGCCTCGTCCGGCTGTCCGCATGCAACGTCACCGGCACGAACGGGTCCTCTTCTTCCGCCTCCCCACGGCCCTTGCGCCTTCCTGTCAGAAGTGCCTTCTCAGCATCCTTCTTCAACGTCAGAGTGATCAGGCCGCCAAGAATCAGGAACAGGTACACCAGCAGCGCCGGCGCAAACAGCACCGACTGCGTCGAGACCGCTGCTGCAAGCATGTGGAAGAATGTCAGCCCGAAAAGCTGCAGCAGATCCCGGTTCTTCTCCCACGTCCACAGCTTGTTGAGTTGCAAATACAGGAAAAGATAGACAACCGTGTATAGACGCTCGTACAAGACGAACCAGCCGTAGAACGAGCCCACGAGCACCACACCGCTCGCCATCAGCCAGAAGAGCGGCGAGAGCCGGATACCCAGGGTGTCCCGGAAAAGCCTCAGCACGAACGCGAATGCGAAAAGCGCGACCGCGAGCAGGTGCAGCTGCGCGAAAAACGCCAGGGTGGCGAACGCCCACAGCACCGTCGCGTAAACGAAGAACTCAAGGGTGCGCCGGAAGCTCAAGAAACGCCTCCTTTTACCGCCACCGCCTGGCTCGTTGACGAATGCCCACGCGGCCGCAGTGCTCCGAAAAGCTCCTCCCTGAACTCCTCCACCGTCAAAGCAATCGTGTTGCTCCCCTCATGCGCACCGCCACCGAGCATCAACACCGGGATACGGATCGACCGTTCCTCCGGAGAACGGTCCACCGGGACGGTGCCCAGCTTCGCCGGGTCCAGCATCTCCAAGCCCGCGAGCGCCCGCTGGCACCGCACGAAGTGGGACGCTCCCGTACCGAATCCGACAATCCCCGACGCCGTCCGAAGCTCCACCTCGAAGTCCTGATCGCAGAACCATTCCACTGCCGAAGCAGCCAGTACGATCCCCATTTCGAACTCCAGGGTGTGCTGGCGCTGCAGTTCCCGTGGAATCCGGTTGTCGAAAATCACCGAGGCCCGGCGGCGTTCCTCCGCCTCGTACTCGCGCACCATCAGTTCACCGCGCCGCGCCGAAGTCCGCCAGTGAATGTCACGAGCGGACATCTCCTCATTGTATTCGCGCAGGCCGTAAAGCCCCGTCCCGAGCCCCTTGCGATGGGACTCGCGCTCTCCGAAATCCGTGCGCCTCTGCGCAAGCCATCTCCCCAACGGTATCGTCTGCGGCAGGACCAGTATCTCCCCCGGCAACTCCACAGTCAGGGCACGTTCGATCAGCCCAAACGGGAAGCGCGTGGCCACCTCCACTCTCCCGAGCCGGTAGTGCCCCCGCTTGGGAAACACGCACTCGTAGCTCTCGCGGACCGGCTGGTGCCGCGAGGGTATCTTCTGGAAGAAAGCTCCGCCAAGGGTCCACCCCTCGGACAGCGAGTCCCGCAGGCGCAGGCCGTGGCTCGCGCTGAACAGCTTGCCGTTGCGGACCTCAAGCCCTACGCGCAATGGCCTGCCTGCCTGCCACACCTTCGGGGCCTCACGCCGGATTCCCAGACCCCGCATCGTGTTGCCCGCCATCAGCGCCGACATCAGAAAAAAAGCGCACATGAACGAGAACATCAGGTAAAGCAACGGCGCACCGGTGTTCAGCGCCGCAAGGCCGATCAACAACATGATCGCCGCCATGCACCAGCCCTCGGCCGTCAGCAGCAGCGAGAACCGCGGCCGGACCGTCTCATGCACAAACCACCGCAGCTTGTGCAGTAGCCGGGCAGGAAAGGATGAAAGGGTAGCGGTCATCGGCGGACGGGTGGGCGGGAAAACAGTCACGCTCCCAAGCGTGGGCAATATTGGTGCACAACCGCGCACGAACTCAAGGCGAACGCGTTTTTTCCACCCTGCCGCGCCCAACCTAATCCTTGCGGCGCTCCCTCGCCCTCGCATTGCCTCACCATCGCCCCCCGGCCAGAAGGCCGCGTGTTGCAACAATGCACCAAGGAGGTGACGCAGTGCCCGTCCGTGTGGTGGAACACCCACTCATCGCCCATAAGATGACCAATCTCAGGGATCGAAGCACCGATTCCAAGCTTTTCCGGGAGATCGTGGCCGAACTGACCCTGCTCCTCGCCTATGAGGCCACCCGCGACCTCGCCACCCGCCCGCAGCGCATCACCACCCCCATCACAGAGACCGACGGGACAGTTCTCGCCAACGACGACTTCGTCATCGCGCCGATTTTGCGCGCCGGTCTCGGCATGCTCCCGGGCCTCCATACCCTGCTCCCCTCGGCCCGGGTGTCCCACCTTGGCCTCCGGCGCGACGAAGTGACCAAGAACCCCGAAACCTACTACTACAACTACCCCGATCACCTCAGCAACGCCACCGTCTTCGTCCTCGACCCGATGTTGGCCACTGCCGGCAGCCTCTGTGCGGGCATCGACCTGCTGAAGGCCAACAAGCCCGAGCGGATCATCGCCATCTGCCTGATCTCCTCGCCCGAGGGAGCCGCCCGTATCGAAAAAACACACCCCGACGTGAACGTCTTCACCGGCGCGATGGATGAGCGCCTGAACGGCCAGGCCTTCATCGTCCCCGGCCTTGGCGACGCGGGGGACCGCCTCTTCGGCACCAAGATTTGACCGCCATGAAGCCTGATCTGACGCTTCAAAAGAGACTGCTCAAGTCCCTTGGTTTCAGCTTTCTTGAGGAGCCACTGGAGCTGTCCGCTCCTCCCCCGCCGCAGGCCGCCACCCCTGCGCCCCGCCGCAGGCAGCAGGCGCCTCCCCCACCCCCGAAGCCGGCTGAAGAAAAGCTCCCGCCATTCTCCAGCCTGCCGGACCTCGCTCCCGGGGAGCGCACAGCCGCCCTGGGCGAAATCGCCCGCGAAGTCGCCGGCTGCCAGCGCTGCATCCTTTCTCGTGCCCGCAGGAACCCGCTGCCCGGCAGCGGGCCGCTGGATCCCACCTTCGCGCTGATTCTGGAGATTCCCGACCCGGCTCAGGACGAATCCGCCAGCTACACGGCCGGGCAAGCCGGTGGTCTGCTCGGAAAAATTGTCGAGGCGATCGGCTCGCGGCTTGACGAGTGCTTTGTCACCTTCGCCACGAAGTGCCACTCACTTCCCTTTCGGCCGCCGCACGCGCCCGAGGTCGAGGCGTGCCGGCCGTATCTGGTGCGCCAGATGGAACTGCTGCGTCCGAAAACGATCGTCTGCTTCGGGCCGGCCGGGCTGGGGGCTCTCCTGCCGAGCGCCGTGGCCGGAGGACCGAACGCCTCGCGCGGCAAGGTCCTTGAGTACCGTGGCGTGCCATTGCTGATGACCCTGCCGCTCCCTGCCATCGTGGCGCATCGATCGCGCAAGAAGACCGTCTGGGAGGATCTCCAGCGCCTCATGGCGGCCTTGCAGGACCAGCGCAGCCTGGAGTAGGAAGAGCTTGTCCCCGGGCATTCTGTGGTTCGTACTCCAACAGTGCCCGACTCTCCGGAGGAGCTGTGACTCCAGCCCATGACTCTCCTGCTGCGGGGGGACCGGCCCTACACCCCCCTTCCCTTCAGTTTCTGGGTACTGTTTGGCCTGCTGGCTGTGTGGACCATCGGGTTCGGCTGGTATGCCCTGACGCGCTACCGTGATGGCCAGCAGACCGGGATGACGGCCCCGCTACCCGAGGTCACCGCAGAGGATGCTCCACCGGCAGGGCGCGGAGGCGGAGGGCTCTTCGCGGTTTTCTATACGGACGGAGGGCTGGGCGAGTCGCTGCACTCGGAAAACGTGCCGGGCGGGTTGAGCTTCCACACTGGTCACGACTGGGCAGCCCTCGTGCAGGACGGGCGGCTGGGCGGGCGGCTTTCGGGATGGCTGGAGGTACCCCGGCAGGGTACCTATAGTTTCAGCCTGAACGTGAAGGACGGGGTGCGGATATGGATAAACAACCAATTACTGTTTGAAGACTGGGACATCGAGGCAAATCAACACGACATCGGGACGATGGACCTTCCCGCCGGGGAGGTCCCTGTCTATATCGAGTGGCACACTGAAGGGCCGTTCGGCTGGCTGGGTGTGGTCTGGAGTGGACCCGAAACGGCACCGGAGTTCATCCCGGCTGAAGTGCTCAGGCCCGATCCGCGCGTGGAACCGCCGGGCCTATGATGGTTGGACGCGCACTGGTGTCTTCGCCGATGTTTGTGGCTTGCTGGCTGGCCGGCCTGGCGCTGTTCTGGGCAATCGTTCTGGCGAACGTGAACGCGTCCGGCAAATCACCCATGCTGACGGCGGGTTCCCGCGCCGTAATGAGCAAGGGGAGCACCGGCCTGCACGAGAAGGCTTGGCTATACACAGGCCCGAGGCCGGAAACAGGCGAGGTCCTCCGGGTATTCTATCGTCAGGGTCATGGCGGCGGTCTCTCCCATCACAACAGGACGAGAATTTCGGCTTTCCTCGGCACGGAGGAACGTCCGGAACCTGAGGCCCGCTTCGGAGACACGGAGCGCACCCCGGCAGAGAGCTTTTTCGAGTTCCAGTGGGTGGACCTGCCACCATGGCCGGAGGACCGCCGGCTGTGGCTGGGCCTCAGCGTGCCCGCAGAAACCGTGGTCATGATGGAGCAGGGCGCGCTTCCCTTCGATAATCTGGCGGACTGGCCACAGGTGCGGGGGCACGATTACGAGGAGGATTTCCACCCCGCGGGCGGCCCGTGGTTCTCCTCCCTTTATGCGATTCCGGCCGCGGAAGACTCCCACGTACCTTCTCCGGCACGCCCCTTCTATTTTATCGCCTTCTTCGGCGTGCTCCTTCTTGCGCCTCTCTACTGGCTTCGCAGCCACCGGAAGTGGTGGGCAGTGAATGCCATTTTCCAGACGGTGTTGCTCTGGAAGGCGATGGAGGTGCTGTTCCCTTCCCAGTATTTGTGGGGAGGCTACTATCATCACCGGGCCGGGACGGGTTTCTTCTGGGCGGGTCTTCTCGTGCTGCAGGTACTGACTGTCCCCTGGGTAATGGAAGCCGCCGGAAGGCACTTGAGAGGTGTGTGTTCTTTTGTAAGGCGCTGGAGACGGCGGAACGTGGCCTTCGCGGCGATACCCGGTGCCGCGGTCATGCTGTACGTGCTCACGCTTGTCCTTCCTTCGCATGTTCTATACGGCGACGCTTTTGGGGCACTGGCAATTCCGGGCTACGACTATCATAACCCGTTCGCCACAGGGATTTATCACCTCTGGCGCGAGATGGTGGTGTGGTGGGCCGGGTTGCGTGGCACGGCGGTGACACCGGGATTTGGGGACCTGCGTCTTGTGGCTCACTTCGTCTCGCTCTGGGCCCCTGTCTTTGCGGCCGGAGCGGGAGTGCTCGCCTGGATGCTCGGGCGGGGACTGCGCGAGTTCCTGCAAATGTTCGCAGCGCTTCTGCTGGCGAAGTCGCTCCTTATACATTTCGGCTATGCGGAAGTGTACGGCCCGGCAGTGGCGGTGCAGGTGTGGCTGATGGTGGCCCTGCTTTGGGGATACCGGCGGATGCGGGTGGTGATCCCCACCTCGCTGAGCTTTTTCGCCTACCTGTTTCACATGGCGGGAGCGATGGCGCTGCCTGCGGTGGTGGTCTTGTGGCTGCACGTCTTCAGGCATGTCAGCCGGCCGTGGCGGTGGCTGGGCACGCGGGGACCGGCGGTCTTGGCGGTGGCGGTGCTGATCTGGATCAACTGCCTCGCGGTTCTGTTTCTGTTCAAGCACGATGCCGATCCCGAATCGTTCCGGGAGCACGTGCCCGCCCTCTCGGTCCGCTGGGCGGGTGAGGTGCATGATATCCATGGACTGGCGATGCTGGTGGGATCGACCGGCCGGCCGAAGGAGGAGGTCTTCCTGCGGTGGGACGCACCCCATTACACTCACTTTTATACGTTGCCGAGTTGGGAGCACCTAAGCCAGATGGCCGGCATTTGGATATTCCTCACCGGCCCGGTCCTGCCGTGGTTCCTGCTGGGATTCGCGTTCTGCTGGAGGTGGGACTGGCGTTCGCCGGAGCTCGCCGGAATCGGGATGGCGGCGGTAACCTTCCTGCTTTCCTCGCTGTTGTTGGCCACGAGTTTCCCCTACCCGAAGGACTGGGACGTTTTCTCGATCCACGCCCTCTGGTCGTTTGCGGGTCTGCTCGTCTGCCTGAGCAGGGGCACATTTTTTCCGGCCCAGGTGGGCAGATGGATGCTCGCGGCGTTGCTGCTGTATCTGCTCTGGGACACTCTCCCGTGGATGCAGTACAACATGACCTGGGGCCCGCCGCCGGAGGAAACCTACTTCGTGTTCATGTAAGAACGCCCCCCATCCGTATGGACAGGGGGCGGTTTTCCGCGTGGCCGTGCTGCCGGGACTTAGCGGCGGAGGCGCGGGTCGTCCTCTTCGCCGGGAGCCTGACGGGCAAAGACCTCATCGAAGTAGTAGTCGGGAAGGTCCCAGTTGTAGTCGATCTTGTCGTAGAGCGCCATCTGATAGGAACTCGGTGTTGGGTCCTTCACGATGTGCGGCGTGACGAACAGGTAAAGCTCGGTTTTGTCCTGAGTATTCTCCTGGTTCTTGAAGAGCCAGCTCAGGACGGGCAGGCGGAGCAGGTAGGGGACCCCAGTTTCGGAGGAGGTGGCGCTGAACTCGCGCAGCCCGCCGAGAGCGATGGTCTCCTCGTCCTTGACGATGACGGATGCCTGGACACGGCGTTCGTCGGTTACGGGGACGCCGCCGGGCCGGTCGCCCGTGTCGATGATCTGCTCCGGGCGTATATTCATCTGTACGTAGCCGTTGTTGGTGATGCGCGGCAGGATGGCGACCTCGGTGCCGACGTCGATGAACTCGACGGTGGCGACGGAGCCCTCCGCGGCGCTGATGGCGCTGGTGAAGGGTATTTGGCGTTTGATTTCAACGCGCGCCTCCTGGTTGTTGAGCGAGAGTACGGTCGGGTTGGCCAGGGTCACCGCCTCGCCACGGGCCTCCTCGGCGTTGAGGGCGAAGTCGATGTCGTAGCGCGTGCCGAAGACGTTCCACGTCGCCAGTTGGCTGTACTGAAGCGCCTCGGCCCCGGGTGCGAGCAGGCCCGCAGTGGCCCGGGAGGAGGGAACCATACCCACCGAAGAGGTCGTCGAGTCTGTCAGCGTGCCGGTAAGCGTATTGGTTCCCGTGTTGGTGAAGCCCGATGTCGTGGTCGTGCTGGGGAGAACACCCGTGCCTCCTGTGGTCGTGGCGCCGGAGGTCGTGGTCCGGGTAACGGTATCGGTAAGCGTCGTCGTGCCGGTAAGGTTGCGGGTGGCGTTGGTGAACTCGCCGAGATCGAAGAAGTTTGCATCGGGGTCGCGGATGAAGCGCGGATCAGTCGCCTGTGATTCGATGCCGGTCCGGGTGCCGAAGGCACGCCGGGCCGATTCGGACATGTTGACCAGGCGCAGTTCGATGAGCACCTGCTTTTCGGGGACGTCTATCCGGCGGATCAGGTCCTGGATGTGGCGGATGTTCTCCGGCACGTCCCGCACGATGAGCATGTTGTTCGCGCGGGAGACCTGCACCATGCCGTCTTCACGGTCAAGGAAGGGCCGGACGGACTCGGCCACGTCCTGGGCGGCGACCCAGTTGATCAGGATCGTCTCGGTGGTCGTTTCCTTCACCGTGGTGGTGACCTGCGAGCGGGGCAGGATGCGGACGATGCCGCCGTCCTCGATCGTATAGCCGAGTTCGTTCATGCGCAGAATGCCGTCGAGCATCTGCCGGAGCGTGACGTTGCGCAGGCGGAGGGTGACCGTGCGTCCGGCCACATCCTGCGGGCGGATGAGGATGTTGAGTTCTGCCTCCTCGGCCACGGCACGGAGCACGTTCTCCAGTGGCGTGCCCTGGAAGTCCACGCGGCTGACGGGCTCGTCCAGACGCGCTTCCACCTCGAGGGTGCGCTCGTCCGGGGGTGTATAGTCGGGGCGCGCTTCCGGTGCGATTGTCTCGGGGACGTAGAACTCGGCAAGTGGTCCCGCCTCAGGGTCCTCCTGCTGGCCGGCGCCCGTGCGCGGGGCACCTTCGGCACCGAACAATTCGCGATCCCTTTCGGCGATCCTCTCGTCGGTGAAGACGAGACCATCGCCCTGGGAGGCGAGCACCACCGTCTCTCCTTCGCTCTGCCGGAACTGTTCCGGCACAGTGAGAGTGAAGGCGAGGGTGCCGTCCTCTGCGGTGTTGGAAACGGTTGTCCAGTAGCTGAGCTGGAGGGTGATCTGTACGCCGTCCGAGCCGTCGGGGAGAGTGACCTCCTGGAGGCGTGCACGTTCGATCAGGCGGGAACCGGAGACGTCCAGCCTTGTCTGCGTTTCCGGGCCGATACTGGCTTCGGGGAGGACGGCAACGACCTGACGGGCCTTGGCGAAATGGTTCATGTCCACCGAACCACGTTCGCTCCAGCGGAGCTCTATCCGCTCGCTGGTGTCGCCTGTTTCGATTCCCCAACCGGTGATGGCCGGTCCAGCAAAAGCAGCCGCCGGAACCAGGCCGCCGGTCAGGCAAGCCAGTGCCGCGGACCGGGTGAGCGGAAATCGGGTCATGGATCGCATGGAGTGTTGTGGCTCCTTGGTGGATTTCGGGATTCCATACGCCCTCTGAAACTAGAGCGTTCCTACAACTTCAACCGCGAATTCCTGATTCTGGAACTGGTAAACGACTTCGGACTCGTTGATCTCCTGGACGACGACGCTGGAGTACCGGGGCACTCTGTCGCCCACGCGCAGGAAGTCGTTGCCGACGATGACCATCGGTTCGCGGCCAAGAATGATGCCGTTGGTGTTGTTGGCGATCCACTCAGGGAGGACCACCTGTTGTTCTTCGGGAGCCTGGGGAAGGTCCGGCTCCTCTGGTTCTTCGGGCTGACGTTCAGCTTCCCGCAGCCCCTGGACTCTTGCCATTTCCTGCGGAGCGCGCTGGCCGTGTGGGGTGCCCGGGTATTCCTCACGTATCTCCTGCAGGAGGCCCAGTGCTCTTTCCCAGTCACGGTTGGCCGCGGCGACGGTGGCCTCGTCGAACAGTTCCTCGGCAACGATTCGCTCGCGGACCCAGGGGATGATCATCGGGTCCACGCCTTCAGGGAAATAGATGAACCGCGGAGACTCGCCGAAGATGCGCTGAATGCGGTCTTCGGAGTCGAACAGGCTTGCCGGGTTTTCCGGGTCCTCCTGGTACTCGCGCAGCCGCACTCCCCCGGGCGCGGCGATGAGCTGCTCGAGTTCGGAAACCGAGGCTTCGAACTCGGGATCGACGACCTCGCCGAGCCCGTCCGGGTCCTGCAACTCCTCCAGTGGCTCGGTCGGTTCGGTGACTATTTCCACCTCGAATGGCTCGAAGGTGGGGTCTTGCGTGACTTCCGGGGACTCTTGGGCGGCGGCGAACGCCGCAGGCAGGCAGGCCGCCAGTACCAGTGAGAGTCGTCGGGTTATGGGCATCATGATGGCGAGACCTCCTTTCGCCTGGTTGCTGTCAATTGAAGCTGAAGGTGACAATTCCGACCTCCATCGGGTGGAGTGACGGGCGGCGCTCACTGTTCTGGAGCCGGAAGTTGGTAACGTGCATGAGACGATTGGGATCGCACTCGATAAGGTTCACAAGCTGGCCGAATTCGTGGTACCGGGCACTGCCGCGGATGGTGAAGGGGTATTCCGTATAGCGCCCGCGGTTTTCGGAGCTGCGCGGTTCGATTCGTGTGAAGGTTACCGCGGTGCCCTCGAAGTACCCGCGAAGCGTCTCGAAAGTCTCAAACGGGTCCTGGTCGGAGGGGAGTCTTGCGGAGACGCGGGCGAACGCCTCCTCGACCTGCCGGTACGTCTGGTCGTCCTCCAGGAAGCTCTCGATGCGGCTGAGGTTCTGGCGGTCCTGGCGGATTTGCGTCTGGAGGCGCTCGGTCTCGTTCTGCGCGGAGCGGGCCTCGTCCAGCACGAACATGAACCCGACCAGGATCAGCACAACCAGGATCGCCACCCCGAGAATGAGGCCCGCGATCAGCGCTTGTTTATTTTGCTCGGTGAATTGCATTTGAAGGTACGTCCTCCTGGCGGACTCGTTTTCGTGGTGGCGGGATCACTCGATCCGCATTGGCAGGGTTTCCATCGAAAAGCTGAAGACCAGCACGTCGCGCCCTTCGATCTGGGAACCGTAGGCTGGAGCCGGATCGATGTTGGGGCTGAACCCGTCAATAAACCGTTCGGCGGTCTCCTCAGTGTCGAAGGGAAGGGTAACCCTCCTTTCCCTCAGGTTCTGCGCGAAGAGGGAAAGCTGCTCGAGGCGCTGTGTGTCTGTCCCTCCGGCCACGTAGGCCACGCCGTCGAGCACGAGCGTCTGTTGATAGACGGGACTGCGTTCGATGGGGGGAGGCTGTTGGGGGGCACCGCGCTGGCCGCGCTGCTGTTCCCATGCACGGCGCCGCTCGATGGAGCTTTGGGTTTCCACTTCGGTGACGCGCTGGTTGACGCGGATTTGAGTCAGGAAAACGCCTTCGGGTACGATCAGCGGCAGCATGTTCAGCTTTCGCGACCAGAGCAGACGGTCGGGAGGATCGAGCGCCTCGGCCACGTCGATCAGCTCCTCCATGCGCTCAAGGTCGAGGCGCCGCTCGTCGTACACGATCTGCATCTCCTCGAGTTCTTCGCGCAATTCGTTTGCTTCATCGCGGACCGCGTCCCGCTCGGCCTGGGCGCTGCTCACGTAGTAGTACATCCCCCCGCCGATGGCCACATTGACGAGAAAGACGGCTACCAGAATCGCCGTAACCAGTGCTGTGGCCGAACTTGGGGCGGAGGGGCCGCCTCCGGGGCCCTGGGCCAAATCCTGGGTGAGGAGGTTGATCTTGATCATGGGTCAATCGAGCACCTTTCTCAGTCCGAGGCCGATTACGGTTCCCAGTTGTTCGCGGTGTTTCTCGAGCAGCGCGGGCTCCACGTCCCTTGAGACCGTGATGTTGCGCAGAGGGTCAAATACCTCTACGGGGAGATCAAGCTCTGCCTGGAGGTAGGGCGCCAGGTTGCGCAGGCGTGAACTGCCCCCTCCGGCGATGATGCGCTGGACGGTGCGCCCGCCCGATTGGCCTTCGAAGAACTGGATCGAGCGCCTCACCTCGCCGATGATCTGTTGGAGCGCGTTCTCGACCCCTTTCGCGGCGGCGGCCTCTGCCGAATCGTCGCCAAGGTCCGAGCCGGTGATCCTCTCGACCGTTCCGCGGATCGTGCTGATCAGGGCGTCGTCTTCACCGTACTCGCCCTCGTCGGGTATTGGGTCGCCAGCGCCGACGGCGATCTTGAGTTGTTCCGCTTTGGCGAAGGGAACCTGGCAGCGCTGCGAAACGCCTTGGGTGATCGTGTTTCCAGCCACCCCGATATCGCGGGAAAACCGCGAGGTGTTTCCCACGTAGATATTGATGTTGGAGACCTCTGCCCCGATGTTCAGCAGGCAGACGCACTCCTCGGACGAGGGCTGATAGTTGATTTCAAAGCAGTTGAGGAACGCGAAACCCTCGACATCGACGATCACCGGGATCAGGTCCGCCGCCCGCAGGAGCTGCACATGCTCGCTCACGAGGTCTTTTCTGGCGGAGACGAGCAACACGTCAACCTTTCCTTGAACGGAACTTGGCCCCAAGACGACCGAGTCGAGGTTCACCTCGTCAATGGAGAAAGGAATGTATTCCTCGGCTTCCCAGCGCAGGGCGTTCTTCAGCTCGGCCTCCGGCATCTCAGGAAGCTGGATATACCGGACGATGATCGATTCGCCGCTGACCGCCGAGACGGTGTGGCGCGTCTTGATCGTCGATTGCTGCATGGCGCGCTGAATGGCGCCGAGCTTGAGTTCGAAGGGGTCGGAGTGCCCGGCGGCGCTGTGGTCCCCGCCGGGGTAAACGTCTGCGACGCCCAGATGGAGGAGTTCGAGTTTGCTCCCCGCTTTTCGGAGTTCGACGGCTTTGACCTGGTGGGAGCCCACGTCAAGGCCGACAACCTTTCTTCCGCCACCAAACATAGATCACGTGCCTCGCAAGCCGGGGAGCCTCTCGTCCGGAGGGGCTGCCGTTATGTTCCGCCGCCCGTTATTGGGCTTTTGGACTACGATGACGTCAAGCGCCCTGCTGGCTTTTTCGCCGTTTCTGGTCAGGGAGTAGTCCCGGACATCTCTTTCGTTCATGAGAAGGGTTAGTTCCGGCGCTCAATCAGCCGCAAGGAAAAACGGGTGAAAATGGTAAGGCGTTTCACCTTTGGCCCCACGGGTCGTTCTGCGCCAGATCAATGTCAAGGGTATCGTGTTCGGGGGAAAGGAACATTTGGCCGGGCGGCGCAGCAGTGAGATTGTGCCGCTGGCGAACCAAATCAGGGCGGAGAAGGGAAGTCTCTCAGGCTGATGGGGTCTTTTTTTTCGGCTGCTCCTGACTTCGGGGGCGAAAACCGCTGAAATCAGTCTCTTACTTGGGCCGCTGTGATGGTGGCGACCTGGGCTATGTCCTCAGGGGTGGCGCCGCGGGAGAGGTCGTTCACCGGCCGGGCGAGCCCTGCCAGGATCGGCCCGTAGGCCTTGGCTCCCGCCAGCCGCTGGGTTAGCTTGTAGGAAATGTTCCCCGCGTCGAGGTTCGGAAAAATCAGCACCGTGGCGCCGCCGGCGACCGGCGAGCCGGGGGCTTTCTGTTTCGCAACAAGCGGGACGAGCGCCGCATCCGCCTGAAGTTCCCCGTCCATCAGCAGGTCCGGCGCGATCTGACGCAGGCGGTGGACTGCTCTCCGGACCTGGTCCACCCGCGGGTGTGAGGCGCTCCCCCAAGTGGAAAAGCTCAGCATAGCCACCCGCGCGTCGAACCCGGGAATCAGCTCCCGCGTGCCGCGGACGGCCGAGAGGGCGATCTCCGCCAGTTGTTCCTCGTTTGGCTCGGGGATCACTGCGCAGTCGGCAAAAACCAGGATGCCCTTGTGCCCGACGGTGCTTTCCGGGCCGAAGGACATGAGGAAGAAGGAGGAGACGACCGAATTGCCCGGAGCGGGGCCCACCTGCTTGATGGCTGCGCGGAGCACCTCAACCGTGGAGGCCCGAGCCCCGGCAGTCATCCCGTGGACGGCCCCGATGCCGACAAGGCCGGCGCCGTAAAGTATCGGACTGGAGAGGACGGCCGAGCGAACCTGGCTGTCGGTGAGCCCCTCATGGGCGCGGCGGCTCTGATAGTGAGCCACGATTCGGTCGAGGTCGGGGTCCTCCGGAGGATAGATGTTGCGGGCGCCGGAGATGTCCACCCCGCAGCCCTTTGCTGCCGCGTCGAGGTCCTTGCGCCGGCCGAGCAGGACGGGCCGCGCGGTCCCCGATTCGAGCAGGATGGCCGCAGCGCGCAACGTGCGGTCTTCGGTGGCGGCCTCGGGCAGCACGATTTCCCGGGGCGTGCGGATTGCCATATCCCGGATGGCGTCCATCACCGGATTATCTGCCATGCCGCACCAAGCGTTCCTTCCACCGAAGGGAGGTTCGGGCGTTGTGAGGTGGGGTTTCCCGTTTGCCCGCAAGACCCTTCCCGCGAAGTATCCACAGGACAAGGCGAAATGCCGACGACCGCCCCCGGAGACTTCCATGAGTCCAGCACGTACCAAACGCCCCGCTTCCTGCCACGTTATCACCGTTGGCACGAGCCCCTCCGCCCCCCAAGGCTCCGGCGTCATCGAGGCCCTTTTGCGTGAGCTGCGAAAGGAAAAGCCCGGCTTCCTGGTTCTGCTGGCGACTGAGGACGCCACGGAAAACAGCCAGCGCCTGCGCGAGGGTCTGGGGCTGAGACCGAAGGACGTGCGGGTGCGGCTCGTCGGTTCCCCCCACTCGCTGGACGATGTCTATCAGGCCGCGCTCGAAGAGTTCCAACGGCTCGACCGCAATGGGTTCGAGCCTGAACGCATCATCCTCCACTACACGGCCGGCACGAAGGTTATGAGCGCCGCCGCGGTGCTCGCCGCGATCAACCACGGGGTAAAGGGCCTGCACTATCTGTACTCCCCGCACCCGCGGGAGGCGTCCCGCCTGGTCGTCACCCGCCCCGAGGCCATCATGGCGGAGAGGGACGTGCGGTTGGCCGTGGCGCTGATCCGCGAACTGCGCTTCCGCTCGGCCGCGGAGATGCTTTCCCGCGCCGGTTCCGAAGGGCTCTCCGAGCCCATGGCCAAACGGATCGAGACACTCGGGGAGCTGGCCGAGGCCTTCGCCGACTGGGACACCTTCCGGGTGAAGGAGTTCCTCGCCCGCTATGAACGGATCGCCACGGCGGTGAAAAAGGACCCCCACCTGTCGGAGTTTGCCCTCGCCACGGGGACTCTGCGCTCGCTCGCCCAGATAGGCCAGGCCGCCGAGCGCGACGGTGACTACCCCGATGAGCTGCTCATTGACCTGATGAACAACGCCGTGCGCCGACTTATTGAACGTCGGCCCGACGACGCGCTCATCCGTCTGCACCGTGCCGCAGAACTATACGCCCAGGTGCTTCTCCTCGGCGAGTACGGCATCCGCACCGACGACGTGGAAATCCGCAAGGTCCCCCCGCGTTACCGCACGGCGTTCGAGGCCGAGCGCCGCCTCGATGACGCGACGATCAAACTCGGCCTGCGCCGCAGCTACGACCTGCTGGACATCCTCGGCCACCCGATCGGCCAGGCCTTCCGCGAGAGTCAGGCGCTGCAAACCACTCTCAAGGCACGCCGCAACCTCGTCCTGGCACACGGCACGCGCCCGGCGAGCATGCAGCTCGCCATGGAGTTCCTCCGCGCTGTGGAGAGGCTCCTTCGCCTGCGCATCAAGGACCTGCGCAAGCGGATGAAGGTGCTTCAGTTCCCCTGGCTGGACAACGACGCCGTGCTGCGGGAGTTGTCAAGAACCCGCACCGGCCGCGGCGGGTGAGCGGTTGATTCCGGCAACTGGTTGACCTTACGCGTCTATACGACGCACCCCGCCCCGCTTACTCCCGGCCTGCTCTCCATTGGTGCTCGGTCTCGTCCAGCTCCGCGAGCAGGAGCATCTCGAAGTAGGTCATGCGCGGCAGTTCCCGCAGGCGGTCCGCCCGGCTGAGGAGCGTCTCGCGGTTGTCCGCGGGCAGCGGCCGGACAGTGTCCCGCACGCCGCGGAAAGCCCGGTCGAAGTGAAAAACTCCCCCCTCCAGGGTCACGTCGTAGAACTCGTCCATGTAGTTTCTCTCAAGGAACTCCTCGGTGTACTCCGCCCCGGCCATGAGTTCCCGGGCCAGCGGAGTAAGCTCCGACTCTTCGTTTAGCGCCTGGCCCAGCGTGGCGTGGGAAACGCGCGCCAGGTGGCGCCACTCGGAGGCGGACATGCCGTGCTCGGCCAGCGGTCCGGCGATGTAGCGTGCCCTCCCGGCCCCCACGGTCATGTATTCGCTCATAACCGACCGGAAACCGATATCCCCGTTACGGAGGTATTCGCTTCGGAGCAAATCGCGCGTGAAGACCGTGTTCTCGACCAGCGCGCGGTGATAGGCCTCCCGCACGTCCAGATAGACATCCAGCCGGGCGGGGTCGATCACGTTGTCCGCCGGGGGATCAAAGGGGAACTGCTCTTCGAGCGCAGCCAGGTCCTCAATTCCTCGCGCGTGGACGCTGTACTCCCGGTAGCCCTGATAGGAGAGCCAGGCCACTCCGCCGCAGCAGACCGCCAAGGCCAGCAGGACAACGGCTCCGCAGCCGATGAACAGGTTTCTCACGCCCGGCTCCCTTCACTCTCCCGGCCCCGCGGGGGGGCGGCCGGAATCAGAACTCCACCTCCGCGTCGAACTGAATATCCGCGTCGGGGTCGAATTCCATGACCTCGTCGCTCGCGGTGAGGAAGAGGAACTCAAGGTAGGCGATCGCGGGGTACTGGAGGAACTGTTCGCGGCGCTCGGCGATCAGGTCGTAGTTCTCCTGCGGGACGGTATCCCGGAGCCGGCGCAGGTTGTCGATGGCTTCCTGGACGTCGAGCCGGTCCTCCTGTTCGACGTTGCCGACGTCGTCGAGCGTTTCGTTCACGCCTTCCGCACCGCTGATGAGCTGCTCGAAGATCGACTCCATGCGTTCGTCGCCCATGTCGGCGCCGAGGAGCATTGTCAGGTAGGACGTCTGGATGATGTAGGCGGTCTCGCTGAGCGACATCTCCCGCTGGTCCAGTGCCGACTCGACGGTGGTCATGGTCGCCGGAAGCAGCGCGAAGAACTCGCGGAAGAACCGGAACGGCCCCATCTCCTCGAGGATTTCCTCCTCCTGCTGAAGGAAGGCCCGGGCAATTCGGTTGCGCTGGGAGAGCTGCTCGACCACCTCGGTGCGGGCGGCCAGATAGGCATCCAGCCGGTTGGGCTCCAGCGTGCGTCCCTCCGGCGGCTCGTATGGATAGCGCTCGTCCAGTTGCCCGAGTGCCTCGAACGATTCGGTCCAGCCCGCGATCGTCCGGTTGACTTGGTAGCCCACCCAAACCACCCCTCCACAACAGATCGCGCCGACAATGAGGAGCACGGCCGCACAACCAATGAGTAACTTTTGCATCGCTCACCACGTCCCTTTCGAGGAATTCTTCCCCTGCTTCTTGCAGAACCACCAGACTGGGGCAATTGATTCGTCCCGACTTCCCGAGATTTTTCCCGGCTGATGACCACTCCTCCCCCACCGCCCCATGTGAAAGTCTGCGGCCTCACCCGCCTCGGCGACGCCCTGCTGGCAGCCGAACTCGGTGCCTCCTACTTCGGCGTCATCCTCACGGGAAAAAGCCCCCGCCACATGCCCCCGCGGTTCGCTGCGGACCTGCTCCACGCCTTCCGGAACAAACATCCCGAGGGACGCTGGATCGGCGTCTTCGTGGACGAACCGGTGGAAACGATCGTCAATCTGGCCCGCCAACTCGACCTTTTCGCCGTCCAGGTCCACGGTCCCACGGCTCCGCTCCTTGAGTACTTGGACCCGAAGCAGGTTATTCCCGCCATCGCGATGAAAAGCGAGGCCGACGCAGCCCGTGCCGAGGCCCTCGATCCAGCCCACTACGCCATTCTGACAGACGCCTTCAGTCCCGTGGCTCACGGCGGCACAGGCAAGCGATTCGAGCATCGCTGGGTGCAGCCGCTCTTCCCCAGCCGGCAGGTCTTCGTGGCCGGGGGGCTTCGACCGGACAACATCGGCGAGGTCGTTCACGCTCTGGCTCCAGGGCCGTATCCGCACGCGTTCGACCTGAGTTCGGGCATCGAGGACTCGCCCGGCATCAAGGCGCCCGCCTTGCTGAGGGAGTTCTTCGCCAGCTTCAACCGGGCATTCGCGGCGTGATGAGCGAAGCGCTTGTCTGGAAGATCATCGCCGCATCCGCCGAAGGCTTCCTCGTGGCCGTCTTCGCCGGCGCCGTCGTGGTCTGGCTGTTCAACAACGTCCTGACGCAACTGCGGGAGTCGCCGCTGAAGAAGGTGGCGCCACCGGCTTTGCTGCCGTTGGCCGCACTTGCGGGAGCCGGGCACGGCTGGGCGGCGTTCCACGACTGGCCGCGGCTGGGTCTGCCGGCGTGGGCCGGGCTTGGTATCCTGCTCTGGTGCGGGTTTGACGCCTGGCGCGAGGCCGCCCGCAACCGCGCCGCCGCATGTTGGGAGCTTCGCACGGCGATTCCCGCCGTGAGAACGGATTACATGGCCCGTCAGTTTCCTCAGCCGTTGCTGAGTGCTCTCCCGCTCAACCGCCAAGGCCGGTTGAGATGGAACAGGACCGAGTTGCCGGTCCTGTCTCCCCAGGACCCCGGCAAAGAGGTGTGCATCGTCTTCTTGGCGGACTTTCACCTCCATCCCTTCCTTAATACGGCCTTCTTCCGGGAGGCGATCCGTCTGGCCCTCGGCTCGGAACCGGACATCGTGCTGCTCGGGGGTGACTTCGCCACCAAGCGGGCCCAGGCTGGCGAGGCTGCGGAGCTGCTGCGGTCGTTCCGCTGGCCGGAGAACACCTTCGCCGTGCGTGGCAACCACGAATTCTGGACCCGGCCCGCTTTCTTCCGGCGCGCGCTCGCCGAAGCGGGCATTCGGCTGCTTTCGAATGAGCACCACAGGGTGCGCACTGCCGGTGGGAGGGAAGTACTGATCGCCGGACTGGAGGACCCCTATATACCGCTCACCGCTCGGAAGGAGGCGCGCCTGCGCGAGGCCATCGCGGCCGAGGATGCCGAGGGCGGACGGCTGCCCCGCATCGGCTTCGTCCACACCCCGGAGAGCTACGCCCGCGCCGCGGCCATCGGCTGCGACCTCGTCCTTGGCGGTCACACGCATGGCGGCCAGGTGAGGTTGCCGGTTTTCGGGACGACGATCTCCTCGTGCCCGGTGCCCCGCCGGTTCGTGTACGGCAGGGCAAGCGTGAACGGAACGATGACGCTGACAACGAACGGCCTCGGGGCCTACTATGGCATCCGATGGCGCTGCCCGCCGGAGATCAGCGAGGTGGTCCTGACTCCGCGGCTTTGACGGGCGGCCCGGTTTTGTCTCGCGCCGCTGCGGTTGGTGCGTATCCATGGAACCAGGCAGCCGTTCGCGGCTACTGATCTTACACAGGAGAGCCCCCATGCCGAGACCCCCCATTCTCAAGCCGGTGGACTACAAGGCGATCTTCAAGTCCGCAGCCACTTACCGCCAGTGGCTCGGAAAGGCCGAGGACAGAAAGAACGTGCGCAAAATGGAGAAGCTGCGCAAGGAATTGGCCCTTGAAGCCGGCGTGCAGGCGCGGCTCGAGTCGCTCACCCGCACGGTCAACGTGCTTGTCTTCGCGGAGGACTGGTGCGGGGACGTGCATCGCCACGTCCCGGTGCTGGAGAAAATGGCCTCGTGCACGAAGCGGCTGAAGAGGCGTTACGTCACCCGCGAGGAGCAGCCCGAGGCGTTCAAGCGCTTCCTCACAAACGGCGGCGAGGCGATCCCCAAGTTCGTGTTCCTAAACCACAAGTTCGTGGAGTGCGGCAACTGGGGAGCGATGCCCGAGGAGTGCAAGCGCCTGATTTCACGCGGGAAGGCGGCCGGGAACGTCGCCGCGGCACGCGAGAGGATTGCCGGTATATACGCTTCGGACCCGAACTGCGAGTTGACAGTGCGGGAGGTTCTTGAGCTCCTCGATATTGCCACCTGCGAGGTGCCCTAGGGGGTCCCCTCCTTATTGTCATGGCGAGCGGAGCAAGGGATTATTTTTCCGAGAGGGCGGAAACCTACCGTGCAGACTCTGCCGGCTGGCTTTGGGGACGGTGGCGTAGAATGGAGCTGCGGGCGGTGCTCCGGGTGCTCCGGCCGCGGGTGGGCGAGGCGATACTCGATGCCGGGTGTGGCGGCGGGTATTATACTGAAGCCCTGCATCGCCAGGGCGCCCTGGTGACGGGGACCGATATGAGTATCGAAATGGTGCGGCAGGTGCGCCGGGCCACCGGGCTTCCTGTATTTGCGAGCAACCTGGAGCAGGGCGCCGCCGGGCCTGTTTTTGACGCCGTCCTGAGTTGTGGCGCGCTCGAGTTCTGCCGCGCTCCCGAGAAGGCCGTCCGTGAAATGGCGGAGGCGCTGCGTCCGGGAGGCGGGCGGGTGGTGCTGATGATCCCGGCCGTCACGATGCTATCGCATCTCTATCGTTATTACCATGCGCGGCACGGTGTATCCATCAACCTGTTCTCCTTCGCGGACGTGGAGTCCATGGCCCGGGCTGCCGGTCTGCAGATAACGGAGTCGCGAAGGGCAGGCTTCAATCACGTGGTCAGAATGGAACCTGCCGGTGAGGGAGAACAACCGTGAGGCGCCGGCGCTTCCTTTTCTGCATTGTGGGCGTGGGGGCCGGCAACACGACGCGCAACCTGGCAATTCTCAGGGAACTGGACAGTCTCGGCCCGTGCGAAATCCGGGTGGCGGCGCAGGGCCGCGCGCGGGAACTCCTGGACCGGCACTACCACACGATTCCACTTCGCGAGGTTTCCTACACGAAAAGTGGGGATTTTTCGCTCTTCTCCATCGTGCGCAGCAATCTTGGGTTTCCCCTCCGGTTCTGGCAGAATATGCAGCAGTTGCGGGCGATCATGATAAACTACGCACCGGACGTTGTCGTCGCGGATTCGGACTTCTACTGCCTGCGGCCCGCGAAAAAACTCGGGCTCAAGCTTGCCTCTATCAATAACAGTGCTGCCGTCGTGGAAACAATCGCCCGGGAGGGCGGCCTGCCGCGCCAGTGCCGCGCGAGCTACCGGTTTGTCGAGAAGACCGACTACTGGCTGCAACGGCGCTATCCCGGGATGGTGCTCTGCCCCGTCCTGCAGGAGATGGAGGGGCTGCCGGAGAAGTTTGTCCAGATTCCGCCGATGGTGCGCCCGGAAATAGAGCCGCTCACCGAGCCGGGAAACGAGGTTGTTGTCCTGACCGGAGGCTCCGGTATAGACACGTCGCGGATCGACCTTACCGGCCTGGAAGGGCAGTATATTACTGTTCTGGGCGCACACCTCGAACACGTCCCTTCGCATGCGAAGCAGGCAGGTTTTTCCCTGAGCGTGATGGAGCATTTCCGCCGGGCGAAAGTGCTCGTGGTGCAGGGGGGCTTCAGTTCGGTGAGTGAAGCTCTCGCCCTGCGCGTGCCTACTGTCGTCATTCCGATAGCCAACCACGCCGAGCAGTGGGTGAACGGTTGGTGGGTGGAGCGGCTGGGCGCGGGACTAAGCTGCCCCGATCCGGCTCGTGTCTCGGATTACGTGAAGGAAATCCTGAAGGATTACGATCGGTACTGGAAAGCGGCGCAGTCTCTCAGCATTCCACGGGACGGACACCGGGTTGCCGCCCGCCAGCTCTGGGAATGGGCCAACGGGGGAGCCTCCGGGCAATAAGAACGAAAGACAAAATGAACCACTGAGTCGCGCCACTGCTCCATCGGTGTCCATTCCCTTCATCCGTGGCTTTTTATGCCACTGATGGAGAAGATAAACACAGATTCAGGGACACGGACCCAAGAGCCGGCGTGATGGGACATAGAGGGCACTATGTGATGGGTTGGCGTGCTGTTCGTCGAGTTGCCAGGAGCTGCCCGTCCCGAATGGCTCCCGCAAGATTATCCGCCACAGGAAACTCCGGACCTTTTCGAAGAACATCAGCCTTTCTGCTTCACACGCAACCTCCGTGTCTCAGTGGTTCATTTCGTTTCCCGCCATTATAGGCGTGAAGTCCGGAATCAGGACTGATGCCGGACAGTGCCGTCCGATTCCGCCTTGTTGACGAGCAGTTCGAACGCCCTGCTTGCCTCCCCAAAATAGAGAGTGCGGTGCGGGAAGGGAATTTCGATGCCCTGCGTGTCGAATGCCTTCTTGAGGCGCCGGCGGTACTCGCGGCCGATGGCCCACTGTTCGATTGGCTTGGTCTTGATCCGGCCGCGGACAACCACCGAGGAGTCCCCGAAGGCGTCCACCCCGAAGATTTCCATGTCCGCGATAATCTTGTCCTTGTACTTCTCGTCGGCGCGCATTTCCGCAGCGACTTCCTCCATGACTCTCGAAACCTTGTCCGTGTCTTCCTTGTAGGCAACACCGATATCCAGCACGATCGCCGACCAGTCTTTCGTCATGTTTGCGAGCGTGTCTATATTTCCATTGGGGAAGACGTGCACGACGCCGGAGAGGTCGCGCAGGACGACGGTGCGGAGGTTTATCTGTTCCACCAGCCCCCCTGTGCCGTTGATGATGGCGACGTCGCCCGTGCGAATCTGGTTTTCCATGATAATGAAAAAGCCGCTGATCACGTCGCGTACGAGCGTCTGTGCACCGAAGCCCACGGCTAGACCGAAGACACCCAGCCCCGCGATGATCGGCCCGATGGGCACTCCCAGCACCTGAAGCATGACGAGGCCGCCAAGCGTCCAAAGATTGACGAGCGCCCCCTTGCGGAAAATGGCGAAAAGCGTCTTGATGCGTTTTTCGCTTTCGCTCGGCAGTTCGGACTTCTTTGTCACCCGCGCGATGGTTGTGCGCTCCATCCTTTCAAGACCGAACGACACCAGCCGGTAAATAATATAGAGCGCTACCAGCGTAATCAGAATCGTCGGCAGGTTATCGAGGAACATCTGCAGGTAACGTTCCGCTGTCCCTACCAGGTCGAGATATGTGGCGGGCTCAGTCTGGTTCGTTGCCGCGGCGAGTATGATTCCGTTCCAGGGCATTTTCGGCTCACCTTTCCATGAG
>SLMS01000298.1 GCA_007133495.1 Candidatus Sumerlaeota bacterium | reverse complement strand
GTAGGCATTCAGGTCGTTCTGCACCGCGGAGACGGCCTGCGCGAAGTCGGCCCCGTTGACGAGATTCTGGATCTCCTGCAGGTTCACCAGCTCGCCCGCCTCCGTGACCATATCACGAGCCTGCTCAAGGGCGGGCTTGAGCTTCTCCCCGATCAGATTGTTTACGATATACGCCCGGGCTGCTGTCACGTCGTCGCGGACCATGTCCAGCCCGGCCGAGTCCACATCGGCGATGGACGCCAGTGCCTCCAGCACCGCCATGACCTGATCCACGGGAAGGCTCTCGATCAAGTTCGTCAGGTTCTCAAGCCGCGTCAGCATATCGTCTATCTTGGAGAGGAGCGGCCCGGTTCCCTCCAGGAGCCCCTCGTGCAGGAGCTGCTCGATCTGCCCTATGCGGGCGGCGACGACGCCTTGGAGCGGCGCGAGCGGGACCTGCCCGTTTGCCTCCGGCGGGACGAGCGACTTGATGTCGTTCACCATCTGGGTCACGAGCGGAAGCGTCTGGCTCTCCATCGGCCCGCGGATTGTCTCGCTGAGCGATCCGGCAAGGCCGCTGTTGACGGTGTTCATGCCCTCCTTGAGCGGGCCCAGCAGCGCCTGGATCGCCGGGTCGGTGAAGTCGTCGAGAAGGCTCGATAGGTTGAGGTTCGGCAGTCCCTCGTAGCTCAGGCCGAAGAGCAGGTCTGTCTCGTCACGCGTGACGGCACGCACGCTGGAGGAGACGTTCAGCACGACGAGGTCACGTTCCTTCTCTTCGCCGGGATGACTGGCGAAGCGCCGCGCGATGGGGTCGTAACGCACCGGATACTCGAGCGGGATGAACTTCGCGAACGCACCCCGGACCATCGGCCGGTGGTTGGGTGAATTGATGTATTGCGCGAGCGAGTTAATGCCTGCGGGAAAGCCGTCCCGGTTGGGGTCAATATCGCCCGGCGGGGATTGGGCGTAGGCGTCCCCGTTGAACAGTTGCGGGAAGGTGCCGGCGTCCCAGACGGCGACGACGGGCGTGGCGCCCCAGAAGGGCAGCGTGACGTCCGCGACGACCACCGTCAGGCCGTCGCCGAATCCACCACCGCCACTCCACCGGCTGTAATACACCTTGCGCGTGCTCGCCGGGTAGCCCTGGATCGTGGTGTCTGCCTCGGATAAGGACACATTGTCGAGGATGTTGCCGTCGCCGGAGAACTGCGTCTCCAGCAGGAGCGGGCGTGCAAGCTCCGGCACCGGGTTGGTGCTCAGCGTCCAAAGGCGCCTGCGGTCCACCGTGATGCCGTTGCAGGCCATCTCCTCCGGAGGTGTCAGGGAGCGGAAGGACAGCTCGGAGAAGCTGAATTCGCGGGCCCAGTAGGAGAGGGTTTCCACGGCGGGCTGCGTGATAAAGGCGCTGCCCGGCGCGCCGCACTGCTCGAGTCCGAGTCCCTCAAAGTTCAGCGTCACCTCGGCCGGGAAGGGAAGCGTGATGAAGCCGTCTATTTGGCTTTCCTGGTGCTGCTTGTTGTCGAGGAATGTATAGTTGAACTTCGTGAGGACGGTGTCGTACTCGTTGTACAGCATGAGGGGTGGGAGCGCCGCGATCGAGGCGTCGTCCGCCTCAAGCGTCCCGCTGAATCCGCCGTAGCGGTGATAGACCTTGCTGGCGAGCGAGGTGAACGGGGCGTTGGCGCAGGCAAGGATGATGGAGAAGGGGCGCTGGGCCATCTGCGTCTGGGAAAGCGTATAGCCCGCGTAGCTCCCCATCCCGTCCTCGTATTCCTCCTCGCCGGGGTAATGGAGGGCGGCCTGGGTGGTGTCGGCGGAACTGCGCCCCGCGAGCAGGTACCCCGCGGGGTTCTCGATCGAATGGGGGCTTTTCCAGCCTGGGATGTAGAGCGTGCCATTGGCGGAGATGGGGCCGATCTCAAACGCGTCGAAGTTGTAGGTTTTTGCGGCCATTTCCCCGTTGTTGGCGGTCCCGATCAGGGCTCCATCGGAGCCGAGCGCGAAGGTCGTCTGCCCGTATAGCTCCAGGTTCGTCGGCTCCGCCTGGTCGCCGCAACTGCCGTGGAGATAAGCGGAGAAGCTGCCGTCGGCACTCACGAGACCGCCGGAGATTTCCCCGTCCGTCCACCCCATGATGAAGCCAAAATTCAGGAACGCGAAACCGGACGGAAATCCCGTGATGAAAGTCGCGGCATTGCCTCCGATGCCAAAGTTGGCGCCACTGGGAGTCCCAATGACCTCGTTGTTTCCAACCGAGGCATAATGCAGGTAGGCGTCGTTTGCGGGAAGGACTTCGCCGCTTTCGTTGAACTCGTCACTGTGGGAATACTCGAACTCCGCATCGAAGACCCAACCGTCCTCGTCGGAGAACGTCGTCGAGTTGACGGCAAAATGAAAGGGGTCGTGCTCGGGTTTTACCCGGAGGATGGCGGGAACCGGCGTGGGAAGGATGCGGCCGTCCTGGTCGAGGCTGGCGACGCCAATGTTGAGCGGTGTCTCCATATAGAAGCGCCCCGGTGCGGTCCGGTAAACCAGCCCGGGGGACATCGGAACGATCGCGATCGCCTGCGCCCCTCCGGGATTGAGCTGACCCTGGCTCGACTCGAACGTCCAGTTGCCGCCGGTGGGGAGGTACGGCTGGGGAAGCTCGAATGGTGTCTGCCCGTCAGTGACCGTCCCCTCCGACCCGTTCATCGCAAGGGTGAGCGGTCCAGTGGGGAGGTTGCCCGCCGGACCCCAGGAGACCACGCCGCTGAAGGCACCCGTCCCCGGGCTCCACGACCCAACGCTCTGCACCGTCGTGACGACTTCGCCGTAGCGGATGGTCGTGGGCTGGGCGATCGTCAGAACCGGAGCCAGCAGTACCAGCGCCAGAGCGAGAAGCCTTGGCAGAAATTGCATCGGAGGGACCTCCGTTCGGTCACTTCGGCCTGGGGGGAGTGGGGAACGTCCCAAGCCGGAATGGGCATCTTTCGTCTGGGCCGCGCATCTGTGACTTTGGTTGTCACTCATCGCCGGCAGGCCTCTGGTGGGCGGGGCTCTCTTCTCATCAAACTCACCATGTGGGAGGTTCCGGCAGGTGAAACTCCGGCCCATCATGCAATCCTGGCCTGTGTCACTCAATGTATTCGGATGTGTCAACACGCTTTCTTGGAAAGCGGCATGTTTATTTTTTCTGCCGGCCTGTAAGTCAGGGTTTTCGGACAGGGTCCAGGCACTGCTCCATGTCGCGGTCTCTTGAATTCAGAGAGAGCGTAGAGCTGCAGGTGATTGCAGACACGCCACGTTACAAGGAGCGCTGCAGCCGCTGGCCGGGCTCAGCGATATCGGTGGCGGCTCTTGGCGCAGGGGCGGCGTACTCCGGCTGCCAGCGATTCCTGGCTCCGGGCAGGATGCTTGTCAGTAAAGGACTTATCGCGCCGTTTGGCCTCTCGAGGACCGGATTTCTATAAGTCTTGGATTACGCTCTCTGCCATCTATTGGAGTACCGTACCCCTCCCGTGTTGAGAAGTGTGACCCGGTTGTATTCATAATATGTGACCTGCCGGTCGTCATGGGGGCAATCCGCCCTGAGAGAATCGCGGGGGGGGTGGCTTGCCTGTCAGGCATACCCTTGGTCCGTGGCTCGCAGCCTCCCTCATCAGGCGCACCTTCCGGTGAATGGGCGGTGCATAGCTGTGCCTTCCCAGCGGCGGGTTCTGCTTGCTCGGGTCTGTGAAGCGGAGTGTCAGGCTGCCGTATCCCGGACAGCCGGTGCGCTTCGGGGGGCTCTCGGTTTCGCAAGTCGCCGCGCAATAATTAATATAACCCTTGCCGAAGGGTCAGAGCATGAGCTTCTCGACCACCTGCTTGATGTCCTTGGCGCCTGTTGCGCTGATGCTGTCACGGGATATCTTTCGGCCGGTGTTTCTGGAGCGATTTTGCGGCTCCAGAATAGACTCCGATTGGAGCCAGGGCACACCGGGCACCACTCGCCCCCCATTGGGGAAAGCCGGAGGGTGCGTTGCGGCGGATGCGGTGGGACCTTCCGGCAGCCCGGCAATACGGTGACGCACGATCGCGGGGGTCGTGACGCCGCTGGCGCGGATTTCCCTCCCCCCGGCCGTTGAGTTCCTCCATGGTTGCGGCGCCATTGGGCATCAAGACACGCAACCGGAGGGAACAAGGCTTGGGTTTTCGTTCTTCGCTGACCACCGTACTGGAAGCACCGCTCCCCGGAGGAGGGACACTGGCGCTTCGCCTGGGGACGAATGCGGCGCTCCTGCTCGAAGTGAGCACCGGCCCTGCGCTGGAGCCGGATGTGAGCTATGCCGTCGTCCGTGAGAAGTGGCCGGGAGTGAATTGCGAGGTGGAGGAGGAGCCTCCCGGCACCTGGCGCATCCGGACGCCTGCGCTCACGGTTTCGCTCCGGCTGTCGCCGTTCCACCTGCGCGTGGAGGACCGCTATGGCACCGTTCCGTTCGAGACGGCGGGGGAGGGGCTCTCTTTTCGCGGCAGTGAGATTCACCTGACGCGCAGGTTGGCCGAATCGGAGGGTATATACGGGTTCGGCGAGCACGGCGAGACCTTCAACCGCAATCCGGGTCAGTACCGTATCTGGAATGCGGACGAGGGGATGCACCACCCTTTCCGCCAGTACTATTGCACCATCCCTGCGGGCGTCTGCGTGCCGGGCGGGGCGGTGGGGCCGCACGCGCTCTTCGTGGACAATCCGGGGGAGCTGTTCTTCCGCGTGGGGCAGCCGGAGCGGGAAGCCTTCCGCATCGAAACACGTACGGGCGATCTGCGCTTGTGGCTGTTGTTCGAGGACACGCCGGCGGACCTGCTGGCCGAATATACCGAGCTGACCGGGCGCATGGAACGGCCGCCCATGTGGGCGCTCGGGTTTCAGCAGTGCCGCTGGTCCTACGAAACGGCGGACCGGGTGCGCGAGGTCGCCGCGGAATACCGCAAGCGCCGCATCCCGTGCGACGTCATCTACCTTGATATACACTACATGGATCGCTACAGGGTCTTCACCTGGTCGCCGGAAGGGTTCCCCGAGCCGGAAGTACTGCTGGAAGAACTGCGGGAGGACGGCTTCCGCGTGGTGACGATCGTGGACCCCGGCGTCGCCGTGGAGGAGGGCTACCACGCCTGCGAAGCGGGCCTGGCGGAGGACTGGTTTTTTCTGCGGAGAATCGACGGGGAGTATGTTGTGGAGACGGTCTGGCCGGGGAAGGTTCACCTGCCGGACTTCACGCACCCCGGCGTGCGGCGCATCTGGGGGAACTGGCAGCACGAACACCTTGTGGCCGCCGGCGTGTCCGGCATCTGGAACGACATGAACGAGCCGGCGCTGTTCAGCGATGGGCCGCTCTGCCGCGATTTGCCCGGTGACACCGTCCATCACGATGAGGGTCTACACAGAACCCATCGCGAGATACACAACGTTTACGGCATGTGCATGGCCCGGGCGAGCCGCGAGGGGCTGGAGGCTTCCCGGCCGGAGGAGCGCCCCTTTGTGCTGACACGTTCGGGCTGGGCGGGCATCCAGCGCTATTCCGCAGTCTGGACGGGCGACAACCGTTCCGCTTTTGCCACCATGCCGCTGGACATTGCCCTCAACCTGAGCATGGGCATGAGCGGCGTGGCACACGTGGGTTGCGATATCGGCGGATTTTCGGACAACGCCACGCCGGAGCTGTTCGCGCGCTGGATGGAGTGGGGCGTCCTCCAGCCTTTCGCGCGGGCGCACTCCGCCATCGGGACGCTCGATCACGAGCCGTGGATGTTCGATTCCGGCACCGAACGCGTGGCACGGCAGATGATCGGGCTGCGGTACGAGCTCCTGCCTTATCTATACACGCAATTCGTGGAGGCCTGCGATAGTGGCCTGCCGGTCAACCGGCCGCTCGTGCTCGAATACCCGGATGATGCGGCGGTCATGTCCATCGGCGACCAATTTCTTGTGGGGAGCGACCTGCTCGTGGCGCCGGTGTTGCACCCGGGGCAGGACGCGCGGGCCATCTACCTGCCCGCCGGGGAATGGTATAATTATTGGAACGGTGCGCAATTTACAGGTGGGACGTGGTTGCTGGCAGAGGCGCCGCTCGGCCGGCCGCCGCTTTTCGCACGTGCGGGTGCGGCGATACCCGCCATGCCGGTGCGCCAGTCAACTGCCGCGCAGGACCCGGGAGAGCGGTTCCTCGACGTATGGCCCGGCCGGCGCATTGCGGGCAGGCTCGTGGAGGATGACGGAGCTTCCCTGCGCTACCGGGAGGGGGAAGAGTTGCGGTTGGTCTTCTCCGGCACCTGCAATGACGAGGCCGCCGAAATCACCATCGGCGCGCCCGCCGGCCGTTACCGTCAGCCATGGGAGCGCTGGACATTGCGCTACCACGCGGGAAACAGACGGATCAAAAAGGCGCTGGTGAACGGGGAGGAGACGCCCCTTGAGCAGGGACACCGATGGACCGTGGTCAGCTTTCCTGCCAGCCGTAAGCCCATCGAAGTCCGCCTCGTTTGATCAGCCCGCCGGAGCAGCGAGAGCATATTAATAGAATGGTGATCCGGGCGGACTGAGTGATATTCCTCTCTCTCTCCGGCTACGACAGGGTTATCAGAGTTTCTATCAGAGAGAGTCCTCACCACGGAGGCCACTTTCCTAACTCCTGCAACGCCGTGTGATTCATGCGGTGGATAAGCTGCACGTCACCATCATCGAAGCCGGCTACAGTGTGCTTTCCGGGCTTCCGGCTTCCAGGAAGGCGAAGATGCGCTCTGATTCCCTGCGGAGTGCCTCCACTCTTTCGTGGAGTTCTTCGGCGGCTGCCTCTTTCGCCTCTTTTTCGAGCGCGAGCGCAAGCTCCGCGAACCTCTCCGCGCCGACATTCCCCCCCGCGCCCTTCAGCGCGTGGGCAAGCCGGGCAGCTTCCTCCCTGTCCATTTTTTCCCCGGCTTCCTCAAGCGCCGTCAGGTATTGTCGGCTCTCGCTGCGGAACAGTTCGAATATCTCCCGCTCGAACTCCTCGTCTCCGCCTGAAAGCCCATGAATGCGCCGCAGGTTTATCGGCGGGATCACTCCGGTTTGGCCGGTGTCCTCATTATCTTCGTCCTCGGGCGGAGAGAGATAGCGATGGAGCACACGCAGCAGGTCCTCGCGCTGCACCGGTTTCGAGATATAGTCATCCATTCCCGCCGCGAGGCACTTCTCCCGGTCGCCCTGCATGGCGTTGGCAGTCAGGGCGACGACCGGGACTTCGACGCCAAGGCGGCGCAGTTCGCCCGTGGCCTCGTACCCGTCCATCACTGGCATCTGGCAATCCATCAGGATCAGATCATAGGGGAGCGTGGTGCCCATGTCTACGGCTTCGCGGCCGTTCCCGGCGGTATCGACCCGGCAGCCGAGTTTTGTGAGCTGGCGTTCGGTGACGCGCTGGTTGACCTGGTTGTCCTCCACCATAAGGACGCGGCCGCCGAAGGTGGGGTCCAGCCGTGCGGTATGCGTGCCTGAGTCCCGGTCCTTGGCGGGAGCGGCCAGTTCACTCTTGACGTAATACGCACCCGAGGGGCTGTGGAACTCGTTCCATGCAGACTGAATCATATCGAGCAATTGGGACTGCCGAACCGGCTTGGCGAGCTGCCCCGCGTAGCCACAGGCCGTGAGGCGGTCCAGCCTGATGCCTTCCCCCATCGAGGAAAGGAGAAACATGACGGGAGTGGGGATATCCTCATCCGCAACAATCTTCCTGCCCAGTTCGAGTCCATCGCTTTCCGGCATCTGAAAATCGACCAGGGCAATCTCGAAAGGCTTTCCTTCTTCCGCCGCGGCCCGGAGTATATTGAGCGCCTCCTTCGGAGAGGCCGCCTCTGTGCTCGAAACACCCCACGCCTTGAGCTGTTCGGTGAGTACGCGCCGGTTGACCGGATGATCGTCCACGATCAGGGCTTTCGCCCCGGCAAGCCCCGCATGCGGTGGTTGCTGGCCGGGCTCGTCGGCCAATTCGACAGGCAGGCCGAACCAGAATTCCGAACCCTCGCCTTCGGTGCTGCAGACATCCATTTCCCCGCCGAGCGATTCCACGATCCGTTTGCTGATGGGCAGGCCCAGCCCGGTGCCGCCGTATTTGCGTGTGTTGGAACTGTCGGCTTGTACGAACCGCTCGAAAATCAGGGGCAGTTTCTCCTCCGGGATGCCGATACCTGTATCCTGCACGGAAACGTGCAGGAAGCCACGGGCACCTTCCTCCCTCGCGGACGGCTCCTTTTCAACGCGGACCGTCACGAGAATGTGTCCTTGCTCGGTGAACTTGACGGCATTGCCCAGCAGGTTAACCAATACCTGCCGGATTCGCCCCTGGTCACTGAGCAGATGGGTCGGCGATGCCGGATCGTAGTGAACGACCAATTCCACGTTGCTCTTGCGAAGCCTGGGGGCGAGCAGCTCGACCACCTCCTCGGCGGTCTGGCGCATGTTGAAACGGACCTTCTCGAAGGTGATTCTGCCGGCTTCTATTTTTGAAAAGTCCAGTATCTCGTTAATAACTTCGAGCAGCGTTTCGGCGGAGCTGCGGGCGGCTTCCGCGTACTCACGTTGTTCATCGTTCAAGGGCGTGTCGCGCAAAAGGCCCAGCATGCCGATCACGCCGTTCATGGGGGTACGGATTTCATGGCTCATGCTGGCGAGGAACTCGGACTTGGCCAGATTCGCTTCCTCGGCGGCATGCTTGGCGGCAAGGAGTTCGGCCTCCTGGTGCTTGCGGCCGGTCACGTCGTGGACAGTGGCGTAGAAGCACTCCTCGGGCACGAAGGGAACAGCGTTCCAGCTCACCCAATGGTACTGCCCGTTCTTGTGGCGCAGTCGGTTTTCGAAATCAGTGACGGCCACGCCGCTGGCAAACTGGTGGAGAACCGTGCGGGTCCGGCCACGATCGTCCGGATGCACCAGCTCGATGATCGGCATTTCGAGCAGATAATCCGAGTCATGCCCGAGAATCTTCTCCCAGGCGGGATTGACGGACTTGAAATGCCCGTTCATTCCTCCAACCGCTATCATGTCGAGGGAGAGGTTGAAGAACCGGTCGCGTTCGCGCTCAAGCCGGCGGCGCTCGGTCACGTCCTGCACCGCTCCCACGACGCGGACTACCTGCTCGCCCTCATACACCGGACTTCCCAGCACACGCATGCGGCGGTGCCGGCCCTTGGAGGTGACGAAGTCTTCCTCGACCTCAAAGGGCACACCCTGGCTGATGCAGCGCTCGACCAAGCGTTCCAGGTTCTTCCGCGACCAGGAAGTGTAGTGCGCCAGCACGCCTTCGAGCGTGGGGACGAACTCCTCCGGGTCCACCTCGTAGATTCGATAAGTCTGCTCGGTCCAATACACCTTGTCACGTTCGACGTCGTATTCCCAGCCTCCGATGCCGGTGACGCGTTGGCTGGCTTCGAGCAATCTGGATTGGCGCAGGAGCTCCTGCTCGGCGTGTTTGCGTTCGGTGACCTCGTGGTGGAGGACCACGGCACAGGCATTCGCGCCTTGTTCCAGGGCGAGGACGCGGAAGCGGAACCATCTGGTCCCCTCCGGTTCACTCTCCTCCCACCGGTATTCGAAGGCGATGTCACTTACTGTTCCGGCCAGCACGCCGCGGATGGCCTTGGCGATCCGGGAGGTCTCCTCGTGGCCGTGGCCTCTCCACTTCTCCAGGGCCTTGAGGTAGTTCTGCCCGGCTGCCTTGGCCAGATGACGGCGTTTCGGGTGGTCGGCGAACTCCTTCCAGCACTTGTTGACCAGAACGATCCGCCCCTCCCTGTCCAGGATGGCGATGCGGCTGGCGAGTACGTCCAGCGCCTGACGGCAAAGCCCCTCCGGCGGCGGGAGTGGTTGGCTGTGGCTCTGGCTGCCTGTGTTCCGTGGAGGCGTGGAGTCCTGCATGGGTGGGGTTCGTCCTGTGGAGGCAGCGTCGGTGTGGATGCACTGCCAAGCTGCGTAATTCGGAGGCTAGGGGATGGGGGTGGACGGGTGCCAGCACAAACGGAGGGCCGGGTCCACAATTCCGGACCCGGCCCTGTTTCAGGTTTTTCCCGCTTCGCCGTCGGTGACGGGTGTCTCGTGAAACCCTTAGGTCCACGTGGGTGCCCGCATCCGGACATTGGCCTGGGCCGCCGCCCGGACAAAAGGCTCCCTTTTTCGTCGCATCGGCTCCAGGACACGCGTCCCTGACCAACGTCGCAGGAAACCTCTGTGACCGCCGCGAAGCGGCCTCATGCCCCCACTCAAGAATTGCTCCGCCCATACTGCAACGGGAATCTCTCCGCCGGGCCCGATTGTGGAGGGGAACTTGCACGGCCGGGCCCCGTGTGACCCTTTCACCACGCGCCCGGGCGGCGGGAAAGGCGGCGGCCAATGCACATTCTGCTCATCCAGGCGGAGCTTCACCTTCCGATGAGCCACTCGCTGAAGGAAAAGCGCGGCGTCCTCAAGCCCCTGTTGCACGAACTGCGGCGGGACTTCAACCTGTCCGTGTCGGAGGTGGAGGCGAGCAACCACTGGCAGTCGGCGGTGGTCGCGGCGGTGGGGGTGAGCGGGCTGCGCCGGAGCCTTGAGCGTTTGGAGCGCGACTTCCTCCATCGGTTGGAAACCAACGGCAGCCTCCAGGTTGTCCACTATGCCGCACAGTGGCTTTGAAGGAGGAGCGAGCTTTACCCCATGATACCCAGCGACTCCCCCCCGTCCAGCCGCCAGGCTGAGCCGTTCCCCGAGGCGGCCGCCCGCGCGAAGGAGTACCTCCGCCATCCGGACCTGATCCTCTGCTCCTGCCACGGCATTCCGGCAGAGACCGTGGCGACGGTGATCCGCCGGTCGAACACCCGGCGCGTGGCGGACGTCTCGCGCGTCTGTACGGCCGGGACGGGCTGTGCCACCTGCCGGCCGGACATCGCGGCGCTTATCCGCGAGATCACCGGAGAGGAGCCCGACTGGACGCTCGACGAGGGGCCGATGCTTGGCGGCGAGTGGGTGTAGGGCGTCTATACGGACCGTCCGGATTCGATCCGGCGGATTTCCTCCTCAAGGACGGAGACGAGGGGCTCCAGGTCCACGGAAATCGTGTCCCACAGTATCTTCAGGTTCACCCTGTCATAGCCGTGTATGAGCCGGTGCCGCATGCCGATGACGTTTGCCCACGGAATGCGGGGGATTTCCTCGCGGGTTCCATCCGACACCCGGCTGGCTGCCTCACCGATAATGCCGACAAGATGGGTCAGTGCCAGTTGAAACATGCGGTCGGTGGCCAGCTCCTCCTGGCTCCGGTTTGCAGCCATGGCGATTGCTTCGCGGGCGTAGTCGCGCATGTGGCGCAGGCGGACAAGGTCGTCATGCCGCGACATAGACAGGCACCGCCTCGCGCAGGACTTCGTTGAGGAAGTACGGACTCAGGTCCTCGGGCGTATTAAGGTCCACCTTCCGGCCAAGCATGGTGGAGAGGTCGTTTTCCAGCCCGGCAAAGCCAATCAGGCCGATCCGCGCGTCCGGCTCGAACTCCACGAGCACGTCGATGTCGCTGTCCGGGCCGAAGTCCTCCCGCAGCACCGAGCCGAAAAGCGCCAGCCGGCGGATGCGGTGGCGCCGGCAGAACTCCGCCACGGCGGCGGACGGGATGGCGATGGGCAGGGTCTTCATGAGCGGCCTCCTTCCGGGCCTGTGGTTTGTCTAGCGTGCGCCGTCTCTGCGTGCAAGGGCGGAAGGTCATCGGGCGGCCAGGGCTTCTTGTCCGGGGCGTGATTTTCAGCGGCACCCGCGTCCTACCGGCTATCCTCTCCGCGTCCCTTGACCGCCTCCCACGCCGGGAGGGCGGCCGCGGCGAGTGTGGCCGCGAAGACGATACCGGCTATCTGGATCACGGAGAGCCACGGGACGGCATACTGGATTGACCAGCCGAAGCTCTGCAGCATCACCACGCGCGCCAGTATCCAGGAGAGAATCAGGCCGAGCGTCACACCCAGCAGAAGTCCCGCCGCCCCGATAAGCGACGCTTCAAGCACCACGACGCGGGCCACGCGCGGGCGCGAGGCACCGAGGTGGCGGAGCGTGCGGATTTCGTGCCGCCGGTCGAGTATCTGCGCCAGCAACGTCGCCGCCACACCGAGAATCGCCACCAGCACCGCGATGGTCTGCAGCAGCCAGGTGATGGCGAAGGTGCGGTCGAACGCTTCCAGGGCGAAGCCGCGCAGGTCCTCGTCCGCGCGGTAGAGCAGCGGGGGGACGGTGTCCGTCATGGCGGCGCGTTGGCGGATGGCCTCCGTCACGGCCTCGCGGTCCGCACCATCGGCGAGGTGGACAGTCATGTTGTCTATACGTGTATCGCTGAAATGCTCCACGTAGAGACTGCGGTCCATCGTGACAAAGCCGCGCTCGGAACTGTAGTCGTAATAGACGGCGCCGGCGGTGAGGGCCAGTTCACCGTCCGGAGCGGGAAGCCGTATCGTGTCGCCACGGGCGATGCCGTGGCGGAGCGCGAGGGGTTCGCTCACGAGCACTTCACCGCGTTCGCGGGCCTGTTGCATGGCTTCTGCGGCGGGCCGGCCGTCGAGCACGCGGTTCCGGAAGCGCACGGCGGAGAAGTCCCGCGCGGCCAGGTGCGCCGTGCGGCCGGAGAGCAGGATTTCGCGCTCACGGTAGGGGTCCACCGCCGCCACACCGTCCAGCCCGCGCACCGCATCGGCGAAACTGCCGGGGATGGTGCCGCTGCCGGGCCCACCCGTGGGGGAAATATAGATATCGGCCACGAGAACGTCTTCCATCCATGCCATCACGGTATCGCGGAAGCTGGAAACCATCACGGTGACAGAAACGGCCATGCCGAGCGCCACCGCCAGCCCGCAGATGGCAATACCCGAACGCCCAAGTGCGGCCCGGGTGGCGCTCACGGCGAGCAGTCCTTCGGCCCGAAAGATGCGTATATACAGACGGCGCAGCATGATGGTCAGCAGGCCAAGGAATGGCCTCGCCGCTGCGACGAATGCCGCGATGAAGAGCAGTGAGGCGGCGTAGCCCTGCACCGGCAGGCCGGTACGGGGCTCCATCGCGAGCAGCACCATTCCGGCCGCCGCGAACATGCCCGCCAATGCGGTCCGCCACCAGCCGAAGGGGCCGGCGCCGGTGTTTTCACTGCCCTGGCGCATTGCCGTGGCGGGTGGAATCGCCGCCGCCTGGTTGGCCGGGCCGATGGCGGCCACGAGCGATGCTCCCACTCCCAGCAGCAGCCCCAATAGTATAACCGAAGGCGCCGGGGTCACCGTGCCCGGCCGCGTTTCGAAAAAATTGATGGAAATCGCCGTCGCCACCGTCTCCAGCATCGCCATCGCCAGCAGCACACCCGCCACAATACCGATAACCGAGCCGGCCAGGCCGAAAAGCGCCCCTTCGAGGAGAAACGTCCCGCGCACGGCCCGGCGCGTCACACCGATGGCCCGCAGCGTCCCGATCACCGTCCGCCGGCGCACCACGGCGATGCTCATTGTGTTGTATATCAGAAACGCCCCGACCACGATGGCGAGATGCCCGAGCGAACGCAGGTTGAACCGGAACGCGGCGAGCATCTCCCGCGCGCGGAGGCTCTCGGCGTCCGGCGCCTCCAGGACGGCGTTGGGCGGGAGCGCCTGCCGGAGGGCCTCGCGGTCCGCGTCCGGCCGGAGGCGCACGTCTATACGGTCGAGCAGCCCCTCGCGGCCGAGGTGATGGTCGGCCACCGCCACGTCGGTCAGGACGGCGTCGCCGCCATAAACGCCGGCCAGCCCGCCCTCCTCGATAATTCCCGCCACAACGAACTCGCGTTCTTCGCCACCGATCTCAAGGACCACCCGGTCACCGGCGCCGAGACCTTCGCGTTCCACGAACCGGCTGGTGAAGAGCAGGGCCTCGGGATCAGTGAGGAAACTCGCGGCACCGCGGCCCTCCTCGAAGCGGAAGGTGAGGTCGCGCACCGGAGCGTCCTCGTCCTCGGCGCTGCGGAGGAAGTCGGTTCCGAGGAAGAGCATCTGACGCGGCGGCCGGCCGTCCGGTGGGCGATAGAGCGCGTCGCCGCTGATGAGTGGCGAGACCGACCGCACCTCCGGCAGCCGCGCCAGCTCGCCCACGAGCGTCCCCTCCAGCCCGCCCGTGCCCGGGCGCACCGTCAGGTCCGCCGTGCCGCTGATGCTCTCCACGGTCTGGCGGAAGCTTGCCACGGCAGATTCGTTCGCCAGGTCGATGGACACCAGCACCGCCACCCCGAGCGCGATGCCAAGCACGGTGAGAAGCGTGCGCCCCTTCTCCCGCCGGACGTAGGAGGCGGCCAGCGCAAGGAAGACCGCCCGCAGCCTCACGCCGGAGCCCGCTCCCCGGCGATCACTCCGTCGTGGATGCGGACGATGCGATCCGCACCCGCGGCGGCTTCGGGGTCGTGGGTCGCCATGAGCACCGTCGCTCCGTGCTCCCGGGCGGTGCTGCGAATCAGTTCAAGGATCGTCTGGCCGGTTTTGGAATCGAGGTTGCCCGTTGGCTCGTCGGCGAGCAGGAGCGCAGGACGGTGAACGAGCGCCCGCGCCAGGCCCACGCGCTGCATCTCGCCGCCGGAGAGCTGGTGCACCAGCCGGCCGGCCTTTCCGGCGAGGCCGGTCTGCTCGCAGAGGGCCTCGGCCGCCGCGCGGGCTTTCCGCTCGCCCTCGCCGAGGAAGAGCAGCGGCAGCGCCACATTTTCCCGCACGGTCAGGTTGGGGAGCAGGTTGAAGAACTGAAAGACAAAGCCAATGTTGCGAAGGCGGAAGCGGCTGCGCTCGGCGTCGCCCAGCTCATGGATGCGGACGCCGCGGACGGCGACGCTCCCCTGGTCCGGAGTGTCGAGCCCTCCGATCAGGTTGAGCAGCGTCGTCTTCCCGCTGCCGGAGGCGCCCATCAGCGCCACGAAACCGCCCGCAGGAATGTGCAGGTCCACGCCGCGGAGCACCGGTGTAGGCGGGCCCGGACCACCCCGGCCGTAACTTTTGTGGAGCGAGCGGACGTCTATCAGGGGGGCGGAGGGAGGAGCGCTCATGCCCCCTTCTCTTGCATCGCCCGTGCCGGGCGGCAAGTCCGGTGCGCTACGTCCGCCAGACCATCTTCAGGCGGGTGAAGATGCTCGCCAGCCACATCAGGACGGTCGACTTGAACAGGCCGTAGGCCGCCAGTGCCCAGCCGCCCAGGTACTTGCCGGCCAATGTGTCCAGTTGCGTCAGCCCGAAAATCGGCGGCAGCAGGTTCCGGATGCCCATGTACGCCAGCATCGGGTTCTGTCCACCGAGGATGAGCAGGTTGAACCACCGCCGCTTGCCAAACCGGTCGATCGCCACCGTCAGGCACACGAGCAGCAGGATCGAGAGTCCTGTGCTGACGAAGAAATAGCTCATCGTCGCCGGGTCTTTCTTGATGCCGCCCTGGTAGGGCTCGAAGGCCAGGCCGAGGACGAGCCAGAAGGCCGCCCAGCCGTAGAAGGCCCGCAGGAGCCTGTCTCCGGAGGAAACCGGCTCGCGGAAGAGCATCCATCCAGCGGCCAGCGCCACGAACGTCAGCAGCGGCGTGGCGATCTCCCACCGCGCCTGAAGGCCGATGTGCAGGAAGACCACCAGCGCCATCGCGAAGCCGGCAATGCCGAGTAGCCGGCCGGGCGCCCACTCCGCCTGCGCGGTGGCGCCGCTGTCGCGCTCCCTCATCCATCGCAGCAGAAGATCGCCCACGATCGTGCCGGGCAGCACGATCATCAGGTAGGAATGAAAGCCGAGCTGGTACAGCCAGGAGATGGGTCCGGGCGACCAAGCCAGCAGTTGCGTCCATGAACCCTCGATCTTGGACGATTCGATCAGTACGTAGGCCAGGGCCATCGCCCCAAGCCTCATGCCGATGCTGTTGCGCGTGACCAGCCAGATCAGCGAGCCGGAGACGGCGCTGTTGGTGAGCAGGACGATGATGATGTCGTTCCGGCCCGTACGGAAGCCCGTTCCGTCCGCGTAGGTCCAGGACAGCATCCATGCAAGTGCCACCGCGATGCCGCCTATACGGAGCGCCCACTTCAGCCACGGCGGCCATTCTTTCGGGAAGCGCATATAGACAAGAAAGAGCAGGCCGAAGGCGAGCAGGGCCAGAAGGTTCGCCGTCAGCATGGAGAGCTGGGCGCCCTCGGGCCCGCGGAGCTGCCAGGGCGTCATGTGCGCCACGTACAGCGCGAAGAAACCGAGGCCGACGCCGCGCCAGAGCACGCCGAGGACGATCCGCCATTTCGCCACGCCGCGCTCCAGCCGCGCACTCAGCGCGAAGGGAAACGCCACGCCCATGGAAAAGAGGAAGGCGGGGAAGACCAGGTCCACCCACGTATAGCCGGGAATCGGTTCGAACTGGAAGTCCGGCGGGAGGACCTGCGCGTGGTACATCCAGTTGGGGAGTCCCGCCTCCCGGAGCATTCCGGAGAGCGCCATCGTGAGGATGGCCAGCCCGCGGAGCGCGTCCAGCGCCAGCGCGCGGCGGGGCGCATCCTGCGGAGGCAGTGTGGCCGGGGCCTGGGTGTTCAAGCGTGCTCCCTTCCCGTCTATACGTTTGGCGTCAGGTGCGCCAGATCAGCTTGAAGCGGGTGATGATGCTCACCATGACGGCCAGCACGGCGGTCTTCACCAGCGCCCATCCGCCGAGCAGCCATGGGCGCTTGAGCCACTCCGCCGCCAGCGCGTTCAGCCCCGTGAGCGCCATGATCGGCTCCATCAGGTTGTTGATGCCGGTGTAGGCCACCATCGGGTTTTGGCCGTTGTGGATGATGATGGTGAACCAGCGCGACTTGCGGAAAATGTCTATCCAGACGGTGAGCACAAGCAGGCTGAGGATGGACAGGCCCAGGCTGACAAAGTAGTAGCTGTTGTTGGCGGGGGTCTTGCGGATACCGCCGCCCTCGGTCGGCTCGAACAGCAGCCCGACCGTCAGCCAGAAGAATCCCCACAGGAACAGCCCGCGCAGGAGCACCTCCGCCGCGCCGCGGGCATTCGAGAAGAGCGGCACCATCGCCGCCAGCACGCCGATTGTCAGGAACGGGGTCAGCCATTCCCACCGCACGTAAAGGCCGATGTGGACGAAGATCACGAGGGCGAGCAGCCCCCAGGAGATCAGGTGCAACCGGCCTGCCGTCCACGGCTGCTCGTCCGCCGCGCCGGGGGACTTCATCCACTTCATCAGCATCTCGCCCACCATCGTGCCGGGGACCGTCACGAACAGGTACTTCAGCCAGTCGAACTGGTAGAACCAGTTGAGCGAACCCGCCTCGAAGGGCACCCACTCCATCGGGTCGCGCACCACGAGTGCCACCCACGAGCCCTCCACCTTGACCGCCTCGCGCATGGCGAACAGGACCGCCAGCGAGCTGAGCCGCAGCAGCCAGCTCCCCCGGGTCAGCAGCCAGATCGCCATGGCGAAGAACGCCATGTTCGCCAGTACCATCAGGATGATGTTGCTGCGGTAGAGGCTGAACTCGCCCCCGTAGATCAAATACAGGTACAACGCCGCCACCGCCACCCCGGCAGTCCGGATGCCTACCTGGAGTGGCATGCTCCACGCGGGCGGAAAGCGCAGGTACACCGGGAAGAGCAGCAGAAAGCCGAGCAGCCCAAGTGCCCACGTGCCCCAGTGCGTGTCCCCCTCCACGCTCCACGGCAGATGCCCGTCCATTACCCACGGGATGATGTGCTGAAAGTAGATGCCGAAGAAGGCCAGGGAGATCATGCGCCAGAAGGCCTTCGCCCCGAGGAGCCAGGAGGAGGCCCCCTTGGCGATCCGGCGGGAGGCGGCAAACGGCATCGCCACCCCCATCGAAAAAAGGAACGCGGGGAAGACCAAGTCCACCCAGGTGTAACCGGGCACGTCCGCAAACTGCTGGGCGTGGTACATCCAGCCGGGCAGGCGCATCTCCTCGCCGTAGGGAACGCGTCCGGAGATGACCATGCCCATGATGGCGAAGCCGCGCAGCGCGTCGAGCGCCAGGGCACGGTTGGCGCCGGCGGGCTTGGCTTCCGGCTGTGGCGGAAGCTGCTGGGGTGGGGTTTCGTTTGTGGCGGGCTGGGTCAAGGAAGGTTCCCGGCAATTATTTCGGCGTTTTATTTAATCCGGCGGCCCCCGAACGCAAGCCGTTTGAACCGGTCCGCCGGAAAAAACTCCACCTGCTGGCGTGAGGGCAAACATGACGTCCTGGTCCTGTTCATAAACTGGAAGGAGGAAGTTTGAGAAAAAATTCACAAAGCCGGACTTTTGCCTTGAGCCGTCCGCAACCCGGCACCTACCACCGTGCCGCGTTCCGGGAGCCCCCTTCGTGGCCGCCGCCGGGACGATCCGGGAGCCATCAGCCCGTGCCCAGTGACGACAAGTGGCGCAAGCGCGGCAGGGCGTTCCGCACCGAAGGAATCGCCTTCGCCATCCCGATGGTTCTGGTCACCTTCCCGGTCGCCGCGGGGTTCATCGGCAAGTACTTCGCCGACCGGTTTGAAAAGCCCTGGATTCTCGCGGTAGCGATCCTCCTCGGCCTCGTGGTTGGCATCCGGGAATGCATCCGGCTCGTTCGGCTCCTGAACCGGGAGACGGACAGGTAACCCCCACGCCAGACACCCAAGGACAGATTTTGGACCTCACGGATCTGAAAAAAATCTTCCTGGCCACCGGCCTTGTGACCGTGATCGCGGCTCTGTGCTCGGCGCTCTTCTCGCCTGAGTGGGCCGTGCGCTACGCGGCCATCGGAGTGCTGGCCCTGGTGAACTATGTTGCGCTGGCCTTCATCATGGTGGGGGCACTCTCGAAGAACGTCGCCCTGGTTCTCGCCGGCTTCGCCTTCAAGCCGCTGTTGCTGGGCGGGCTGCTCGTTGTCATCGTGCAGCTCGGGCTGGAGATCAGCTCGTTTCTTGCCGGGATGAAGACGTTCTTCCTCGTTCTTTTCGCCTACATGATCTTCCTTGGAGGAGCCGCCAAGTTGCGCAGCACGCTGGCCTCTTCGCTGCCGAAGCAGGATCGCGCCAATGGATAACGCCGAAACGACCACCACGGTGGACCAGCCGGTCCCGCCTGCGGGCGAGGAAGCGGGGGTGGAGGGGCTCTCCGCCATCGCCGAAGTGGCCCCGCCCATGGCAGGGCGCTACATCGCCCATCCGCCTGAACCGCCCCACCTGCTCGAAATCTGGTACTCCCGGGAGCAGCAGGCGCTGATTGCGGACTATCAGGCCGCCCACCCCGATGCTCCGGCGCCCGCCGCCGTCGAGCACTGGGTGCGCTACGAGGACGGCCAGTGGGTCCCGGTCGAAGGCGAGCGCCCCACCAT
>SLMS01000303.1 GCA_007133495.1 Candidatus Sumerlaeota bacterium | reverse complement strand
CCGGCGTTCCCTTCGCTCAACCTGGCGCAAGCGGCAGCCGTCGCACTGGCAGGCATGGCGGAGGCCGAACGCCGCACCGGCCCGGGAGAGGCCGGCATTGGCAACGCCCCGTCTATACGAGCACTGAACCCCCTCGCCGGCAGCCCCGATCCGGGCGACCGGCCGGCCACAAACGAAGAACGCGCGCTGCTGCTCGAGCACGCCCATGAACTGCTCCGCCGCACCGGCTGGTCGGAGGACCGGCGCCTGCGCAACACTCTGGGTAAACTGCGCAACCTGCTCGTTCGTGCCCCGGCCACCCAGCGCGAAGTAAACCTTCTCCACGGCCTCTGCCGGCAGACCCTCCTCTCCCTCGAAGGAAAAATCCCTCCGCCCAAGCCGCGGGATACTGATTAGAGAGATATATAGGCGGGGGCTACAGCCGGAGCGCCAGCGGCACTTCCAGAGAAAAAGCCCGATAGACAGCGTATAGCAGGAATTTAATCTCCGCGATGGACGGGTCCTCTCCCTTCTCCGGCGCGAGGGCAAACTCTATTTGCGGGGCCTCCTCTGCAGAGCCGCTGCCGGAGACACCCTCCAGCAGGTCCAGCAACTCGTCCCCCGTCCGTCCATCCGTCGCCCGAAGAGCCTGCAGGTGCAGCAGCAACCCAAGCCCGTGCGGCGGCATGATGTCGCCCACAAGAAGCATCTCATTGAGTACTTGATCGCTCGTCAGAAGAAAATCACCGCGCTGTTCGGTGACTGCCTCCTTCGCCTCCAGGAAGCCCGCCTTGCGCCAGTTGCCAAACCGGTTTCCCTCGCCATAGCCGTGTCGATCCGCCGCAGTGCGGAACAGGTCAAATGCACGGCTCCCGGCGGGCGCAACCTGTTGGACCAACCAATGCTCAGCAGCAGCGGAAAGCGGAAGCGACAGACTCTGCGTGCAGGAATACGCCGTGCCCTGAAGCGCGGCCGGGCACCTCTCGCAACAATGCGCAAGCCCGTCCAGTGGCCGGCATTCCTTTAGCACTTTCTCCACCGTCGTCTCGCGCGATTGCTTCTGGCCGTCGGGAGTCGCGGTCTTCTCACGGAAACGCATCTTCGCCACGTCCTCCAGCCCGTGCTCCTTGCGGAAACGCCCCCGCACTGACTCGGCACGCTCGCGCTTGGCGACAAGGCCGAGCAGCTCCTCTTCGCCCAACTCCCGGCGTGGTTCGCAATCCAGATTGACGTAATACCGTATCGGCATGAGTCCTCGTCCTTTGCCACCACAAGAATCATCCGCCGGGGAACATGGCACCTTGGGTCCGTCGAGACAACGGCAAATCTTTCCGGTCTTCGCGCACCCCTGGACTTTCCCCTTGGCCCGCTCCAGCCTCACGCCACGATGGTCCATGCAGGCCAAATCAAGGGAGTTCCCATCATGCAATACACTACACTGGGCGAACGCGGACCGCAGGTTTCCACCATTGGCTTCGGAGCATGGGCCATCGGCGGCAAGAACTGGGGCCCCACTGACGACGAGGTCTCCATGAACGCCCTCCGTGCGGCCCTCGGCGAGGGCGTGACCCTTATAGACACCGCGGATGTGTACGGGTTCGGTCACTCCGAGGAACTCGTCCGGCGCCTCTACGACGAGCGCGGCAAGGGCAGCACCGTCCTCGCCACCAAAGCCGGCAACGATTTCTACCATGCAGGAGACAAGGACGACCAGGGCTACGGCGCCATCCGCTCAAACGTGGATAAGGACTATATTATCTTCGCCGCCGAACAGTCCCTGAAACGTCTCAAACTGGACTGTCTCGATATACTTCAGCTTCACAGCCAACCAACTGAATTGCTCGACCGCGACGATGCCTGGGAGGCCCTCGCCACCCTCAAGCAGCAGGGCAAAATACGCCACGCCGGATGGAGCATCACCTCCTTTAAGGAAACTGAGCAGGCCTATCTCCTCGACCGGCACCACGACCTGCTGGACGTCATTCAGGTGCGCTACAACCTGCTCGAACGCGAAGCGGAAAAGGAACTATTCCCCAAGGCACAGAAGTACGGCACCGGCGTCATCGTGCGCATCCCGCTCCTTTTCGGACTGCTCACCGGCAAGTTCACCCGCGAGAGCACCTTCACCGGCGACGACCACCGCAAAATGAACCTCTCGCCCGAAAAACTGGACAAGTATCTCAACCAACTCGACGCCATGCGGCCGCTCTTCGACCGGTACCCCGATCAGTCCATGACCCAGGTGGCTCTGCGGTTCTGTATTACGCACCCCGCCTGCCACACCGCCATCCCCGGAGCGAAGACGCGCGAGCAGGTGGCCGACAACTGCGCCGCGTCCGACCTCGGCCCGCTCGACCCCGCCGGGATTCCGCCCCTGCCGGAGTGAAGACGCGATATCGGGACTGACACGTGCCCCAACTGAGCCCAGCGCTGATCTCAGTTTTCAAGAAGACTGCTCAACACAGAGTGGCTCTCAGTGGTTCATTTCCCTACCAGCCAGTCTCCCTGGGGACACCCGGCATGCCCCTTCACTGGTGGAAGGAAGCCGTCGCGAAGATCCGTAAGGGCTTGGATAAGCACCGGCAAACCGCAACCCTTCGCCTTCGATCCAAGGCTGGTGCAGGCGTAACAGACCCACCTCTTCGATTGTCATGGTTTTGAGCACAGTGTGTGGAAGGCTGTCGGCCGGCTACCTGTTCGCCGCAGGTTTGGACCCGGCCGGGGCGTCCTCGCCGATGGCGCAGGTCTCCCCATCCTCGCAGACCTCGCACTCCGAGGGACCGGGGCAGTGGAACTGGTGGTCCTTCCAAGCGCGGAGGAACGCCTTCACCGGCTTGTGCTCCTCGTGGATGAAGTGCATGAACTGGAGGAGTTTTCGGCGGGTGTCGGAGCTGACAAGGTGCTCCACTTTGCAGGCATCTATGCTCGCCTGACCCACGTCCATTCCCAACACCTCGGTCAGGAACTGCACCATCAGCCGGTTGTTGACGGTGATCTCGTGGGCGAGCTTCTCGCCGTCGGTGGAGAGCTTCAGGAACCGGTTGTGGTCCTCCTCCACCCAGCCGCGCGACTTCAGCGTCTTGATGCTGACCGAGGCACTACCGGGGGTGATCTCCAACTCCCGTGCCACGTCTGTCACCCGGGCGTAGCCCTGCCGGCGATGCAACTCGTGGATGGCCATCAGGTAATGGGCCATGCTGTGGGTTATTTCGTTGTTGTCGAACTCTTTCCATTCTTTCATGAGGCCACGTCCCTGCCCGGAGGCTTCCGATGAACCGATTGTGGTCAAGCGCGGCCCGAACGCAACGGAATCCTGTCACGCGGACCGCCCCGCAACCCTTAGCGAGGCGCTTTTCATGCCAGCCTTCCCCCCAGTTTTCGGCCCTTCCGCACCGAAAACCCGCCGGTAGAGGTTTGAGGAGAGCATCCCTTCGGGGTCGCACCGCTGCTTGAGCGCCGTGAACCGCTCGAGGTTCCTCTCCGGCAGGTACCGCCGCGGAGTGCCCGGCCGCATGGTGGCGTCCTTCGCCAAGTAAAACCGGCCGCCCGCGGCCAGGATCATCTCATCCATCTCATGGCACAGCCCCCAAAGCCGTTTACGGTTCGCCACGGTCACCGGGTAGTCCAGCGCCATCGAATACCCGTCCACCGCGTGGGTGATCAGGAAATCGTCCGGCACATGCTTTTTGGTCACCGCAAGGTAGGGCACGATGCCGAAACGATGACTCAGCCGCACCTGCTCGGCGAAGACGTCGGCCGCGTACTCTTTCGGTACGAAACTCTGGTACTGGATGAGCCCCCCCGGCTTGTACGCATGGTGCCAGTTCGGAACGTAGTCCAGTAGGAAGGCAAATGCCGCGTGTGATTGCAGGTAGGGCTTCCCGGCCCCGGGCCTCAACTGCGCATGGTACTTCAGCGTGTTCACCAGCCGCATCCCGAGGTTGTTCACGAACGGTGCGGCGAGCCGCCAGACGATCGACTTTGGCAGGAACGCCATGATTGTGTCCGGCAGCTTCTGGTTCTCCACCCGGAGCGTCTGCGCGGGGAAAGGATCCTCCCCCGGTTCAAGGTACTGCGCGAAATGCATCTCCCCCCGGCCCAGCGAGCGAGCGCGCGCGGCAAAGCAGTCCGCCCACCCCACCATGTAGTCCATCCGGCCGGCGTTCTCCTCGAACGAGTCGATCATCTCGTCGAAGTTGCGCACCCGCTGGGGGAAGACGCGCAGCAGGCCCGAATGAACCCGCTTGGCCGCCAGCCGCACCCGCGTGAAACACCCCAGCATCCCGAACCCTCCGATTGCACCGCGGAACAGGTCCGGGTCGCTCTTCCGGTCCACGCGGACAATCTCCCCCGAGGGGAGCAAAAAGTCGAAGTCCAGCACATGGTCCCCGAACGGCCCCACCTTCCAGGCGTTCTTCCCGTGGATGTTCATGCCCACGCACCCGCCCATGGTGGTGAACATCGTGCCCGGCACCACGGCCGGCCACCATCCGTCCTCGAGCATGTATTGCCAGAGCTGTTCGATGGTGACGCCGGGCTCGAGCGAGATGACTCCCTCGTCCGGGTCCCAGTCCAGCACGCGGTTCATGCGGGACAGGTCGAGGACGATCTGCTCGCTGTTCTGAAAGGCGTCCCCGTAGCTGCGCCCTCCGCCGCGGAAGGCGATCTGCCGGCCCGTGCGGCGGGCGAGCTCGAACACCTCCCGCAGGCGCCCCACCGTGCTCGGCCGGTAGACGTGCGCCATCGAGGCGCTGTTCAGTCCCCATGCCTCGACGCGTTCCAACCGGTCGTGCGGCAGCGTGTCGAAATGCCCGGCCGGCTCGGGGGCGGTGTGCGCGGCTTCATGTCCGTTTGCCGGGTGCGCCGGCTGCGGCCAGCTCATATGTCCCTCCCGCGGAAAAGCATCGACGGGATGTTCCGGATCACCCACATGATGGCCCTCCACTTCTTCGGCACGTAAACTGACGTGCGGCTTGAACGAAGGCCAGCCCAAATCTGCCGCGCTGCCTCGTCCGCATCGATCATGAAGGGCATACTGAGAGCCTCGGTCATCGGGGTCCTGACCGGGCCCGGCTTGATCGTCACCACCCGCACTCCCCGGTGCCCAAGCCTGTTCCGCAGCCCCTCCATGTAGGAGTTTAGGGCCGCCTTGCTCGAACTGTAAACCGGCTGGCCTTTTCTTCCTCGCTCGCCGGCCACCGAGGAAAGCGCCGCGAGCACCCCGGACTCCTGATTCTCGAACCGTTTCGCCGCCTCATTGAGCCAGGCGATCGCCCCCAGCACGTTCACCTCGTACACCATCCGGTCCTTCTCGAAGTCGTACTCGTTGACGGCCACCGGCGGCATCACCCCCGCGCAGTACACGATCAGGTCCAGCCCCCCCAAGTCGTGGGTGATGCGCTGAAACAGGGCCGGGACCTCGCCGAACTCCCGCACATCGTGGGGATAGACAAGTGGCTCGGGCGCCTTCGGTGTTTCCTTGGCGATCCGGGAGGCGAGCTGCTCCAGCGCCTCCTTGCGCCGCGCCACCAGCGCCGTCCGCACCCGTTTCCGGGCCATCAGCCGCGCCAGTTCCGCCCCCATGCCGGAGGAAGCGCCTATCACGATCGCATTGGAAAAAACGGCCATCCGGCCTCTCCCGGGGAGTAGTCTCTGAGGCGGGAGGAAGGGGACAAGCCGGTGGCTTACCGGCGCAAGCGCAGACAGACCGGG
>SLMS01000125.1 GCA_007133495.1 Candidatus Sumerlaeota bacterium | reverse complement strand
TCAAGATGGTAGGTCGGCACTACAAAGGTTTCGGGGGGATGCCACCACTGAAAACAAAGGACTTACGGAAAACATTACCCCGAAAAAAGCCGATTTCCGGGGTGAACGGGTAAAGATGGGTGAGGCCGGGTGGTGCCGGAGTCAGTCGAGCGGGGGGATGCCGTTGCGGGCGATCCAGGAGTTGGAGTAGCGGCGGTCCTCGGTGACCTCCTGCCACTGGAGGCCGGGGAGGGGTTCGGGCTGTGACCCGCCGGCGCTCTCGTATTCGGCGAGGATGAGACCCTCGTGCCGGCCGTGGAAGATGTCGAGCTCGACGCCGTTGGGGAGAAGATGGCGGGTCTTCGTGAGGCGGAAGGGGGCGAGTTCGAGGAGTTCGCGGGCGTCGGGGACCGGTATTTCGTATTCGAACTCCTGGCGTTCGAGGGCGCCGCCGGTCTCCTGAAGCCGCCTTGCGGGGAACTTGATGGTGAGATAGGCGCGGGGGCCCTTGGTGCGGACGCGGACGGTGCAGCCGGAGTTGGCAAGGTAGCCCTGGTCGATTTCCTGACCTTTGGGGAGCTCAAGGCCGCCGAGGGATTGGACGCGGTATTTGCGTTCGATTTCAATGGCCATCGGGTTGGTTTCCGTGTGGGGTTGGGGGCGGGCGTTTTTTGCCGAGAGCATCCCGGGAGGAAGCAATGAATCCGCAGGCGGGCCGCCGCAAGGACATCCTCCGGGCGGCGCTGATGGGTGTGGCGCTGGGCCGGCCGGTGACGAATCTGAAGGAGGGCCACGTCCGGCAGGCGTGGGGCGGGCCGCCGGAGGGTTTTCACCCGACGGGGGTGCTTTTTCCGGACAGGCCGGGGCGGAACACGCTGCCGGGCCTGCACGGCGCGGCTGGACAGGAGTTGCTGGCGGCGGTGCTGGCTTCGCAGCCGGAAGGGCTGGGCAGAACGCCGGTGGCCTTTACGGGCGCGGCGCTGCTGGAGCTGTCGGGCGGTACGGAAGGGGAGGATGATGGTGAAGTGCGGGCGCCGGGCCGTCCGCTGCTTAAGGCGATACGGCGCTGGCGGGCGAATTACCCGTGGGAGGAGGTGGACTGGTACGCGGAGGACGAGCCGAGCGAGGGGCTCGGCCCGGCGTTGCGTGGAATCGTGCCGGTGCTGATGGGGTGGGAAGAGCCTGTTCCTTGGGCGGGCCGGCTGGCGCGGCTGACCCACGGCCGGCTTTTGCCACAGTCCGCGGCGATGGTGGCGGCCCTGGCGTTGCGGGAGCTGCTGGGGAGCGGCCCGAAGCGCAAGCCGGGAGACATCGCGGCGTCTATACGGGAGGAACTGGAGCCGCTGGAGGATGCGTTGCGGGAGGAGCAGGGGGGGACTTGGCGTGAGTTCGGCTGGAGCGCGCGGCCGCGGGGACTGGCGGAGGCGCTGGCGCCGCTGCCGAGCCTGCTGCGGGAGGGCCGCGAGGACCTGGCGCTCTCGACGATTCTGCAGACCGCGCGGCAGTACGAGCCACAGCATCAGGTGGGGCACGTGCAGCACGGCTTTCCGCCGGCGGGAATCGCGTGGGTGCTGTTCGTTGCACTGGGAGGGACGGCGCCGCGGCTGGCGATGGAGGCGTTGCTGGCCCGGGGCGGCGAGGCGGAGGTGCTCGGCGGGCTGCTGGCGGCGCTGTGCGTGGCGCGCCACGGGGCGGAGTGCTTCCCGGAGGAGTGGTACGCGGGGACGCTTGGGCTGGGGGCGCTGGAGGAAGCAGCGGAAGGCCAGCTTTCGACGGAGGCTTGGGTGGCACGAGAGGGGGAGTGGAACCGGGAGGAGGAGGCGATGAGAGCGCCGCTGCAGGAGGCAGTGGACAAGAAGCGGGAGGCGGCCGCAGCGAAGAAGAAAACTTCGGGCAAGAAACCTCCTGCGGCCGGCCTGGTGGAGCAGGCGGAAGCGAATTTTGCCCCGCCGCCACACCTTTGGCTGGAGCCGGAGGATGCGGAGGACCCGCGGAAGAAGAAGATTCTCAAGGCGGCGCGGGGGAAGAAGAAGATCGGCTGGAAAGAGGAGAGGAAGCGCAAGCGGGAGCGGTAAAAATCGGCCTTCGCGCTTGACAGCAGGGCATGGTGTCCGGCTAATCCCTCTCCGCCTGCGGGGTTCCGCGGGCTGATTCCATGACTCTCAGGACTGCCGGTTACCGTTTATGGCCAAGACCAGTGTGATTGCCCGGAACAAGAAGCGCGCAAAGCTCATCAAGCGCTATGCCGCCAAGCGCAAGGAGCTGAAGGCGAAGATCATCGACCCGAGCGCCTCGCCCGAAGAGGTGATGGAGGCGTTTGTGAAGCTGCAGAAGCTGCCGCGGAACTCCTCGCCGGTGCGGTACCGGAACCGCTGCGAGGTGACAGGCCGCGGGCGCGGAGTGCTGAGGCGCTTCGGGCTGGGGCGGAACGAGTTCCGCAGCCTTGCCCACCAGGGCATGGTCGTCGGGGTGACGAAGTCGAGCTGGTAACCCCCGGCGAAAACCAGGAATTGCAGAGCCCGGGCCGCTACGGTCCGGGCTCTTCGTTTGTGCGGCAGTGTGGGCGGGTCAGGTGGACTTGACCTCGATGGGGACTTCCTCGGCGGCGCCGTTCTTGTCCTCGGGGAGAACGGGGGAGGGCTGGCCGGTGAGCATGGCAAGGATGCGGACGAGCGTCCTGCGGAGTTCCTTGCGGTGGACGACCATGTCCACGAAGCCGTGTTCGCGCTGGAACTCCGAGGTCTGGAAGTGCGGGGGCAGGGGCTGTTTGATGGTCTGCTCGATGACGCGCTTGCCGGCGAAGCCGACGTAGGCGCCGGGCTCGGCGATGATGACGTCGCCAAGGGAGGCGAAGCTGGCCATGACGCCGGCGGTGGAAGGATCGGCGAGCACGCTGATGAAGGGGATGCGCTCCTCCTGCATTTTGGCGCAGAGGATGGAGGTCTTGGCCATCTGCATGAGGGAGAGGATACCCTCCTGCATGCGAGCGCCGCCGGTGCTGGTGACGGTGATGCAGGGGATGCGCTCGGCGAGGGACAGCTCCATCGTCCGGGCGACCTTTTCGCCGAGGACCGAGCCCATCGAGCCCCCCATGAAGAAGAAGTCCATGACGGCGAGGGAAACAGGCATGTCCGCCATGCGGGCGCGGCCCATCACGAGGGCGTCATTGAGGCCGGTCTTCTTGCGTGTGGCTTCGAGGTGTTCGGCGTACTTGCGCTTGTCCTCGAACTCGAGGGGGTCTGTGGCGACGAGGCCGGCGTTCATTTCCTGGAAGGTGCCGGGGTCGGTGAGCTGCTGGATGCGTGTGTGTGCGGGGATGCGCTCGTGCCGGCCGCAGCTTGGGCAGACGGCGAGGCTGGCCTCGAAGTCCTTCTTGAGGACGATGGCGTCGCAGTTGGCGCACTTGTTCCACAGGTCCTTGGGGATGCGGTCGCGCGCGGCCCGTGTTTCGGGGTGGGTGAGGTTGATGTATTCTGGCGATGGGCGCCTGAACCAGCGCATCAGGGATTTCTCCTTCCGGGTGAAGGGCGGTGATTCATGCGGTGCCGGGTTGTGCTGCGGCGCCGGAGCGTGAGGTCGTTTCGGCGATGAAGGCGGCGATTCGCTCGCCGATTCTCTGTGCTATGGGCCCCACCTTGCCCTCGCCGACGGGCTTGCCGTCGAGGGTGGTCACGGGGAGGGCATTGAGCGTGGTGGAGCTGATGAACAGCTCGTCCGCGCTGCGGAGGAAGTCCAGACTGAAGGGCTCCTCCTTGACGGGGATGCCTTCTTCGCGGGCGAGGCGGAGGATCAACTCGCGCTTGATGCCGGCAAGGATGCGGGGCTTTGCGGGGTAGGTGTGGATCGTGCCATCGCGGACGGCGTAGGCGTTGGCGGCGGTGCATTCGGTGACGGTGCCGTCCTCGGTGTAGAGCACTGCTTCGAAGGCGCCGTGATCGAGGGCGTATTGCTTCGCAAGGCAGTTGGCGAGGAGCGAGGTGGTCTTGATCCAGCAGCGCGCCCAGCGCTCGTCGGGGTGGGTGACGCATGCGGCGCCCTCGCGGTACTTCTGTTCGTTGGGGTGGGGGAGCGGACGGACGTACCAGAACTCGTTGGCGGGAACGCCCTTGGGGAAGGGATGGGCGCGCTTGGCGGTGCCGCGGGTGAGCTGGCCGTAAATCATGATGCGGGGCTGTCCGCAGAGGCGGACGAGTTCGTGGATGGCGTGCTCGCGGGTTTCGCGGCTGTAGGGCGATTCCATCTGGAGGCCCGCGGCGCTACGCTCCCAACGGTCGAGGTGTTCCTTCATGAGGATGGGAACGCCCTCGTAGGCGGCGATGACCTCGTAGATGGCGTCTGAGAACTGTGTTGCGCGGTCCTCGACGGGAAGGCGGCCCTCGGAAAGTGGCATGAACTCCCCGTTGATCCACAGATGTTCCACGGTGTGGCGCTCCTCTGGCGGTCTCCTGCGTCAACCCATGGGCTGTCTTGCAGCCTGACGCAAGAGTTTCACCAGTGGTGCGGGGCTGTGGGCAACGGTGGTTTAGCGCCCGGCGGCGACGTTGGTGGCGTCCGGCCGGCGCGGGAAGCTGGGGTCGGCCTGCTGGAAGTAGCGCACGATGCCTTCGTAGAGCACCTGGGCGTAGGTGTTCTGGAAGGAGTCGCTGGTGAGGAGCTTGATCTCCTCGGGGTGGGTCATGAAGCCGAGTTCAACGAGGATCGACGGCATGTCGTAGATTTCGAGAACGCGGAAGCGGGCGCTGTTGATGCCGCGGTAATGGCCGCGGAAGCGTGGGTGGGCTTTGACGCGCTCTTCCATGGCGCGGGCGACGCGCCGGCTGACGAGGGCCTGGGACTCCAGGGCGTCCATCATCATGGAGGTGAGGATGCGGTTATTTTCGCGGCTGACGCCGAGGTCACGGTTTTCGAGCTGTTCCATGGCGCGGGCGGCGGCACTGCTGTTGGCCTGGCGGTTCCATGTCCAGAACTCCAGTCCACGGGCGCGCTGCTGGGCGGCGCGGCCCTCGACCGCGTTGGCGTGGATGGAGACGAACAGGTCGCCGCGCTGCCGGCTGGCCTCCTGGGTGCGCTGGACAAGGCCGATGCGGACGTCGGTGCGGCGGGTCATGCCGACGTCGAAGCGCGGGTCGGCCCGCAGGAGCCGTTCGAGTTTGAGGCCGACGGCAAGGGCGACGTCCTTCTCGTAAACGGCGCGGCCGTTGAGCCTGCCGACGGCGCCCGGGTCGGAGCCCCCGTGGCCGGGGTCGATGATGATGCGGGGCCGGCGGCCGGGAGAGGCTGAGGGGCGGGCGGTTTCGGTGGCGTCGTGAAAGTCGAAGACGAGGCGCCGGGGCCCGGAGAGTTGCATTTCGCGGATCTGGACGGGCCCGGCCGTGCGGAACTGGAGGAGGACGCGCTGCTGGCCCTGGGCGCGGTCGATCCGGTTGCCGCGGATGAGGGTCTCCTCGCCGGTGGTGTTGATGGTGGAGGGGCCGGAGCGGACGCCGTTCAGTTCGATGGTCACCACCCGGTCGTGGCCGGAGCGGTTGTGCACGCGGGCGTTGATGCCGGAGTCGGCTTCGATGACGACGCGTGTGAAGCCCTCGTCGTGCTCGGCGAGGCGGACGTCCTTGACCTCCTGCGCGGGGAGCAGGGGGACGAAGAGGAGAAAAAGGATCAGGCTGAAGGTCTGCCGGGCCACGCGGGGCCTCCCGCCGGGTCTGAGGGTCGGGATGCAAAAACCGCCCGCCGCT
>SLMS01000008.1 GCA_007133495.1 Candidatus Sumerlaeota bacterium | reverse complement strand
TGCCCCTACTACCACGGCTGGTGGGAGGACGACGAGTTCTACTGGGGCGACACGCGCGCCACCCTGCGCTATGTAAGAGTCAATTCCGCCGTATTGAATACGCGCCTGGGGAATACAACCGGGTATTCCATAATCACCCAGTTGCCACAGGACCACATCTTCGTGGCAACTCAGCACAACAACTGGCACCGCGTCCTTTTGCCGCTCCCCCCCGCCATGGCACACGAGAGCCGCACCCCGGCAGGTTCCCTGGCGGAGGGCTACGCCGAGCAGGGAACGTGGATGGACTCACTCTCGAAAAGCACCGCCGAGAAACCCATGGGGGACGCCAACCGCGTCGTCCTGCACGGCACGGGAAGCCGGTACACGGAATTCGAGACCACCGGTAGTGCGGCCAACGTGGCAACGTTCACCTTCACCGCGCCACAACGCGGAAACTACATCGTGGCCACCACCTGGCCCTCGGAGGCGAACGCCGAAAACGTGGCCTACCGGGTCACCCACTCGGGCGGGACCGCCGGCATTTTCCTCGACCAGCGGGGCGATTCATCGCAGAACGGTACGGGGCTTCATGCCGATCCATATATTATCGAAACCAATCCCTACGTCGCGCACCACACCACCATCGGCGGGGATTCCATCTGGAACTCCTACTCCCCCGCGGGCGCGGGCCTCCCCGAGTTCGGGCCCGAAAGAATCTACAAATTCACCGTCCACACCAACACCCGCATCCGCGCTTCCGTGGACCACACAGGCTATCCGGGCAAGGACGTGGACATTCACCTGCTCGGGAGCATGAGCAACACCGACTGCCTGATCCGCGCGGACTGGTCCTTCGAGTACGATCTCACCCCCGGAACGTATTACATCTCCGTGGACTCCTACGGCAACGACGCCAGCCGCGCCACCGACTACACGATCACGGTCGAGTTCGACAAGAGCGAGCCCTTTGCCAACTCGTGGGTCTCCCTTGGCGAGTACCATTTCGATTACGGCCAGGAATACTACGTGCAGGTTCGCGAGCAGTCGGTCACCGGACCGGTGGATCCCTCCCGGCCAGGACGGGTTTACGCCGATGCCGTCAAGTTGATCCCCATCGCTACGCATCGCAGCGGCTTCATCAGCAGCGGTTCCGCTTTCTCCGAGGTCGTCAGCACTTCGGTCGAACCCATCTGCAGCGTCGTCGTCCACACCGACCGCCTCTCCGGAAACGATTCGCGCGACATCGCGGACTATCACGAGGTGCCCGTTTACGCCTCCCGCGGTACGGGTACGCAGAACAACTCCCCCGTCGTCGCCAAAGCCGTCACCGGCCACCGCTTCGTTGTCAGCGAGCGCACCGAAGACGGATGGTACAAGGTCCACCTGACCAACGCGGCCGGCGCCACCAAGGGTTGGATCAGCGGCAAGGACCTGTATATCTACAACCCTGAGGCGGCACCACTCGCCGCGGACGTGGACCATTCTATCTGGATCGTCCACTGACCGGCTGGCAGGGCCGGCCAAGGTATTCCCGAAACCCGTGCAAGGGGGACGGCGGGCCACCACCGCCATGGGCGGGTTGACGGAATCCACCTGGTTCGTTTCCGCGGCAGCGTGAAGGGTTGACTCCCCACCCGGTTGGACGTAACTCCCGTTGCGCGCCGGGGCCCGAAGCCACCCCGTGCGGTTTGGGCGCCAGCCGGCGTCGGCATGCCCCATTCCCAGCCCGGGAGTCCCCTCCCCCTTGACCAACCCTTCCGAATCACCGGCCCCGGCGGCGCCTCCCACCGGAGGGATTCCCGCACAGCCGCCCGGCCTTGCGCTGCCCTGTCTGCCCGCGAAGTGGGCCATCTGGCTTGGCTACGCAGGGGCCGTTTGCATCGGCCTCGTGTGGTGGTACCACGAGGCGAGCAGTCCGTTTTACCAGTGGTTCTTCGAGGGCGATTTCCGCACGCGTCACCTTGAGCACCTCTTTTTCGACGGGTTCCGGGCAACGTACCTGCTGATCGGCGGGATGCACCTGATGGCGTGGTGGGCGGCCCGCACGGGGGCGGTGGCCTCCCGGCGGGCGGCGCTGGCGGACCTTGGGCGGGTGATGGTGCCGGGGCTGCTCCTGGTGCCGATTCTTGTGGCCGGTTTTTTTATGGAGCTGCGCAAGCAGGTGCTGCTCCTGTCCTGGGCGCCGATGGTGGGGCTGGTTTTCGGACTCGTGGTGTGGAGGTTTCTGAGCTGGAGAACGCCGCTTCCGGGAGGGGAGCGCCTACGGGCGGCCTGGAGGCGCCTTAACTCCACCCCCGCGGCGGTGGTGATCGGGGTGCCCCTCGCCGTCGTGATCGGGTTCTATATTTTCTGGTTCGTCTGGCTGTCGGTCATGAGGCATCACAGCTTCGGGACCTGCATGCTGGACTTCACGATATACGACCAGCTTATGTGGAATGCGGTGCAGGGGCGCTGGCTGGAGTGCGCGTTCTTCAATTTCGAGCCGTTCAACTACAGGCTGCGTGATTATGGAAACAACTTCTTCGCGGAACATTTTATCCCGACGTTTTTTCTTCTCTTTCCCTTCTACTGGCTTTTCCCAAGCCCGCTGACGCTGCTCGTGCTGGAGCCATTCTACCTGGCGCTGGCGGCGGTCCCGGTTTATTTCATAGCGCGGAGAAAGCTGAACTCCCAGTTCATCGCCCTTGTCTTCTCTGCCGCGTGGCTCATGAACCCGATCCTGCAGCAAAAGACGATCAAGGACTTCCACGTGGACGGCATGGTGCCGCTGTTCCTGCTCGGAGCAGTGGCGGCGTATCTGTACGGCTACCGGATTCTATATTTTGTTCTTCTCCTGCTGACACTCGGCTGCAAGGAGGAGATGGCGGTGGCGGTGGCCGCGCTCGGGGTTTTTCTCTTTTTCGGCGAGAAGGACAGAAAGATCGGCGGGGCGACTTTTGCCCTCGGGGTTGGTTGGTTTATTGCCGTGGTCATGATCGTGATGCCATGGTTCCGCGGGGGCGAACCGGTGCGCCATCTTGGTTATTTCCGTTACCTTGTGCCCGATGCGGAGCCGGGTGATGAAATAACGAAGGGCCTTCTCCTTAAATCCGTCCTCACGCACCCCATCCACGCATTTGTGGAAATCACGACACAGGCGCGGCTGCGCGGACTGCTCTATCTTATCGGCCCGTTTGCACTCACCGCACTCTGGAGCAAATGGGCACTCGTTTTCGTTGTCCCGAGCATGTCCATCGCGCTTCTTTCGGGGGTGCACTTTCAGCACACGATGGAGTTCCAATACGGCATTACGATACTCCCGATGGTGGCCGTTGCCTCGATTTATGGCATGGCGGAGATTCTACGGCGCGGCATGAAGCCGGAAAAGCCGCTGCCCGCCTCCGGAGTTGCGGGCGGATCGCTCGCGCTTCTGCTCGCCGGCTTTCTCCTTTGGGGGGAATACTCCTTCATGCCCGGCGGTGGCCGGTACGATCCGGTCGATTATGCAGTGCTTCCACACAACGAACTGGCCCACGAATACCTTAACGCCATTCCCGAAGACGCCCGCGTTTCCGCGCAGATAGAGATCGGCTCCCACCTCGGCCAGCGCCGCTATATCTATATGTTCCCGGAAATCCTCGACGCGGAATATATCATGCTCGACACGCGCTCCCTCAACTTCCCCATGAGCGACCAGGAATATTACGGCCGCGTCCGGGCGCTCCTCAATTCAGGAGAGTGGGGCGTCTATATGCCCTACGAGGACGGCTTCCTGCTTCTCAAGCGCGGACATCCGACCGGCCTGAACGAGGACGCCGCGCGCAGCATCACCCTGGAGCACTACCGGCCGCAGCGTTACGGCGCCTGAACCCCGCCGGGCCTCACACCTTCGTGGCCATGATCAACTGCCTGCCGCCAACCTCCTCATATCCCCGCGCCGCAAGCCCCGCGCCCCCGAGCCACGTTTCGTATTCCTCATAGGTCCAAGTGCCGCCGGACTCCGTGTTGACGAGCATATTGACCGCGAAGACGTCCGCACGCTGGCTGGTGCCCCTGATGAAATCGTTGATCACCAGCCGGCCACCCTGCCGCAGAACCTTCGCGCAAGCGGCGAAGAGCTTCCGGTTTTCCTCCTCGCCATATATGTGGCACACGTTTCCAAGATACACCAGATCAAAGGGGCCCTCCGGCAGCCACTCCGTGAAGTCGCCCTTCACCATGTCTATACGCAGGCCTGGATCGGCCTGGGGCGCCATCATGTCTATGACCTCGGGCAGGTCCAGGACGGTGACCCCGGCTCCTTGCTTCGCGAAGGCGGTGGCGATGGTCAGCGGCCCGCCGCCCACGTCGAGCACTTTCGCCTCTTTCGGCAGGCCCTTCAGGCAATGCTCCGCGATCCGGGCCGCCCCTTCGCCTGCATAGTGGCTCATCGCGGCGATGAAGTCCTTCGACTCCTCCGGGTCGTCCTCGCGCGGGGCCGGCTTGCCCGTTCTCATGATTTCCGGCAGCGCCATCCACCTCGGGATAAGATTCCAGGTGTGCATGAAGGAAAAGCCTGTGTAGGACTCACTTTCCGGATCGTATAGCATGGAGCGGGCCTCGCGGGTCAGCCCCACACGGCCACCCACATGCTCCAGATAACCAAGAGCAACGAGCGCCTCCGTCACGTTCCACAGCGCCCGCATGTCGCACCGCGTCCGGGAAGCCAACTCTTCGAGGGTGTGGGGGCCTTCCTTCAAGGCGTCGAACAATCCAACTCTGACCGCCGCGCCGGCAATCAGCAATTCCTGCGGCAGTACCATCGCATCGGGGTCAGGCATTATCGGAACTCCTTCCGGGGAATACAATTGGGCGCGGAGCTTGTCCTCCGTTGCGGCCCTGCCGCACGTATAGATAAACTGCACAGACCGCCGCAACACCGCAAGTCACCCGGGGCGGCCGCACAGAGACGTTGCGGCACACACCGCGCCCCCGTCGACCCCAAACGGGCGGCTCTGCCCGCACGCGCCGCCGCGGGGGAAACTTTTCCGCTTGCCGCTTTTCTCCGGCCTCCGTTTGGTGGGGAACGAGACTCGTGCACGTCCGCCTCCCGGGCGCATCATAAACAGGACCGGCAATGACACTCCCCACGGCAAGCAACGCACCGGGTCCATTCCGCACCGTCCTGCTGACGGGCTGGATCGCGCTCGGGCTGGCCTGGGTGGGAGGGCTCTCCGCGTGCGTGGCATGGAGGGAGCCGCTGGCAATCGAGGCGCCCGTCTATCTCACCGCGCTGCTCCTGCTCCTGCACTCCCGCGCCGTCCAGCGCACACTCCTCGCCATCGGACCGTGGCGCACCGCCCTGCTGGGTCTTTTCATCGCCGGGCTTCTCACCGCCCAGTTGATGTCCGAGGGCCGGCGGTACTATCCTTTTGTCCGGTGGACCATGTACAGCACGGCGCCCTCAGCCGAGATCACATATAGACGTCTGGTTCTGACCGGTGACGGCGGCGCGGAACACCCCGTCTATCTCCACCAGGTTATTCCCTTCCGCAGCCGGCAGGCCTTTTACAGGACGCTCACCGACCGCGAACCCGGCGACCCGCTCCTGGACGAGACGCTCCGCCTTCTCGCCTCGCGTCATCCGGCATGGGAAGCCGCCATCCGCGCCGACTGGCGCCTCTACTCCGTACACGCGGCTGACCGCCCCGTCGTCCCTGAACACCTTCCGGAGAGCGGTTATGAAATCGACCTTCGGAAATAGCCTGCTT
>SLMS01000340.1 GCA_007133495.1 Candidatus Sumerlaeota bacterium | reverse complement strand
CTCACGGGAGTGACACCATGACCGCGACACCATCGCGCACACGAGCCCACTGGCTGGGTGCCACACTGGCAGGTATCCTGGCAGCCGTCCCGGCCGCCGAGCTGGCCGCACAGCAGGAAACCGAAGACCCCCGCCGCACCGAACCCCTCACTCCCGTCCAGCCCCCTCCACCGCCAACAACCGAAACGCCACCCTCCCCTGAACCCATCGTCGATCCCGCAGAGGAGGAACAGGTCGAGCGCCAGGAATTCGACAAGCTCGGCGCCGCCGTCGTCTATAACGACGAGGAAATCCAGTTCCGCTACCGCTTCGAAACGGACAACCCATCCTGGTATCACAGCTTCCGCAGCTATCAGGACGGTGAGTGGGTCAACCCCGACGATTCGGAGGGCCACGCCAGTGAGTACGGCTTCAATGAGGACCGCATCTCCGTCATGATCGACGACGGCAACGTCCCGGGTTTTGCCGACTACGGGGGCTACCTTACGGCGCACCCGGGGGTCCGCTCGCTGCCCGGCGAGGCCACTTCCGGGGAAGTGGACGACAGCTTCATCGCCGACTGGGGGCTCGGCAGCGACGTGCGCAAGTTCCTCGCCCAGACCCGCGACCTCCCCGAGGATGCAGACCCGGCAGAGCGCTGGAAGCACCCCGTGCCCCCTGAGGAAATCGAACGCCTCCAGGAGGAAGGCAACTTCATCTCCTCCATCCAGTGGCGGTCACACCGCAGCGGCCCCATCGGCTATGGTGACCCCGGCTACGTCCTTGTCTATCGCAGCACCGCCGAAGGAACCGGCCCCTACACAAGCAACTGGGACTCGGAAAACAACCGTCCGCTATACATGTTTGACCCCGAGGTCGCAGGCCACGCCGCGCTCGACCTCGAGGGACTCAAGGAACAGCGCTACGGGCAGGACGATTACTACTACCTGGCCGAGGGGCACATGGTCCCCTTCGACCCCGAACACGAATGGCAGGAGGGCGACACCCTGCCCGCCCATTACCTGCGCGAGCCCGACGGCTCCCGGGGCGCCGCCCGAGCCACCGGCCGGTACGAGGACGGCGCATGGCAGGTGACCATCACCCGCGGCCTTGAGGCCGTGAACCCGCTCGACAGCAAGACGTTCGAGCCCGGCAACGTCTATAACCTCCAGTTCGCCGTCCACAGCGGCGGCGTGGGCGAGCGCTACCACGAGGTGAGCATGCCGCTCCGGCTTTCCCTCGGCGCCGGGGATGCGGACGCACACCTCCAGGCCGTCTATACGGATGGCTCCCTTGGGGACGCAGAGGCGGACCTCGTGGACGTGCCGCTCTTCTACCCCGGGGTCCTGACCTACGACGAGGTGAGCGATGAAGCCGGCACGGTGGGCAGCCTGCTCCGGCTGGCGGGCGAAGAACCCCTCAATCCCCACCGCCTCCGCACGCTCCAGCAGTTCATCCTCACCCACGAACGGCTCGCCTACCAGGACCGGGAGGAGGACGGGGACGGCGGCCGCTGACCCCGTCTATACAAAAGGCTGCTGCTGCGTGATGCAGTGGAAGGCGCCGAAGCCCTGCACCAGCTCCGCCGCATGGAGCCCGGTCACCTCGCGCCCGGGGAAGCATTCCCGCAGCACACCCAGCGCGCGCTCATCCGCCTTCCTGTCCCCGAACACCGGGACCACCACCGCCCGGTTCGCGATATGGAAGTTGGCATAGCTGGCCGGCAGCCGCTCGCCCTTGTGGACAACCGGCGCGGGCATGGGGAGTTCGCGCACTTCGAGCCGCCTCCCCTCCGCGTCGCTCATCTCCCGCAGCCGGCGCAGATTCCCGTCCAGCGCCGCAAAATTCACGTCCTGTCTATCCGCCTCCACGGCCGTCACCACCACCCCGGGCGCCACGAACCGCGTCAGGTCGTCCACGTGCCCGTCCGTGTCGTCGCCCTCGATCCCCTCGCCAAGCCACAGCACCTTCCGCACGCCGAGAAAATCGCGTAGCCGCTGCTCGATCTCCTCCCGGGAAAGACCCGGATTGCGGTTGGGGTTCAGCAGACACTGCTCGGTGGTCAGCAGCGTCCCCGCCCCGTCCACGTCGATTGAACCGCCTTCCAGCACCATTCCGCCATCCACCAGCGGGCAGCCAACATACTCCGCCACCGCCCGGGGAACCGCGTTGTCCGCGTCCCAGGGCGGATACTTGCCCCCCCAGGCGTTGTACTCCCAGTTGACCGCCACCAGCGGATACGGGCTCTCCGCCCCGCCGCGCAGGAAAATCGGAGCGTAATCCCGCGCCCACGCATCGTTCGTCCGAACATGGTGAAAATGAACATTCACCGCATCCGCCCGGTGCTCACGGAGAATGCGCCGCGCCGTGGCCTCCACCTCCGGGCCGTTCACGAGGATATGCACCTCCTCGCTTTCCGCCAGCACGCGCACCAGTTGCGCATACACGGGCGGAATCGCCGCAAGGTTTCCCGGCCAGGTCTCCGGGTTCTGCGGCCAGGTGATCCAGGTCCCCGCGTGCGGCTCCCACTCCGCGGGCATCCTATAGCCGGAACGCGCCGGCGGCAACAGGCTGTGAGGTTCAGTCATGGTCTCAGGCTGGCCGGGCCGAGGGATATCATTCTTGCTTCGCGCTGCTTGCACCGGCCCGATTGGCGTGCCTTGCATGGGGCCGTCTCCGCGGCGGGAGCAAGGCTTTCCACACGCACCCACCCCCGGCCGGGCAGATACTCCACTGGCCGTCGTCCCCGCGGAAAAACCGAAAAGGACACGCCATGAGCGACAACGCCCCGCCCGTACCCCGCGTCCACGACCCCCTCCGTGCCGTGCAGGAGCAGTTCGACCACTACCAGCGCACCTGCTTCCCCGAGCGCACCCCGGAATTCTTCGCCCTTGAGCTGGCCGGCGAAACCGGCGAGCTGGCAAACCTAGAGAAAAAAGCATGGAAGGGCCGCACCGTCGAGCCTGCACGCTTCGAGGACGAGGCCGCCGACGTGCTCATCGCCCTCGTCAATTACTGCAACGCCCGCGGGGTCAACCTCGGCCAGGCGGTGGACAAGAAACTCCGCCACATTGAGCAGCGCCGCCTGGAGGGAACACACTGATGGAGCGCCGCGCGTGCTGAACGCCCTCCTCCCTCTCGCCGTCCTCGTCCTCACCGCCGGGCTGATCTGGTGGCTCGGCAGCGGAAGCTTCGGCCGGAGCCAGACCCAGGTCTGGATAGACAAGCTCGCCCACCGTTCGCCCCGTCTGCACGCCTTCCTGGACTACCACCACGGCAAGTTCCGCGCGGCCATGCACTACGTCGAGTTCGGCGGGCTCTTCCTCGTGCTGTACTGGCTATACGACGCCTGGTTCGGCGCCGGTGCCTTCGCCTTCCGCTGGCTCCCCGCGGGCGTCATCGCGCTGCTTTGCGCCGCGGCCGCCTACCTCGACGAAATACACCAACTCCGCAGCGGCACCCGTGAGTTCCGCACCGTGGACTTCCTCCACTCCTGCTGCGGCATCACCATCGCCATGGCCGCCGTCTTCTGGCAGGCCTGGTGGCGCAGCGTTTATTGAACAAGCCGCATTTCCCAAGCGTCACACTGCCAATATAGACAGAGCCGGCCCTGTACACCCCGGCCCGGTACCCGGACCCCGGAACCCATTTCGCCTTGTTCTCCCGCCCCCCATCAAGGAACGGTGGCACGAACGGCCCTCACCCTTCCGGGTCGCTGTGATCGGAGCTTCCCCATGCCAGTCGCCGTCACCATTCTAGCCTTCCTTGGCATACTGATCGGCCTTGGCGGCCTTGTGCTGCGGCCCTTCGCCGTGATCAGAGTGCTCGCCGGCCCCGGCGACGAAACGGTCAGAATGTTCGGCCACGAAATACCCCCGCCCGTTTACGAAGGAGGGCTCCTCGCCGCCTTTCTCCTTCTTCAGGTGGTCGGACTCGTCCTCTCCCTTGCCCTGCTCACCGGATCAATTGGCACCCTCATGATGAGGCCCTGGGCCCGCAGCCTCATGCGATGGTGGGCTGGAATCGCCATCGTGTGGGTCGTCCTCTCGCAGATCGTGGAGACGGCCGCCGCTCTCCCCGCCATGGCAGAGATCATGGCCGCCACCGGCGACCTCGACCCGCAGGCCGAATCGGTCATGGTGATCGTCGGCGCCATTGTCTCGACGGCGTGCTGGTCGCTTTGCTGGTCGATCTACCCCATCGCGGTGTTGATCTTCTACGGCACGGAGAGCGCCCGCGCCGCCTTCGGGCAGGCCGAATGGCAAGGCAACGGTCCCGCCGAAGGCTTTCCCCACGAACAGCAATGGCACCAGCACGGCGGCTATCCCCAGCAGCCCCCCGGCCCCGGGCCCCAAGGCTGGCACCAGCCGCCCGACCCCTACGGCCAGACACCCCAGCCGCCACCACCCCCGGGGCATTACTACGGCCCGCCCCAGCAGGGCGATTACCAGCAGCAGCCACCGCCGTCCGAACCCGGCCAGAACTACCCGCCACCGCCTCCCATCGAGGCGGGCCCCGGAGCATTTGATTCGGATGAAGAGGAGAGAGAGCGCGAAGAACGCCGCCGTCGCGGCGAGGACGTCTAGCTCACCAGCCGGCCGCAGCCCCGCCGGCCTTCCGGCAGCAGCCCCGCCGGCCTTCCGGCACAAGATCAGGCAGCACGGTTGCGCTTGCGCGCCTCGATCTTTTCGTCCACCGGCTCGAAGAATTCCTTCTGATCGAACGGCCGGTCCCGCACATAGTGGTCCTGCGTCCCACTCGCGCCGAGAACAAGGTTCAGAAGCGAATCCAGCCCCGTCCAGTCCTTCTTCTTCCGCTCCACACGGATGCGATCGCGCTCCTCCAGGACCTCCTGGTTGCTCGCCTTTGCTTCCTCGACTGACGGCCACCAGTCGCACCTCTCCGCACCCGTGCTGCGGTCCTTAGTCACCAGCAGGACTCGTTCTTCGACGGCATCGTGAATACCCGGGTGGCGGCGCGCTCGCATGGTCACTCCTCGACGGCAAATGGGGGTGGAAAAGCCCGGAATCCGGGCGGCCGGTATCCAACGGCGAAACCGCCCCGCCCGCAAGCCGGAAACCGGGCGCCCTCGTCCATGGGGCGCCATTTCGGCGAACGCCCTACACCCTGCCACGTGGGTAACAGTTTCAAGATACGCCCTCGTCCATGCACTCCAGGAGGTCCATGCCGTCCATTCCCGTCCCTCGGGATCAGGCCGCCCCGCGCTTCGGCAGATACCCCGGCGCCACAAAGGGAATCGCCGCAAGGTACGCACTCCCCCGCCAGATTACCGACTCCTCCGGCAGGAATTGCGGGTGGTGCAGCGGCCGGAAAGGCCCGCCGTCCGGCAGCACGCCGAGGAACACAAACGCCGAGGGCCGCTCCAGCGCGTAGTATGAAAAGTCCTCCCCGCCCATCGCCTTGGCGATCTCCACACACGACTCCGGGCCGAACAGCCGCGTCACGGCTTCCTCCGCCGCCCCCATCGCCTGCTCGTCGTTCAGAAGCGGCGGGTAGCTCACGTCAAGCTCCACCTTCGCTTCGCAATTGTAGGAATGGGCGGTGTGCTCGATGATCTCCCTGATCATCCGGGCGATCTGATCGCCGCGGCCGGGGACAAAGGTCCGCAGCGTCCCGCCAAGCCGCACCTCCTCGGGGATGACGTTGAAGGCCTTGCCACCCTCGATATAGGTGACCGAGACGACTGCCGGCTCGGTCGGTGGCAAACGCCGCGCAACGATCTGTT
>SLMS01000036.1 GCA_007133495.1 Candidatus Sumerlaeota bacterium | reverse complement strand
CCTGTAAATCTGAGGGGAGGAAGTATCCGTAAGGTCCCGAAATCGAATGATACAGTTCATTGTCCAGAACCGCAACATACAAGTAAGAGTCATGCCCCAGAACTCCGATTTCCCTTACACCATGAAAGCCACTTGCACGCACCTGGCGGAGCATCTCTTGGACCAACTGGGGATCTACGCTTGCCTGAAAGTAAGCAACATACCTTGCTATTTCCAGCAATCTCTGAAAGTCTGGATGGTTGGGGTAGTGCTCCCCTATGTAATCCTCACGCTTTTCGCTGTCGGCCGCGATCTCTTCCGGCATGTTGTCCACCACCTCAATGAATATCTGACGCCTCATCTCGGCAAGTGAAGGTTTATCTTCATCCCAATACTTTCCCGCGCCCAAGGTGAATCTTTTTTCGTTGACGTAGTCCACGGACCACCATATTTCTCCAGAAGGGAACACCCCCAGGACCGGCGCCGATTTGGGCCCCTCAAAAGACCTTTGAGGATGCCTCGCGCCCACGGTGATGACAGCCTTCTCTCCCGTCTCCGGATGACGCCACACCCCCAATTGTGGCCATGCTTGGGAATGCAGCAAACATAGAAAGATTAATGGCAGAAGCAGGTTGCGAAACGTCATGCCAGGCTCCTTAGAACCCCTATCAGAATGATTTTGACGCTGTTTCCCGCGGCTTGGGAGAAGGCGGCAGCTCTCGCCTTCAAGGAGGTGCTCCCACATGGCCAAGCCGCTCATTACCGACGAACTCTGGGAGATCATCGAGCCCCTTCTGCCCCCGGACCCACCGCGCCGCTTCCGCTTCCCCGGAAGAAAACGCATCCCAAACCGCGCGTGCCTGACGGGAATCCTCTTCGTGCTCAAAACCGGCATCCCCTGGGAGGACCTGCCCAAGGAAATGGGCTGCGGGTCGGGAATGACCTGCTGGCGGCGGCTCCGCGAGTGGCAGGAGGCCGGCGTCTGGGAAGAACTCCACGCCGTGCTGCTCGACCGCCTGAGACAAGCGGACCAGATAGACTGGTCGCGCGCCGTCGCCGACTCGGCCAGCCTCCGCAGCGTGGGGGCGGGGGAAAAAAGCGGCCCAAATCCCACCGATCGCCGCAAACCCGGCAGCAAGCATCACACGCTTACCGACGCAAAGGGCATCCCTCTCGCCGTCACCCTCACCGCCGCCAATGAAAACGATGTCACCCAGCTCAAACCGCTCCTTGACGCTATTCCACCCGTTCGCGGGAAGCCCGGTGCCCCGCGCTTCCGCCCCGATTCCATCCAGGCCGACCGCGGCTACGACAGCGAGCCACACCGCCGGCGCCTGCGAGCCCGCGGTATCAAGACCATCATCGCAAGGCGCAACACCCCCCACGGCAGCGGCCTTGGCAAGACGCGCTGGGTCGTCGAGCGGACGCTCTCCTGGCTCCACCAGAAAAGACGCCTGCGCGTGCGCTACGAAAGGCGGGCGGATATCCACGAAGCGTTCCTCCATCTGGGCTGCGCCCTCATCTGTTATAATTATCTACAATCATCATTATGTTAGGGGCTCTTAGCAGTTGCCGGCCAAAAACCAGTGGACCGCTGATATTCTCTGTTGATCCGAATTCGCTTGAGGTCAATGTCTTCAAGAAGTGTATGGATGTGCATGGAGTAGTTCGAAATCCTCACAGGATTTTCTATCATGGCATTCACGACCTCCTTGGGGTCTAGCGGGTCTTTCCGGCTGCATCTGTGCCCATCTGCTCAACAGCAAGCTGATGTCGCAGGTGACAAGCGCTCATCACAGCTACTATACCAGACGTGTGGAGGCGAGCGCTGAGGTCAATGGAAAAGGTGGGGTAACGCACGGATGGCGCTACGGTGAGAGGAGGCCATAGCTTGAGGTCGATCTCATTGACTGCATGAGTCGGAGACCGGAAAGGGCTCAGGCTGGTGGTCGCATAATGCGGAGTGAGCCCTCTCAGATCACCTCCACTTTCCGGGGCTCGGCGGGTGGTTGGTCCACTTTGGGCAGTTCGATGATGAGGACCCCGTCCTCGTAGCGGGCGCTGACGCCTTCGGCGTCCACGGGGCCGGGGAGGGTCATCGTGCGCTGGAAGCGGCCGCTCTGGCGTTCGTGGCGCAGGACGTGACCGTCGGGGGTGCGGCGTTCGACGGTCTCCTGGCGCTCGCCGCTCAGGGTCAGTCGGCGGCCGTCCACGCTGACGGAGATCGCCTCCTTGTCCATGCCGGGCAGGTCCACGCGCACGATGTAGCGGTCCGTCTCCTCGGTCAGATCGAGGTCGGGTGAGAAGCGCTGGTGCATGGGCAGGCCGTGGTGTGGGTGCTCTTGCATGCGGCGCAGCGCGTCCTCGAAGATGCGTTCTGTTTGCTCGCGGATGCGCTCCATTTCGGTGAAGGGGTCGTACTGCTGCATGCGCCGGCGGTGGTCGTCGAAGAACGGATCGTCGAGTAGGTCGCGGCCGTTGTCGCGGCCGAAGCCGAGTCCAGGGTCGGGAACAAGCCGGTCACGCCATGCGGGAAGGTGGGGACGTTCGGCGCGCCGGTCCTCTTCCTCCTCAACGAGCGCCCAGACGTCGTCCTGCTCCTCCGGCCGGGCCTGCTCGCGCGCGGCCTCGATGGCCTCGAGCGCGCGGGTGATGCGCTCGGCCTCCGGCGCGTCCTCGTCGCGGAGGATGGTTTCGATGCGGTCAAGATGCGTGGACCCCGCGGCGGCGGTCCTTTCCGCCGCGGGGCGGGCCTCCTCGCCCTCCAACTCCGAGGCAGAGGCCCAAAGTCCTGTCCCTGTGGTGAGCAAAACTCCTCCAAGAAGGAGTGCCGAACCGATCAGTGCCGCCAAGGCTCCGGAACCACCAGGCAACGGTTTCATGACGATCAACCTCCACTGTTGGCAAAGCGGATCATCCGGCAGCCCGCCGATGGGGCCGCCTCGTCCATTTCGATTGTTTCATGCCGGGAAAGGTTAGGTGTTTGGCGCGCCGGCGGAGCGTGGAGGGATGGACTCCAGCCGGAGCAGGTCCCCGTAGGTCTGGCGCTTGCGCACCAGGTGGGCCTCTCCGCCGTCCACGAGCACCTCCGGCGGCATGGGGCGGGTGTTGTAGTTGCTCGCCATGACGAACCCGTAGGCCCCGGCGTCCATGACCGCGATGAGGTCGCCCTCGTGCGGGACGAAGGCCTCGCGGTCCAGCGCCAGGAAGTCCCCCGTCTCGCAAACCGGGCCGACAAAGTCCACGAGCCCCTGCGGCATGGGGTGCTTTTCCACCGGGAGGATTTCGTGGTAGGCGCGGTAGAGCGCCGGGCGGAGCAGCTCGGTCATCGCGGCGTCCAGGACGACGAAGGTCTTCGCGTCGCCCGGCTTGACGTATTCCACGCGGGAGAGCAGCAGGCCGGCCGGGGCGGCGATGCTCCGGCCGGGCTCGAGGATCAGCCGCAGGCCGCGCTTTTTCAGCTCCGGCAGCAGCGCCTCAGCGAACGGCCGCAGGTCGAGCGGCTGCTGCCCGCGCTCGTATGCGATGCCGTACCCCCCGCCGAAGTTGAGCGTGTCGAGTTTGCCGCCCGTCGCCCGCTCCACCTCGTCCACGAAATCCATCACGATCGCCACCACGTTCGGGTGGATCGACGAATCGAGAATCTGCGAGCCGATATGGCAGTGCAGCCCGGCCAGGTTGAGCGCCGGCATTTCCTCCGCGATGCGGCGGGCCAGCCGCAGGGCGCGGTCGAGCGAGATGCCGAACTTGTTCTCCGTCTTGCCCGTGGTGATGTACTTGTGGGTCTTGGCGTCCACGTTGGGGTTGATGCGGATGGCCACGTCCGCTCGCCGGCGCAGGGACTTGGCGACCGCGGCAAGGCGCTCGGCCTCCTGTTCGGACTCAAGGTTGAACTCCATCACGCCCGCGCGCAGCGCCGCGCGCATTTCCGCGGCGGTCTTGCCCACTCCGGCGAAGATGGCCCGGTCCGCCGGGATGCCCGCCTTGAGGACGCGCTTGAGTTCCCCGCCCGAGACGATGTCGAAGTACGCCCCTTCGCGGTGGAGCAGGTCCAGCACGGCCAGGTTGCTGTTGGCCTTCACGCTGTAGGCGACCATGGGGTCCGCGCCGGCGAATGGCTCGCGCAGGAGGCGGAAGTTCTCCCGCAGCAGCGGCCCGGAATAGACGTATAGCGGAGTGCCGAAGCGCTCCGCCAGCTCGGGGAGCGGCAGGCCGTCGGCGCTGAGGGTCTTTCCGTCGTAGGCGAATCCGGGCTTGCGGGCGATGGACACCGGGGACCTCCTTGGCGGGTGGGGGAGTTTTTGCTGTGGCCACGGGCGCGCCCGCGGAGGATGCTTCCTTGGCCCCTCCAGCGCCCGGGGGCGAGCGGGAAATGCACCCGGACTGCCCGCCCCCCCGCAACCTTCGTCGCGAAAGGACCCCAGCACGCCGTGAGCCAGCGCACCCGGACCCTCGCCACCGCCCACCGCCTGGTGGAGAACATCGAGCGCGTCATCGTGGGCAAGCGCCCGGTCATCCTCCGGACCGTGGCCGCGCTGCTCGCCCGCGGCCATGTGCTGCTGGAGGACGTGCCGGGGACGGGCAAGACGATGCTGGCCCGCGCGCTCGCCCGCTCGATCGGCGGCGCCTTCCGCCGGGTCCAGTTCACGCCGGACCTGCTCCCCTCCGACCTCACCGGCGTTTCCATCTACAATCAGAAATCGGGCGAGTTCGAATTCCGCGAAGGGCCCCTTTTCGCCAACATCGTCCTCGGCGATGAGCTGAACCGCGCCACGCCCCGCACCCAGAGCGCCCTGCTCGAAGCCATGGAGGAGCGCACCGTCTCGGTGGACGGCACGACCTACAACCTGCCCGACCCGTTCCTCGTCATCGCCACGCAAAACCCCGTCGAACAGCACGGCGTCTATCAATTGCCGGAGGCACAACTGGACAGGTTTCTCGTCCGTCTGGCCCTCGGGTACGCCACGCGGAACGAGGAGCGCCGCATCGTGGAGGCGCAGCGCGGAGGGCACCATCCGCTGGAGGACCTGGAGCCGGTCGTCTCGCCGGAGGAGGTGTTGCTGGAGCAGGAAAACCTCGCCAAAGTCACCGTGGAGACGAACGTGGTGGACTATATTGTGCGGCTCGTTGGCGCAACGCGCACCCACCCCGAAGTCGTCCTGGGCGCGAGCGCCCGCGCCAGCCTGGCGCTCCACCGGCTCGGGCAGGCGATGGCGTGGATCACCGGCCGGCGCATCGTCACGCCGGACATGGTGAAGGAACTCGCACCCGCCGTGCTCTGCCACCGCCTCATGCTGAAACCGCAGGCACGGCTCGCCGGCGTGACGGCCGAGCAGGTCGTGGACCAGATACTCGACTCCGTCGAAGTCCCCGTTGTCCGCATGGCCGAGGCGGAGGAGCCGGGCGAGGAAGTATAGACGAAGGGCCCATCGCCGGGAGGTTCCATTTATGGAAACGCCACCCGCCGGAAAACCCGAAGCAACGTCCCCGCAGCCGGAGCAGAAGTCCTTTGTCCGCGCGTCCGTCCTTGTTTTTCTGCTCTACTGGCTGCTGTATATCCCGGGGCTGGTTGCCAACATCGTCTGGCTCCGGCGGGCCCTGCGGATCAGGAAGGCCATCGGGCAATCCCCCGCGGGCTTCGGATGCCTCAACGTGCTGCTGTGGGCCGGGCTGATTCCGCTGTTCTTCTTCATTCACGTGTACGATATGATCAGCCATACCCGGCCTCACCTCCTCGGCGACGTGGCCCGCGT
>SLMS01000134.1 GCA_007133495.1 Candidatus Sumerlaeota bacterium | reverse complement strand
GCGCGAAACTGCGCGGCCGCGCATCAGTCCTCATCGGCGCGAATCGGCGGAATCTGTGGATAACACCAAAGCCTGTGGCCGTCGAGCCGGTCGAGAACGGAAACGTCCTGCCGCCATGGGCCCGGGGCGTGGAAAACGCTTGCAGAGCCGGGGCGGGGGGTGGTGCACTTGGGGGGCAGTTCCGGACGCGTCGAGCTTGAGGCCGCCCGCAAGGGTGGCCTTTGTTATTCTCCACCGGAACGCGGACGGGCCACCGGCCCGGCATTCCTTCCCGGCGAGGCATGGAAGCTCATCATGGCGAAGAAAAAAAAGTCGCAGATTCAGCCACTGGACCTGAAGCCGCTGATCAAGCAAATCTCCAAGGAGAAGGACCTCGATCCTGTGGTCATCAAGGACGCCGTCGAGGCGGCGATCCTCAGTGCGGCGCAGCGGCGGGCGAAGTCGATGAAGGACCCGCGCCCGGTCCTGGATATCGAAACGGGGGAGATGCGCCTTTTCGTGAAGAAGAAGGTGGTGGTTTCGGTCGATGACGACAAGCACGAGATCGACATCCTTTCGGCGAAGGCGCAGAATCCGCGGTACATGCTGGGACAGGAAGTGGACGTGGAGATCGAGCCGGAGGAGTTCGGGCGCATCGCGGCGCAGTCGGTCCGCCAGGGCATCCTGCAGCGGCTGCGCGACGCCGAGCGCGACCGCATCTACGAGGACTACAAGGACAAGGTGGGCCAGGTGGTGACGGGGATCGTGCAGCGCTACGAGCGGCGGGATGTGATCGTGGCGCTGGGACGGGTGGAGTGCCTGCTCCCCCACCAGGAGATGCCGATGACGCCGATGAAGCGCCGGCTGCGCTACGGCGACCGCATCCGCTGCCTGATCGTGGACGTGCGGCGGACGCCCAAGGGCCCGCAGATCATCCTCTCGCGGACGCGTTCGGACCTGGTGAAGCAGCTCTTCGCCACCGAGGTGCCGGAGATCAGCGACGCGACGGTGCGCATCGTGGAAATCGCGCGGGAGCCGGGCATCCGGACGAAGGTGGCGGTGAACTCCTCTGACCCGAACGTGGACCCCGTCGGCGCCTGCGTGGGCATCAAGGGCCAGCGGGTGCAGGTGATCGTGAAGGAGCTGAGCGACGAGAAGATAGACATCGTGCCGTACTCGCCGATTCCGGAGAATTTCATCACTTCGGCGCTGAACCCCGAGCCGGGGGACATCGTTTCGATCAACCTTGAGCCGGTGGAGAAGCGGGCGGAGGTGACGGTGCGGCCGGGAAGCCTTTCGCGCGCAATCGGCAAGCGAGGGCAGAACGCGAAGCTGGCGGCGAAGCTGACCGGCTGGAAGATAGACATCAGGGAGCAGGAGGAGGCGGAGACGCTGGCGCGCATCCGCGAACTCAACCTGCGGTATATGCAGGACTTCCTGTCGCAGATCAGCGGCCTTTCGGATTTCAGCCAGGAGGCGCTGCTGCGTTCGACGGAGTTCGATTCGGTGGAGCGGCTCTCCAAGACCGACCCCGAGCGGCTGCTGAGCTTCACGGACAATGACCGGGAGCTGGCCGAGCAGATCGTGGAGGGGGCGAAGGACTTCCTGGAGGGCCTTGAGGAGATGAGCGCCCTTGAGCCGGCGGAGAACCTCTCCGAGGAGGACAAGAAGTTCCTCCGCAAGGCGGAGGAGATGATGGCACGGCTTTCGGGCAAGACGGTGAGCGTGACGCCGGAGGACAAGATCGAGGCGGCACCGGAGGATGCCGGCGAGGAAGAGCCGGCCCCGGCAGCAACGGAAGAGCAGGAAGAGAAAGCCCCAGAATAATCCCGGAGCGGTTATGCGCCAGGACGAACCGAACGCGGAAGCGATGCGGCTTCGGCTCGAAGAGCTGTGGTCCGCCGGAGAGCATCGCGAAGCGATCGAAATGGGCGAGCGGATGGTCCGCCAGTTTCCGGACGATCCGAACTGGCACGAGACGCTGGCGGTGTTGCGGGTGCACTACGCCCGTCATGCTCCGCCGGAGGACGACCAGCTCGGCCCGGCGCTTCGGTCGCTGGACCGGGCACTGGAACTGGACCCCAAGCGGGTCAGCTCGCTGGAAATCATGGCGAACCTTCAGATTCTGCTGGGGCATCAGCTCGAGAAGGGGCTGCTGTTCTCGCACGCGCTGCGGAGCTTCCTTGAGCTGGAGAGGATCGCGCCGGATGCGGGAGAGGAGACGCTGTGGAAGTGGCGGCTGGAGGCGGCGCGGGCGGCGTTCCTCGCGGCAAGGCATTCGGAGGATAAACAACCTGACTATGAGCTGCCGCTGACCCTATACTCACGGTTGGACGGCGAGCGGTACGAGCCGACGGACTGGTTTTTCCGCGGGCTGGCTTCGCTGGAGACCGCGCGCCAGAAGGGAGAGGATCAGGAGCTTCACCGGCAGGCGGCAGCGTGCTTCCTGCGGACGCTTGAGACGGGCGAGTTTGCGCTTGAATCGACCTACTTTGCCGCGGACGCTCTGATCTCGCTCGAGAATCCAACCGAGCAGGAGTTCAAACATGCCGTGGACCTTGTGAAGAAGCTGCTTGATTCGCCGTCGCGCGATTTTCTGGTGACATCGCTGCGCAGAAGGCTGGCATTGCGGGCGGAGCTTCTTGGCAAGGAACTCCCCCCACTGGAAGAGAAGTGACCCCGCGCGGAGCCGCCCATGATCCTGGTTATCGACAACTACGATTCGTTCACGTACAATTTGGTGCAGTACCTGGGTGAGCTGGGCGCGCGGGTGGAGGTGCTGCGCAACGACGAGGCGACGGCGGAGGCCGTCCGCGGGCGCGACCCGCAGGGGATTGTGGTAAGCCCCGGGCCGTGCACCCCGCGGGAGGCGGGCGAGTCCTGCAACGTGATTGAGGAGATGTACCGGGACGTGCCGATCCTGGGGGTGTGCCTCGGGCATCAGTGCCTCGGGGCGGTGCTTGGGGGAAAGGTGGTGCGGGCACCGGTGCTGATGCACGGGAAGACGTCCCGGATCGAGCACGACGGGAGCGGTGTGTTCGAGGGGCTGCCCTCGCCGTTCACGGCGACGCGGTATCATTCGCTGATCCTGGAGGAGGATAGCCTCCCGGCGAGCCTGCGGATCACGGCGCGGAGCGAGGACGGGATCGTGATGGGCGTGCAGCACACGGAGGCACCGCTTTACGGCGTGCAGTTCCACCCCGAGTCGATATTGACGGGGGAAGGGAAGCGGCTGTTGGGGAACTTCCTGAAGGTGACGGAGAAGGCGGCGCGTTAGAGATGGCCCGGATGCCGCGGACGACCCTGCACGTGCTGGCGGCGAGTGCCTCGCCGTTTGCGCTGGTGCTGCGGCGTGGTCCGTCGAAGTGGTGGCACTTTCTGCTGTGGAACCGGGACACGGGAATGATCGAGCCGGGGTCGTGGTTCCATGGGATGGTCTATCCGGGACAGTGTGATCTTTCGCCGCGGGGGGATTATTTCCTGCTGCTGGCGCTGCGGGGTTGCGGTTCGCCGCCAGCATGGACGGCGCTTTGCCGGCCGCCGTACGTACGGGCGTTGGCCTTCTGGCCGCAGGAGTCGGCGCGCACTGGGGGAGGGTACTTTGACGAGCGGTTGCCGGTTGCTTGGCTGAACATCCCGGCGGATACGGTGGTACCGGAGGTATCGGAACGGACGGCGCTCGAATTCGGGTACCAGGAGGAGCCGGACCAGTATTTCGGCCTGCTGGCGGAGCGTTTCCGGCGCGCCGGGTGGAAGCCGAATGAGAAGCAGGAGGCTGGCCGCTGGGCGCTGCCCTCGCCCGACGGGAAGTGGGAGTTGGTGCTGCAGCTTGCGGGGACGGCACTGCCTGACCCGACGGCTCCGGGACACGAGAACGCGGGAGCATACGCACTGCGGCGGCGCGGGAGTACTGCCCGGCCGCTCATCCTGCCGGAGGTGGAATGGGCAGGATGGAACGGGAAGAGTCAGCTCTGCCTGGCAAAGGGGGGAACGCTGCAGACGGCCCCACCGGCGCGGGCTTCAGAACCGGTGATGACGCTCGACCTGCGGGCGCTGCGGCCCGGCAACGGGCGGACTCTGGCGCGCCGGCCACCCCGTACCGGAGCTTCGGCTCCATGAGTGCCCGGGGGTGGTGGCCGCTGGTTGCGCTGGCGGCCGTCCTTCTCGCACTCCAGACGGGCTGCCGGAACAATTCCGGGACGACACCATTTGTTTACTATCACGGCTCGCCGTGGGCCGAGGGTTCGGTGAACGGCGCTTCGGGGCTGTTCCTGCTGGATACGGGAGCTTCGGCGAGCGTGGTGGATGCGGAGCTGGCCGGGCGTGCGGGCCTTCCCACCACGGGGGGGGAGAGCATCACGGCCACAACAGGCCGGGTGGATGTCGGGACCGGACGGGTGGAGCGGCTGGAGCTGGCAGGCAGGACGCACACGGGCCGGCACGTGCTGGTGCAGGACCTGGGGGATTTCCGCGCTCCGGGAGGGCGGCGGAAGTCAGGCCTGCTGGGGTCGGACTTTTTTCTGGAGTACACGCTGACGCTGGACATGGAGCGCTCGCGCATGGCGCTGAGGCGGAGCCCGGGCCCGAGCGCCTCCGGGATGACTCCGCACCGGATGCGGCTGAATGCGGGGGTGCCGACTGTGCAGGTGTTTTTCGGGGACGGGGCGCAGGCGCCAGTCTGGGCGAAGTTCGATACGGGGAGCAGCTACGCGGACGAGCGGATCGTACATCTTGAGGTCACGCCGGCACGGGCGCGGGCGCTGCTCGGCGAGGACTACCGGGAACGGCCGGCGGGCCGGCTGCGGGTGCTGAGCCTGGCGGGCGAGGAGGAGTTGCTGCTGTTCGAGTACGGGCCGGTGAGGCTGCTGGGCCGGGAGTTCGAGAGCGTGCGGCTGATCGTACACGAGCATGAACAGGGGGCTTTTGCCGACCCGGAGGCGGTGCTGATCTCGGGGAGTGTGCTTCGGCAGTTCGACCGTGTGGACCTGGACTTCCCGCGGCGGACGGTGTGGGTGAAGTAGGCGGGCCTTCTCCTCCTTGCTTTCCCTTGTTAATCGGTTCATCAAGGCAGACAATTATCCACAGAAGCCGGCTCGACATTGGGGCTTGCCACTAGCCAAGGTGCCTCGTACCAATGGCATGCGCGCAAGCGGGCAGAGAGCTTGGCTTCCGAATACGTGGAACAGCCTACAAGGTCATCATCAATCGCCAATGAGGCGTGAAGATAAGCAGTCCCCCCAAATGAGTTTGTCCGGCACGAACCATCCAACCTGGTACGCAGCCTACACGCTTCCCGGCGGAGAGTGGCAGGCGCGGGAGGAGCTGTTGGACGTTGGGCTCGAGGAGTGCTTCGTTCCGGCGCTGACACACCTTCGGGAGTTGGAGAGGGCGCCCGAGGGCGCGCGGCCGCCGCTGCTGTTCACGCGGTATGTTTTCCTCCAAACAGCGGAGAGGGCGGAGTCGCTCCCGGGCCGGCTGGAGAGGCTGCCACACGTGCTCTATGCGGCGGGAGCGAACAGCCACCGCCCCTCGCCGGTGCTGGACCACGAAATGGCGGTGCTGCGGGAGCTGTGTTCGCAGGACCGGCACCCGGAGCTTGGGCCGATGCCGGAGACGGGCCGGGTGGCGCGGATCGTCCAGGGGCCGCTGGCCGGGGCAGAGGGCGTGGTGCGGCGGTGCACGAAGTCGGAGGTCCGGCTGGCGTTTACGATACCGATCCTTGCGGGGTGCTATGAGCTTGGGGTGCCGCCGGAGCTTGTGGTTTCGGTGGGTTTCCTTGGTACGAAGAAACCCCGCCATCGGGGAGGACGCCGGGGAAAGAGAAGCGTGACGGGGACGAGGAGTTCGGCGGCGTAGGCGGGGAGTGAATCAGGAGTTACAAATCGGGGGCTGGTGCTCGACGGTTGGCCGGT
>SLMS01000031.1 GCA_007133495.1 Candidatus Sumerlaeota bacterium | reverse complement strand
GGCACGCTGGTCGATGGCGATACCATCGCGCGCAAGGATCAACCGGCCGGTCATGTGCCCGAGAATGGTGGCCGCAGGGTGATCGAGCGCCTTCATCACGCGGGCGGTTTGTTCCTTTTCGCTCAGGTTGAAGTACGTGTGCACCGAGCAGATGATAAAGTCAAATTCGTCTAGAATATCGTCCGGATAATCGAGGGATCCATCCTTGAGTATATCGCTTTCGATGCCTTTGAGAAGGCGAACGCCCTTCTTTTGCCACTTCTTGTTGAGTGCGTCTATCTCGCCATGCTGCGCACGGACTTTCTCGATGGTGAGGCCCTGCACGACGGCCAGGGAGCGGCTGTGGTCGGTGATCCCCATCCACTCGATACCGTTTTCCGACGCCCACTCAGCGTAATCCTCGGGATATGGCTTTCCATCGCTGTACACCGTGTGCATGTGCGGGATGCCGCGGATGTCTCCCGGCTCGAGCAATTTGGGAAGCTTTCCTTCGGCGGCGGCCTCCACCTCGCCTATGTCCTCCCGAAGCTCCGGCGGTATATATGAAAGCCCAAGGTGCCGATAGACGTCCTCCTCAGCCTTGGCCGCGAGCGGTTTCTTTTTACCGTCGGGAAAGAGCCCGTATTCGTTCAACTTCATCTTCTTTTCGCGGGCGATCTGGCGCAGGCGCGTGTTGTGCTCCTTGCTGCCGGTGAAGTGCAGCAACGCATAAGGATATTCGGCGGCGGAAACGCACCGCAGGTCCGCCTGCAGTTTTCCACCAAGCATGACAGACGATTTCGTTTCACCCTTGCCGAGGACGGCGGTGACGTCGTCGAGAGAGACGAATGCCTCCATGACCTCTTTTGGCTTGCCCGTCGCGGCAACGAAATCGAGATCGCCGGCGGTCTCCTTGCGGCGGCGCAGGCTCCCGGCGGTTTCGACTTCCTGGACCTGCTTCAGGGCGCGGAGTTTTTCGAGAACCGGCGCAGCCGCCGCCAACGCCACGTCCAGCCGGTGACGGCCACTGAAGCGGGCAAGCTGGGCAATACCGTCCAGAATCTTCTTCACCGTCTTCTCTCCGAAACCCTTCAGGCCAGCCAGACGCCCATCGTTGCACGCTTCCTCCAGTTCCTTGACTGTCTCGATGCCCAATTCTGTATAGACAGAGCGGGCCTTCTTCGGGCCGAGACCAGGGATGCGGGTCATTTCGATGAGGCCCTCGGGGAATCTTGCCCGAAGCTCCTCCAGCTCCTCTATCTTTCCGTCGCGGGCGAACTCCTCAATTTTCTCGGCGAGGCCCTTTCCTATGCCATCGATTCCGGTAAGCGTTCCCTGGGCGATGCGCTCTTCCAGGTCCTCCGCGCTGCCTTCCAGAGCACGAACCGCCTTCCCGTAGGCGCCGCTGCGGAAGGGGTTCGCCCCGTCCAGCTCCAGCAGCACCTCCATCTCGGATAGAGCATCTATAAGCGCCTTTTTGTTCATGCGGTACTCACCTCCGCGGGCGTCGCGCCGCCAGCATGCAGGAATTTCCCGGTCAGGCTCCTCGGATTCGCGGCGACGGCCTCCGGGGTGCCTTCCGCCACAATTTCCCCACCGGCTTCTCCACCTTCAGGGCCAAGGTCTATAAGATAGTCCGCGCGGCGGAGCAACTGCAGATTGTGTTCGATGACGACGATTGAGTATCCGCCCTGGAGCAGCTCATCGAAAACCCCGAGCAACACGTCCAGGTCGGCGGGATGCAGGCCGGTCGTCGGCTCGTCGAAAAGGAGGAGCTGATTTGCCCGTCTTCCTGCGGCGGCAAGATGGCCGGCCAGCTTGAGGCGCTGGGCCTCACCGCCGGAGAGCGTGGCGGTGCTCTGGCCGAGACGGAGGTAGCCGAGCCCGACCCGGTCGAGGGGACGCAGGCCGTGCAGCACTTTCGGCTCCTCGCCGAAGAACTCGCACGCCTCGGAGATGGTCATTTCGAGAATATCGTTTATCGTCTTCCCTCTCCAATGGACCTGGAGCACCCGGTCCTGAAAGCGGCGTCCCTCGCACGCTTCGCAGACCACCTGCACGTCCGCCAGGAAGTGCATATCAACTGTCTGGAAACCGGAGCCCTGGCATGTTTCGCAACGCCCCCCGGCGACATTAAAGGAAAGATCGCGGGGGACGAGGCCCATCGTACGCCCCTCGCTGCTGTGGGCCATCAACCATCGTATCTGGTCGTATGCCTTGAGGTAGGTGGCCGGGTTGCTGCGCGTGCTGCGGCCAAGCGGTGTCTGATCGACGAGCACCATTCCATCGACGCGGTCGAGCCCCTCGATATCGAGAATGCGGCCGGGCTCGGCCGTCACCTCTCCAAGGACGGTCCGGCGGTAGTTTTCGTATAGACAGGACCGGACAAGCGTCGATTTTCCGGAGCCGCTGACCCCCGTCACGCCGCAGAGCACGCCGAGGGGGAGCCGCACGGTGAGATGCTTGAGGTTGTTTTCGTGGGCGCCCAGGACAGTCACCCACCCTGCTGGCTCGCGCCGGCCGTGCCGGCCGCGGCGCCCCCTGGTTGAGGATTTACCGCCAGGGGGTGCGTCCTCTCCTGCAATATAGGCAGCGGTGCGCGACTTGCCCGGCCTGCGCAATAAACCCTCCGCAGGTCCCTGATACACAATCTCTCCGCCCTTTTCGCCGGCACCGGGGCCTATGTCTATCAGCGTATCCGCAGCACGGATGATATCGAGGTCGTGCTCCACCACGACGACGATGTTGCCGAGCCCCGTCAGTTTCCTGAGCACATCAATAAGCCGTGCCGTATCGCGCGGGTGCAGGCCGACAGTCGGCTCGTCCAGCACGTAGAGCGTTTCCGTGAGTGCACTTCCAAGCGCCGTGGATAGATTGATGCGCTGACTCTCCCCCCCCGAAAGCGTGCGCGTCTGCCGCGAGAGAGTGAGATAGCCGAGACCAACTTCGAGCAGGTAGTGCAGCCGTGAGCGAATTTCCTCGAGCGGCCGCTCGGCGATTTTCGCTTCTGCGGCCGTGAGCCTGAGCTTCTCGAACCAGCCGGCCAACTCCTTCACGGTCATATCGCATAGTTCGGCTATACTCCTCCCGCCCACCTTGACTGCAAGCGCCTCGGGCCGCAGGCGGGTACCACCACACTCGGAGCACTCTCCGTAACCCCTGTAACGTGCTATCTGAATGCGCGCCTGCACCTTGTAACGGCGGGAGTGAAGCCAATCGAAGAAGCCCTTGATCCCGTACCAGTCCCCCTTCCCGTCTATAACAATCTGGCGTTCCTTTTTTGTCAGCTTGCCCCACGGGACATTCATCCGGACGCCAAGGCGCCGTGCTTCGGCTTCCAGATCGGCCAGGCATTCGCTCCCGGCCTCTCCTCTCCACGGCGCGACGGCCCCTTCGCGAAGGGTGAGCGACTCGTCCGGGATTATTTTGCTCCAATCGAGCCCGGTGCTCCGGCCGAAACCCTGGCAGGCGGGACAGGCCCCGGCTGGGCTTGAAAAATTGAGCAATTGCAGGGAGGGCGCCCGGAAAACCTCCCCGCAATCGCCCGGGCAGGAGGGGCACCGCCAGTCCTCCGTAAAGAGGCGCTCTTCCCCTTCTGTCGTGCGGATGAGGCAACGGCCGCGCCCAAGCCAGTAGGCGTTCTCGATCGCTTCGGTGAGGCGCCCGCGCGAACCTTTCCGGGTGGCGATCCGGTCAACCACGACCATGAGTTCATCCACTCCGGCAGGCATCTTGAACTCCGGATCGTCCATCTCTACTATTTCACCCGCGAGAAGGAGCCGCGTATAGCCCTGGCGGAGCAGCTCGCGCACGGCGGCAGCGGCCACGTTTTTCTTCGCAAGACGGATGGGAGCGACGGCGTATAGACGCGCATCCGCGAAGCGCCGGAGCACCTCCCGCGCGGCGGTTGCCGGGGAGTCCTGCTGCACGGCCTCCTCCGTTTGCGGGCAGACCATGCGGCCGGCCTTTGCAAAGAGCAGCCGCAGGTAGTCGTTTATCTCGGTGGCCGTCCCGATGGTGGAGCGGGCATTGCGGACGGAGTTCTTCTGTTCGAGCGCAATGGCCGGCGGTATATGTATAATTTCGTCCACGTCCGGCCGGGGCATGCGCGCGATGAACTGGCGCGCATAGGTGGAGAGCGACTCGACGTATCTGCGCTGCCCTTCGGCGAAGAGCGTGTCGAATGCGAGCGATGACTTGCCGCTGCCGCTGATCCCGGTGACCGCGGTGAGCGAGCCCGCCGGAATGGCGCAGGAGACGCCCTTGAGGTTGTGGGTACGCGCGCCGCGGACCTCGATGGCGGGGGGGAGGACCGGGACGGGCGGCTTTTTTTTCCGCGGCTTTGTCAAAGCGGAGCGGCTCCTTCGCGATTGTTGCCCGCGCCGGAGGACACGGCGCCCAGCACGGCGGGAAGAGCAAGCATCACTCCCAGCAATGCCGGATGCAGCCGGAAAGTTGGGAGCGGCTGCAACCGCGTGAGTGCCGGTTTGCCGCCAGACTGCCCAAACCGGGTGCCCGTAGAGAATGATGCCTGACTCGACGGCTTGCTGCGGATAGCCTCGTCGCTGGCCGCACCGTCACCCCTACATGCCGTCCGCGCCTTGCTGCTGTGGGAGCGGTGCCGCGGGAGGCCGGACCTTAGAGAGCTTCGCCCCGAAGAGCCCAACCCTGATTCCGTTCCAACGGAGGACGCTGATGGCTTTGCCGTTTACCGCCAGGAGCACGAACAGCGAAAAGCACGGAATAAGCACACAAACCCCCAGCAGCACACCGGCCTTCACGCCATACACCTTCAGGGCGAGGAGCACGACGAAGACCAGACTCGCCAGACCCAAGGGAAGGACGGAGAGCCCCAGAAACGCCTGGAGGTCCGGGTGAAGTCCCGGCCCCAGGGCGGCGGTGAGCAGCAGCACCTGCGCAAGCAGGCACAGGATGAGCCACTTCTGATAGACCGCCACGCGCCGGACGTCCTCCCACTTGCCGCTGAGGACACCAAAGGCTTCCGGCGCGGGCCGCTCCGATTGAGGCTGGCCTCCACTCATCTGGCAGGCTCCTTGTTCCCGGCCTGATTCCCTGACTTGGAGCGCGGAATCAAGGCGAAGCACTGCACCAGCGGCGAATCACGGAACCTGCGGGTCCCTGCCCCCGGGGGATGGCGTATCTTGGAACTGTTACCCACGTGGCAGGACCGAGGGGGTTCGCCAGAATGGCGCCTCTCATGGAGTGCGAAGGCTTGCCTTCTCCCTTGGTGCGGGAGCTTGCTGCCGCCCCAGGCGTGTATGGCCAGCCAGAGCGCGCCCGGGCAAGCCCGCGGCGTGAAGGCGGCGGCAAACCGCGCGCACTCCAACGGGCACGCGGCACTCCTCAGCGGGAAGGCCCGGTAACAACGCTGAGATGCGCTCCCCGGGGATGGGCCGGAGCTTTCGCCTTGTCTTGAGGGTGCGGCTTCCGGCTAATGTCCCGCGCCGTCAGGGAGTGCGTCCCGGCGGCGCCAGCCAAGGCTTTCATGGAGGCAAGACATTGCAGGCAGAACAGTTGGAGTTGCAGGACCAGATTCTGCAGGCGTTGCAGTCCAAGCGGGCGAACCGGGTGAAGGAGCTTTGGGGGGAGGTGACCTCGGCGGAGGAGCTTCCCGGAGTTTTCCACAAGCCGCTGATCGAAAAGATGGCCCGCAAGCAGGACCGGCATGAGTTTGAGGAGCTTTACCAGCAGGTTTTCGAGCTGCTGGCGGCGGCGGACCGTCACGACGAGGTGATCGAGCTGTCGGAGTACCTGCTGGCCAGCGACTGGGAGCCGGTGTGGCTCCGGGGGCTGCTGGTGAATGCGGTGCGGGCCGCCTACGCCGAGGGGGCTTCGGAGAAGATCGGCGACCTTGTGGAGAGGTCGGGCCTGAACGACGAGCGAACTCCGCTCAAAAAAGCGTGGTTTGTCTT
>SLMS01000049.1 GCA_007133495.1 Candidatus Sumerlaeota bacterium | reverse complement strand
CGTAGCTCCGTTCACCCGTCCGTCTATACATGATGACGCGGCCATCTGGCGCGCCGATGTCCTCGCGGACGTGGTCCAGCACGTCCGTCAGGTACATCACCCCGTCTGTGAGCCCCTTTTCGACCGACTGCTCGGCCGTATAGATGCGTCCGTCGGCGATTTCACGCAGCGTGTCCGCTTCCAGGCCCGGCCGGCCGGCGAGCACCGCCGCCAGGAACCGCTCGTAGAGCGAATCGATCATCCCCTGAAGGATATCCCGTTGGCTGTCCGTCATATTGCGGAAACCGCCGGTGATATCCTTGTTGTCGCCGGACTTGAGCACCTCCACGTACACACCGATCTTGTGCCCGAGGTCCTCGAACTGCGGGAACATGCTCACCACGCCGATCGAACCCGTCACCGTGGTCGGATGCACATAGATCTCGTCCGCGGAAGTGGCCACGAAGTACGCCCCACTCGTCCCCATGTCCAACAGCGAGGCGTAAACCGGCAGCCCGGTCTCTTCCTTGAACTTGCGCACCTCGTTGTGAAGCAGGTCGCTCGCGGTCACTCCGCCTCCGGGCGAGTTGATCCGCAGCACCACCGCCTTGATGTGCCGGTCGTCCTTGGCCTTGGCAAGGCGGTCCGCCACCTCGTTCACCGTGCTGTCGCGCAGCCCCACGAAGGGCGTTTCGCTCCGCTTGCCCGAGGTCAGGAACCCATCGATGTCGAGCAGCAGGATTTTCTCTCCACGGTTGCCGTCCTGAACCATCACTTCCTGATAGTCCGTTGGGGGAAACGTCAGCGGAATGTTGACGAACATGCAGCCCTGGGCCGAAGCCAGGAACACCAGGGCGAGGGAAAAGGCGAGAGCGCGTATCATGTCGGCTTGCAATTCCTGCGGTGGACTGCAGCGTGGGAGGAAACAGCGGCGCACCTCCCTACTGCCCCTGTGAACGCTCCCCGTGAGGCGGTTTGGCGCAATGGAAATCAAGTTCCTCAAGCTCGAAGCAGCCGGAAACGACTTCGTTGGCCTGGACGGCCGCAACGCATCGCTCCCCCCGCCCGCGCAGTGGCAGGCCCTTGTCCGTGCCCTGTGTGACCGCCATCGCGGTATCGGGGCGGACGGCGTCCTCCTGCTCTCCTCCCCTGAAAACGGCTCCGGACAGGACTTCGCCATGCGCTACTACAACGCCGACGGGTCGGAAGGCGAAATGTGCGGCAACGGCGCCCGCGCCATGGCACTGTTCGCCCGCGACAGCGGCGCCGCTGGGCCCTCCATGCGCTTCGGCACCATGGCGGGGGAGTACACCGCCGAAGCCCTTCCCGGCGCAGTCCGCGTCGATTTCCCTCCCGTTCCGGACAACCCCCGCGAAGCCCACGTCCACGTCACCCTCCCCTTCGGCGGACCCGTGCACTTCCTCACCGTCGGAGTCCCCCACGCCGTCCTCTTCGTCAAGGACGTGGCAGCCCTGGACGTGGAACGGCTCGGCCGCGCCCTGCGCCACGACGAGGCCTTCGCCCCCGCCGGCACCAACGTCAACTTCGCCCAAGCCACCGGCCCCTCCGAGCTGCTCGTGCGCACCTACGAACGCGGCGTCGAGGCGGAAACCCTCGCCTGCGGGACCGGGTCCGTCGCCGCCTCCTGCTGCCTGCTGCATCGCGAAGGCCGCAAGGGCCCCGCCACCGTCACCGTCCGGCCCACCGGCGGCGACACCCTGCGCATCTCCGCAGAGCCCGCGGCTGGGGGGCAGGGTTTCGGCAACATCGCCCTCGAAGGGCCCGCCCGCATTGTCTTCCGGGGAGTTTACCCGTGGAATTCCACCGGCTGACCCCACCTTCATTCCCCGTCTTCATCCACCGCGGCCATTCTGCTGTTGCCTTGTGCCGCGCGGATGGGCCATCAAGGTGGTACGATACGGACCCGGAAGACCTGCTTAGGCCTGAATGGGTGGGCACGATACAAGTCGCGGGCAAAATCAAGCCATGAGTGGTTCCGACACCATCAGCTCCGATCTGACGCGTGAACCGGACGCGCCGCGGGCCGGCGGGGGGCGCCACCTCCCCATCCTCGTCCCGCTGGACCCTGCCGAGGGAGGGGAATGGTTCCTCATCACCCGCAAGGAATCCGTCATCGGGCGCGGCCGCGAAGCCGACTTCGTCGTCCGCGACGAAGCCATCTCCCGCTTCCACGCCCTCCTCATATACGAGAACGCCGGTGACACCGCCGCCCAGCCTCGCTGCCTCATCAAGGACTGCGGCAGCCGCAACGGCACCTACCTCAACGGTCGGCGCATTGAGGAGATGAAACCCCTCGCCAGCGGCGACCAGGTCTTTCTCGGCAACACCACCCTGGTTTACTACCTCCGCTCCGAAGCCGAGGTGAACGCCGACCGCAGGCTCCGCTACCTCGCCACCACGGACGCCCTCACCGGCCTCCTCAATCGCGGTTCCCTCGCCACCGAATTTCTCCGCGAACTCGACCGCGCCCGCCGCTACGGCCGCCTGCTCTCGCTCCTCCTTCTGGACATCGATAACTTCAAGACGGTCAACGATACACACGGCCATCTCGCCGGCGACGAGGTCCTTCGCCAAATCGCCGCCCTCATCGCCACGCAGGTCCGCACCCACGACGTCATCGGCCGTTACGGCGGCGAGGAATTCGCCGTTCTTCTCCCCGAAACCGGCGAGCAGGGCGCCACCGCCATCGCCGAGCGCCTCCGCAAGACCATCGCCGAACATGAGTTCGCATGGGAAAACGTCCGCCTCGATCTGACCGTCAGCATCGGCATGGCCGGCGTGAACCCGGACAACGCCGACACCTCCATCGAGGAGTTTATCGGCCGGGCGGACGCTGCCCTGCTCCGCGCCAAGTCCAGCGGCAAAAACCGCGTCGTCCTCGCCGAACCTCGCCCCTGACACCATCGGCGCGCGTCGAACGCAAAAAAACGACTCCCCATCCGCGTGGGGAGCCGTTCCTCGTATCTGGCTGAAGCCGGGCCGCGGAGCAGCGCCTACCGGTTGTTGCTGCTTGCTGTCTGGCGGGTCGTTGCCGGGATGCGCTTGTCGATGCTGTAAACCCCGACTGCCTTCTTCGTCTGGATCACGAACGTGCGGTGATCATCCAGGAAGATCAGGTCCTTGAAATCATTTTCCACCGGGATCGTCATCAGGCTGTTGAGCGAATTCTCCCGCCGCTCCCAGACCATCACGTGCTTTTTCGTGCGCACCAGGAAGACCGGGCTCCCGGGGAAGGCGTGAGTCTCCAGCACCTCCTCACCCTCTTCCTTCGCTTGGATTGCGTTCAGGTAGCGAGCCGTGTGGGTCACCCGTGCGGCGGTTTCCCGCGCCGAAGAGTTGTTGTTGTTGCTGTTGTTCTGCGCATCTGCCTGCTGCCCTCCGTGGAAGAGAAAGAGCCCCACCAGGAAGGCGCTCGCGAACCCAAGAAGGGCCGAGCCCAGCGTGATCCCCGTCGTTTTCGTGTTCATCATTGGCCGTCCCTGCCTGACCGGAAGGGCACAGCCCCCCCGCGAGTTGCCACAAGTCCGCCGATCCCAAGCCCCTCCGCCCGGGGTGTCAACCGGAGAGCCGCCGCCGGCGCGTCCACCCCAGCCCAAACGTCCACAGCAGCACCCCGAGCGCCGTCAGGAAAAGCCCCGTGCGGTACGCCCCCGGCCGGTAGGCCAGCTCCCAGCCGCCACCGGCCCGTGCACTGGCCGCCTCAGCCGGAAGCAACGCATGCACGGCCGAGAGAAACTCCACCTCCGCCGTGCCGCCCTCCCCAAGCAGCACCCACCCCGGGAACCATCCCATCGCCAGCAGCGCATCCTCTCCGGCCGCCTCCGGCGCCCCCTCCGCAGGACGGACCACCACGCGGTTGAGCGTTGGCAGCCGCGTCTCGAAGAACGGTCCGTCCTCGGGCCAGGCGGCCAGCTCCCCCCACGGAACGCGCTCGCCCTGGTAGCCGGGCAGCGGGTCGTCGCCCTGCCAGAACGGGCCGTCTATACGCGCCAACTCCGCCCCCTCCGCCGCGGCAAGCGGAAACGCCGCACCGCGCCAGCCGGGATTGCGGTGCCGCGGCGTCACGCCGAGCCATGGCGCAGCGGGCGGAAACAATTCCGGGTCAACGGGCAGTTCCCCCGCGATGTGCCTCACGCCGAGCAATGAGAGGAACTCCCCATCCGGGCGGAAATCCCGGAAGTTCCGGTTGAACGCGTGCAGAAGGTCCTTGAACCGGGCCGTCGGGACGAGCCCCTCCTCGTACCCGTCCACCAGCGGCACGCGCTGCGGCGCGTTCAGGTGGGGCTGCAGCGCCACGAAGCGGTTGGCGACCGGGTTGCCCTCGGCGAAGGTCGTTTCGCGGTGCCGTTCAGCGATGAGCCGGCCGTCGTCCGCCGTCGTCAGGCGGAAGTGCCGGTTGTCGAGCGTGCGCCCCTCCGCACCCGCTTCCATCAATTCCGCCAGCTCGGAAACCGGCACCGGGTAGTGAAACTTCTCGTTCCTGCTCGGCACATACAGCGCCACCAGCATCGCCGTGCCGATCAACACCGGCAGCGCCTGCCGCACGCCACCGCGCGGCACCGTGTCCATAAGGAACCGCATGCCGAACGCCGCCAACGTCAGCAGCGAGAAAGTCGCGAGTATCGAAATGCGCGCGGGCACACGGAAGCCCTCCGCCACCGGGAAGAGGCGCAGGAAAAGCTCGTGCAGCGAGTAGCCGGGCTGGGGGAACTCGGTGAACTCCATCGCCAGCAGCCGTCGAGGGTCGGTGTTCCCTCCCATCGCCAGCAGGAGCGCCAGCACCGCCACCGCAAGCAGCCCCCACCCGAGCCATCTGCGCCGTAGAGCGAACAATCCGAGTGCTGCCAGCAGCAGAGCCGGTGCGCCCAGAAACAGCCCGTACTCACCGTACGCGCGCCTGTCCCACGCCGGATTGCCCGCCGGGTCCGGAAGAATCCGCCCGTCCGGCCCGCGCAGGAAATACCCCTCGCGGAAGCTGCCGAACCGGTGCGGCTGTATATACGTCCAAAGCAGGTCCGGCGGCATGGAAAAGGAAAGCGCATAGGTTGGGTCACGGAACTGCCGGCGGGAATGCTCCCGCAGCTCCATCGTCGGGAGAAGCTGCACCGCCACCAGAAGCCCCGCCACGGCGCCCACCGGCACGGCCGCCCGCGCAAGCCGGCCCGCGACCGCCCGCCGCTCCGGCGACACCGCCAGCTTCCCGACCGCCAGCAGCATGCAGAGGAAATGCGCGTAAAACGCCTCCTGCGGATGCCCCGTCATGAACTGCACCGCACCCAGCGCCGTATAGACAATCGCAAACGTCTGCCAGCGCATCCGCCCGGCCATCAGCAGCCACAGCACCGCCGCCATCCACGGCATGTACGCCGCCGCCGCGAGCTGGTTGATGTGCTCCTGCTGCCCCCAGAACCACGCCGCGCAGGGCAGCGCCGCTCCCATTGTCACCGCCGGCGCCGGTCCGAAGCGCAGTCCCACCCGCAGCCAGAACCACATCCCCGCTCCCGCCGCCGCAAGGTGCAGCAGGTTCCCCAGGTTCAACCCCCAGTGCGCCGGAAACAGCCCGTATATCAGCCACTCCGGCGGATAGAACACCGCGTGCTGGAGCGAGCCCGCCAGCGGTGCCCCCATGAACGACCACGGGTTCCAAAGCGGCACCACGCCCTCGCCCCAGAGCGATTCCTGCACAAGAATCTTCACCGGCCAGAAAAGGTTCGCCGCGTCGCCCCCCGACTGGATGCTCCCCAGCACCCACAGAGGATGATAGAAAAGCTGCACCAGCACCACCACGGCCAGCGCTTCGAGGAAAAGGCGTGTTCCGGGGCTCTTGAATCGCTCGCGCCTCATCAGTCCATCGCTTGGAGGATTCGCCCTTTGAGGTAATGCGTCTCCGGCATGCCGGGCACCGGCGCATGGCCGGCCGGCTGGCCCTGCGCCGTCATCTCAACAGTTTCGCCACTCATGCCTTCGTGTTCGCTTTACGCCCGATGGATAAGAAACGCCGCCCGGCGTGGGGCGGCGTTCCGGTTTCCCTGGGGACTGCCCGGCCCCGTGGCCGCGGCAACCTCAGTCCGATTCCTGTTTCTTCTGCGCCTCGCGCAACGCATCGCCCAGCGACATGCCGCCCGAGGTCGTGTCCTGACTCTTCATGTACTGGCGGGAAACTTCCTTCTCCTGCTGGCGCATCGCTTCCTTGCGCGAGAGCGAAATCTTCTGCTGGTTACGGTTCGTATCGACGATTTTCACCGTCACCTCTTCGCCCGGCGAGAGCGCCTTCTCCGGCAGCTCCACCCGCTTGACGTCAATCTGGCTGATGTGGATCAGCCCTTCCAGCCCGGGGGCCAGCTCCACGAAAGCACCGAACGGCGCAAACCGCGTCACCTTCCCCGTCACCAGGCTCCCCACCGGATGCTCCTTCATGTACGCGTCGAAGGGCGAATCCGTCAGCTGCTTCATCCCGAGGCTGATGCGGCGCTTCTGGTCATCCAGGCCCAGGACCACCACCTCCACCTCCTGGCCCGGCTCCACGAAATTCTTCGCGCTGCGAACGCTCCGGTCCCAACTGAGGTCACTCACGTGCACCATGCCCTCGACGTACTCGTCCAGCTTGACGAAGACACCGTAGGCAGTGGTCGAACTGACCGTGCCCTTGTGCCGGCTTCCTTCGGGGAAGCGCTCCTTCACATCCGTCCACGGATCGCGCTGGAGCTGCTTGAACCCGAGTGAGAGCCGGCGCCGTTGCCGGTCGATATCGATGATCTGGCTGGTGACCTGATCGCCCACCTTGACGAAGTCCTCGGGCTTCTTGTTCCCGCTCGCCCAGGACATGTCGCTCGCGTGGACCATCCCCGTGATGCCTTCCTCGATATGGATGAAGGCGCCGTAGGGCTCGATGGCCACTACCGTGCCCGTCACCGTCTGCCCGGGCGGATAGCGCTCGTCGATCGTGTCCCAAGGGTTTTCCCTAAGGCGCCGGCGCGAGAGTGTGATCTTCCCGCTCTCCGGCGAGACGTTCAGAATCTTCAGCTCCACCTCCTGGCCCGCTTCAAGCGCCTCGGCCGGAGCCTTCCCGCGGTCCCAGGAGACCTCCTCGCGCGGGACGAAACCGTCTACCTCCCCAAGGTCCACGAACACCCCGAAGTCCAGGATGTTTTTCACCTTGCCGGTGACGGTGCTGCCCGGCTCGAGCGTCTTCAGGAACTCGGCCCGTTTCGCCTCCTGGCGCTTGAAGAGCAGACGCCGGCGCGAGAGCACCGCGCGGCCCCGTTGCTCGTCGAACTCAAGAATATCCGCCTCGACTTCCTGGCCCATGAAGCTCTTCAGGTCCGGCACCTTGAACAGGTCCACCTGGCTGGCGGGCATGAACGCGTCCAGCCCGATGTCCACCATCGCGCCGCCCTTGACCACACGGGTCACGACGCCACGCACCGGCAGGCCCTCGTCGTGCGCCTGCTTGACGGCTTCCTGGGCGATACGCTGGCGTGCCCGGCGGTGGCTCAGCCGCGGCGTGCCTTCCTTGCCGCCGCTCGTCTGCAGGACCGGTATCTGGTCGCCCACGCGCACCTGAAGCTGGTCACCCACCTTCACGAACTCCTCGGCCGGCAGGCGTGCTTCGGATTTTCCGCCCACGTCCACCAGCACCGAGTCCTCCGAGATACCCACAACGGGGACGTACACGATCTCCCCTCGCCTCGGTTGCTGGCCGGAGGGCAAATGCTCGTCCAGCAGCGCGGAGAATTCTCTCTCCAACGCCGCGTCTTCCTCGTCTAGGGGTTCCTGCTGGGAGGGGTCCTGGTCGAACTGCTCTTCGGGAGCTTCTTCAGGGTGGTCGTTAGGGCGTCCGGTTTCCGGCACCATCGTCCGGTGACTCCTTGGTCTCTATAAAGGTGACGGGTTTTCCGTCGGTTTCCATTGAATCCGCTTCCTTCAGCCTCTGCCCGGAGGGATCAACGTTGGCAATATGGGCGAGTATTTTGGTGCCGATTTCTCGGTACAACTGCTTTTTTACCGATTCGCCGCTTTCCGGCACCAAAATGCGAAAAGGCTTACCCACCCGGATGCGCACTTTCGAGGGTCTCGGAAGCAATTTCCCCGGCCCCCATGCCGCAAACGTCCCTTCGATATGCACCGGCACGATCGGCAGCTCCGCATTCTGCGCCGCCAACATTCCCACTCCGGGCCGTGCCTCCTTCATTTGCCCATCCGTCGTACGCGTCCCTTCGGGGAACACGATCAGCGGGTGTCCCGCCCGCAGCACCTCGCGGCAGCGCCGCAACGCTGTCAGGTCCGCGATGTTCCTCCTTATGGGGAACGCACCCACCGCGCGCAAGAGCAGCCCGAACAGCGGAATGCGGAAAAGCTCCTCCTTCGCAAGGTACGCCATCCTCTGCGGTACGGTCACGCCCACAAACGGCGGGTCGAGGAAACTTGCGTGATTGCACGCCAGCAGGAACGGCTCTCCCCGCGGGTAGTTCTCCCGTCCGCTGACCTCCAGCCGGTGGTAGAGCTTCGCGTAAAGCCACACCAAACTCCTGCACACGCGATAGACCACCGCCCCGGGCAGTCCCCCGGCGAAGGGCTGAAACTCCACGTCGTGCTCGTTCCGTTTCGCTGAGGTCATGAACGTGCCGCCCCGGCAGCCGCCGCGGCGAAAACGGGATGGTCCTGCGCCATGGCGGCGAGCAGCGAGACCGCCACGTCCTCCGTAAGGTTGGTCGTGTCAACGATCCGTGCCCCCGCCGCGATCCGGAGCGCCCCTACCGGCCGGGCACGGTCCCGCCGGTCCCGCTCCATCAGGCCGGCAAGAACCGCCTCGTAGTCCGCAGCTTCTCCCGCCGCCCGGAGCTGCTCCGTCCGCCGCTTCGCCCGGCTGGCCGGAGAGGCATCGAGGAAAATCTTCAGCGCCGCATCCGGGAAGACCATCGTCCCGGTGTCCCGGCCCTCCAGCACCGCCGGCTGGCGCAGGCCGATCTCGCGCTGGCGCGCCACCAGCACTTCCCGTACTCCCGGATCATCCGCCACGATCGCCACCTCGGCACTCAATTCCTCCGAGCGGATCGCCTCGGACACGTCCTCGCCGTCGAGCAAAACCACCCCCGGCTCTGGTAAATCGATACGCGATTGCTCCGCGATCCGGCGAAGCGCCGCCCCATCGGCGCGCTTCTCCTCCGGAAGCTTCATTGCCCGCAGCGCCACGCAACGGTACATCGCCCCGGTGTCCAGATGGAAGAACCCGAGCCGTTCGGCCACGCGCCGCGCCACCGTCGATTTCCCGACGCCGACGGGGCCGTCGATGGCCAGAACTGCCCTGGAATTTTCCGGAGTTGGCGGTGCTTCGCTCATGGCGGCGCCACGGTCAAAACCCACACCCCTGCCATCAAGCGAAAAGCGCCCTCCCTACGCTCCGTAACGCCGAATCAGGCCCACCACCAGGCCCTGCACCTCGATATCCTTCGGCATGACGTAGATCGGCTCCATATCCGCGTTGGCCGGCTGAAGGCGGATTGCCTTCCCTTCGCGGTACAGGCGCTTGACCGTAGTCTCGTAACCATTCACCAGCGCCACCACCACTTGGCCGTTGCGTGCCTGCTTGCGGCGCTCGACGATCAGCAGGTCCCCTTCGTGGATGCCGTCCTCGATCATCGAATCGCCGCGCACGCGCAGGACGAAGCTCTCGTCCGCGTCGCGGATCAACTCGGCCGGCACCGGGTAGCGCTCGTCCTCCATCTCCACCGCTTCCAGCGGCACGCCTGCGGCCACCGTGCCCTTGATCGGCAGCTTGTACGCCGCGTCGAGCTGCGTGTGGACCATCGCCGGCCGGTCGAGCCCCTGCGCCAGCTCGATCCCCCGGCCCCGGTTCCAGTGCCGGCGGATCACCCCCTTCTCCGCAAGGTTGCTCAGATGCTTGTGCACCGTGGCCAGGGAGGAGAGCCCCATGCCCTCTGCGATCTCTCCCAGCGAGGGAGAGTAGGAATGCTCCTCGATGAACTCGCGGATGAACTCGAAAATCTCGCGCTGTCTGCGTGTCAGATACACCGGAGGTTCCTCCTTGCCGCGTACCGGCTTGTAGTCCGCCAAACCGCGTGAAGGAGAAAGCGAAGGTTAGGTGAACGTCAAGGGCAAAGATTTCACGAAAACATCGTCGGGCGCATCTCCTCGCTCTTGCCGGGCCTTCCTGCCGCGAGTGCCGCGTACCCTTGGAGTGCGCGCGGCTTGCCGCCGCCTTTGCGCCGCGGGCTTGCCCGCGCGCACTCCGGCTGGCCGGCACGCATGGGGCGGCAGCAAGCTCCCCCTCCATGAGCGGTGCCATTCCGGCGAACGCCTTCGATCCTGCCAAGTGGATGACAATCCCAAGATACGCCCAATATCGTGCGCGCTGCACACGACCCCGTCCACCCCCGGAACAAAACCGCACCGGCGCGGCGGCCGGTGCGGCTGGTTTCCTCTCGTCTGGTCATACTGCCGGCGCGCTCAGGCGGGCGCGGGCTTTGCCGGCCGCCTTGGCGGCGTCTTCCGGAACAACGCCTTCCACACGCGCTTCGCCACGCGCCAGAAAGTCCACATCAGCAGCACCGCGCCGGCCAGCATCACCACCATCACCACCAGCGCCAGCATCGGATTGGCCGCAACCAGCCCGATCGTCCCGATCACCAGCACGTCCTCCGCGATCGAAAGCGACGGACCCGTCACCGGACTCGTTCCGCTGCCGTGTGCCGCCATGCGCGTCGTGGATTTCGTCGCGTGCGAGCCCAGCGCCAGCGTCCCGCCCAGGATACCCGCCGCCAGTTGCATCTCCAGCGGCACCTCCCCGACGGCCATACCCGCCAGCACCGCACCCGCCGGAATCCGGATGAACGTGTGCACCGTGTCCCACAGCGAATCGATCGCCGGCACCTTGTCCGTGAAGAACTCCACCGCGTACATGAATGCCGCCGGGCCGATCACCCAGTAACTCCCCAACGCCGCCATATCACCCGGCAGGACAAAACCCTCCGCGTAACGGTGCAGGAGCCCCAGCACCGCCAACGTGGCGTAAAGATTGATCCCGGCCGTCCAGCTCGCGCCGAGCACAAGGGCCAGCGTGCCGATCAGCCCCATCGCGTCCGTGCCCGCTGCAATTGCTGTTGGGTCTATCATCGCCGTTCACTCCTCTCATGGCGCTGCCCTCTTACCTACCGGCAGACGCCCCGCTTATTCAACGCAAAAACCGGGAAAAAGGATGCCGGAGGCGCCGCTTTCGCCTTCACCAGTGCCTTCCGCCAGAACCGCCTCATTGCCCCGGAGGTGCCGCGGCCCCACCCTAAGTTCAGTCCGCCGCGAAAGGAGCCGCTCCACCCATGGAAATCGGCCTGCTCACGCCCTTCATTCCCGAACGGCTCGACCGCGCCAGGGCCCTCGGTATCCGCACCCTCCAGATACGCCTCGGTCCCGGTTTCCCGATAGACACCGAAGACCCGGACTTGCACGAGGCCCGCGAGGCGGCCGATCGCCTCCGCTCCGGGGACTTCTCCGTTCCCGTCCTTGGCTTCTACCGCAACCATCTCGCGCCGGACCCCGAGCTGCGCGAGCTTGAAGACCGCCGGCTGCGCAACGTCCTGCGCATGGCCCCTCTTTTCGGCGCGCGCGCCGTCGGTGTCTTTGCCGGCCGCGACCCGGAACTGCCCCTGGAGGACAACTATCCCCGCTTCCAGGAAGTCTGGACACCGCTGGCACGCGCTGCCGAGCAGGCCGGCGTCCGCATCGCCTTCGAAAACTGCACCATGTACCGCGGTTATCCCGTTCGCGGCATCAACATTGCCTACTGCCCCGCCGCGTACGAACGCCTCTTCGAACTCGTCCCCTCTCCCGCCCTCGGGATCGAGTTCGACCCCAGCCATTGCGTGAAGCTCATGATCGACCCGCTCGAATTCCTCCGCGCCTTCCCGGGCCGCATCGTTCACTTTCACGCCAAGGACCACCAGCGCGACTCCGCCGCCCTTCAGCAATACGGCTGCTTTGACGTGCGCACTTCCCAGGACCGGTTCCCGGGGTTTGGGGAGGTGGACTTCACCGCGCTCCTCCGCGAACTCAGCCGGCAGAACTACCCGGGCCCCGTTACCATCGAGGCAGAGCGCGACCCGGACTTCGCCACCGAGGAGGAAATCCGCCACGCACTGGCCCGCAGCGTGCACCATCTCGGCGAGGCGTTGGCCCGCGCCAAATCCTCCGGTTGACCGGCACGCGCCAACGGCCCAACACAAGGCTACCGCCACCTCGGGAGAATCACGTGTCCGTCCAGGGGGAAACCCGCCAGCACGTTCCGCTCGCCACACTCCGTCCCGGAGACACCGTCGATTGCGTTTATCACCTGCTCGCCCTCGACCAGCGGAAGAAGAAGAACGGCGAGCCCTTCTTTCTCCTCACGCTCGAAGACGCCAGCGGCCGGCTCGCCGGTGTCCACTGGGAACCGCACCCCGATCTGATGGAAGGCGCCATCCGCACCGGCGACTTCATCTGGGTTGGCGGTGACGTCGGCGAGTACAACGGCAATATGCAGCTCACCGTAAAGCGCCTCAACCATGTGGACGACGAGAAGGTGGACCTCTCCGACTTCCTCCCCGTCAGCCCCCGTCCGCTCCAAGAGATGGAGGAAGAACTCGACGCGTGGATCGCCAAGGTCCAGAACGAGGACTGCCGGCGCCTGCTCGACCGCGTCTTCGGCCACCCGCGCCTGCGCGAAATGTACACCCATGCCCCCGCCGCCGCCCGCGTCCATCAGGCCTACATCCACGGCCTGCTCGAACACACCCTCAACGTCATGAAGCTCGCCGATTCCATCGCCTCGGTGTACGAACCCGTGGACCGCGACATCCTCATCACCGGCACGCTTCTTCACGACATCGGCAAGATACGCGAACTCGACTGGAAGCGCACCATCACCTACACCACCGAAGGCCGCTTGCTCGGTCACATCTCCATCGGCACCTCCATGGTCGATGCCCTCATCAACCAGATACGGCGCGCCGAAGGGTTCGACCGCGAATGCCAGGCGCGCCTGCTCCATCTGCTCCTGAGCCACCACGGCCGGCTGGAGTGGGGCTCGCCCATTACGCCCAAGACCCGCGAAGCGCTCGTGCTCCACTACGCCGACCACACCGAAGCCTACATGGCCGTCTTCACCACCGAAGCCGACCGCGCCTCCGAACGCGGCGAGAAGTGGACCTCCTACAACAAGCTCTTCGAATCCTACCTCTACGCAACCCCGGGAGGCGGCGCCGGCGAACCATCGCCCGGCGACGAAAACGAACCCCACCTCCAGTTGGACCAGAAACCCAATCCCGTCGAGGACATCGGTCCCGCACGATGAACGAAGACGATATCGACACACGGGAGGACCCGGAGACCGCCCCGGCGGAAAAACGCCGCGAGAAACGTCTCCACTACGAAAGCACCTGCTTCGTGCAGGTTCACGGGCCAGCATGGGCCATGACCCGCGAGCCCGTCGCCGGTCTCACCCGCAATATCACGCAGAACGGCATGAGGGTGGACCTGCCCCGCATCGACCGCCGGCAGGTCGATGCTTGGGAAGAAACCATCGCCGGTGAAACACCCGTCCGCATCGAAGTCGAACTCCCCAAGGTCCCCGAGGTCTCCCCCCTGCGCGGTCAGATGGTCTGGCTCAGCCCCATGGAGGATATCACACCCCCCACCGGCTCGGGCGAGGAACGCGCCGCCTGCTCGGTTGGAATCCTTTTCGCCATCATGCCTGAGGACCGTGCGCGAGCACTGCGCGATCTGATCGACTCCCTGGCACGCAGGTAGCCCCTATTGTCCCTGTTTTCAACCATCTCCCTCCCCCGAACCCTCCGCAGAGAACTGCGCAGTAATGCCCACCAAGTGGCCGCACGTGTGCGATTCCGCCTCGGCGGCCGTCCCATTTTAAGACGCCATGCCACCCGGGCCATGAAAGCACTCGGCGGCGGAATCGGCTACGGAGTGCTCGTAGAACCCCGCCTCATCGAGACCACCAACGTCCAGATTCCCGTCCGTGACCTTCCCCCGGCCCTCGACGGATACCGGATCGCTCTCCTCTCCGACATCCATTACAGCTTCCGCGGCGGCCGCGATTTCCTCCGCAGCATCGTCCGCAAGACCAACGCCTTGGACGCCGACATGGTCGCCCTGCCCGGCGACTTCATCGCGCGCAAAACAAGGCACCTCAGCCGCTGCTTTTCCATCCTCAGCGACCTCCGCGCTCCGGACGGGTGCTGGGTCACCCGCGGCAACCACGATTACCGCGTTCCCCTCCCAGACATGCACGCGGCCTGCCGCGAGGCAGGATTCCACTTCCTCGAAAACGACCACCGCACCGTCCGTCCTGCCCGCCGCCGTCTCCAGAGCCGGCTCAACGGCGCGAGCGCCGGCGGTGAGTCCCTTGTCGTCGCCGGAGTCGGCGACCTCTGGGAAGGCGAGTGCGCCCCCGGCAGGGCCCTTCACGGGGCACCCGCCAGCAAACCCACCGTGCTCCTCTCCCACAACCCCCACTGTGCCGAACTGCTCCTGGACGGCCAACGCGTGGACGCGATCCTCTCCGGCCACACCCACGGCGGCCAGGTCCGCCCGCTCGGCCGCCAGCTGGCCGTCTTCTCCGATGGGTCGGCCAAGTACGTCAGCGGGCTTGTCGAAACGCCGCAAACGCGCGTTTACATAAGCCGCGGCGTCGGCACCAGCGCCTTCCACTTCCGGTGGAACTGCCGGCCCGAAATCGCCCTCATTCAACTGGTGCCTGGAAAGTAATCCCTACCTGGCGGCCGCCCCGGCGCCGGCCACCTCTTCCTTCTCGCCCGGCCGCGGCTTGAGCACCTCCACCTCGTTCACCACGCCGTCGCGCACATGGATGATCCGGTCGGCGTGTTCCGCCACGTCGCGCTCGTGCGTCACGAGCAGGATCGTGCGGCCCTGCCGGCTCAGGTCGTCGAACAGCGCCATGATCTCCTCGCCCGTCTTCGAATCGAGGTTCCCCGTCGGCTCGTCCGCAAGGATGATGGCAGGGTCGTTCACCAGCGCCCGGGCGATCGCCACGCGCTGGCACTGCCCGCCGCTCAGCTCATTCGGCAGGTGCTTGATCCGGTCGGACAGCCCGACGCTCTCGATCACTTCTAACGTCCGCTTGTGGCGCTGGCGCGCCGGCAGCCCGGAATAGACCATCGGTAGCTCCACGTTCCCGAGCACCGTCATCACCGGCAGCAGGTTGAAGCTCTGAAACACAAACCCGATCTCCCGGTTGCGCGTGTGGGAAAGCTCGTCGTCGTTGAGCGACTGTACCTGCCGGCCGCGCAGCTCGTAAACCCCAGCCGTCGGCCGGTCAAGGCACCCGATGATATGCATCAGCGTGCTTTTGCCGCTCCCCGAAGGGCCCATGATCGCGACATAATCGCCCTCCACCACCGTGGCGTTCACTCCGCGGAGCGCGTGAACCTCGAAGGCCCCCATCTTATAGACTTTTGTGACGTCCTCCAGCCGGATGATCGCGCTCATTGATCACCCGCATCGCTGAGAAGGAGGTCTTCCGGTGTCTCCTCGGTGCCGGGGATCGGCGGCTCGTCGATCTGCCGGCGCGCTTCGCGCAGCGCCAGGAAGCCGCGCTCCCGCGCATCGTCCTGATTCAATCCCGGGTGGCGCAGATAGACCTGCTCCCCGCCGGCAAGCTCCGCGTTCACCGCCGCATGGCGGTGGTTCATCAACTGCACGGTCACCGGAACGAACTCCGGATTACCTCCACCCGCGCGAAAAACGCCCAGCTCGCCGTCCTCCATGGTCAGCGCTTCGAGCGGCATGTAGAGCGCCTCGTCCAGCCGCTTCACGTCAATCGTCACCGAAGCTGTCATGCCCTGGAAGAACCGCTCGTCGTGGTCATCCAGCCGCACCCGGACCTCGAACTCCCGCGGGCCGCCGCTCTCGCCCCCGCTGGCAGCCCCCGGCCTGGTGCTCTGTGCCGCGTCCACCGGCACCACCGATTTGCGCTGCACCGTGCCGTTGAAGCTCAGCCCGGGAATCGCATCGAGGAATATCTCCGCCGGCTGACCCGATTCCACCAGCGAAACGTCGATCTCGCTCACCGGAATCACCGCCAGCATCTGCGAACGGTCTGGAATTTCCACCACGTTGTGCCGCGGGTGAAGCTGGTCCCCCTCGGCAATCTTCGAAAAACTCCCACTCCTCCACACCTGCAGGTAGGAGACCTCTCCGGTGGCGGGGGAGCGGACCGTGGAGTTCTCGATCTGCTCTTCCAGTTCCGTGATACGCCGTTCGACCCGGTCCACGTCGAGCTGCGCACGCTCGATCGAGTTCTGCCGCTGGCGGAGGTTCGACGCCAGGTTCTCCTCGGTCTTGCGCAGGTTGATCCGCGCGTTGCGCAGCTCCACGCGCGCCTGCATTACCGCCAGCTCCGCCTCGTCCAACCGGCTGCGGGGTGAGATCGCCCGCTCGACCAGGATGCGCTCGGCCTCGTACTTCTGCTCGGCGTCCTCCAGCCGATGCTCGGCCAGTTCAACGCGCGAGAGTTCGCTCTGGAGGTTGTACTCGTTCAGCAGCTCCTGCAGTTCGTACTCCTGCTCGGCCGCCTGAAGGTCCTTCAGCGCCAACTCCAACTGGGCGCGCTCGTCGCGCAGCCGGTCTTCCTCGTCCTGCGTGTCCAGCCAGAAGATCGGGTCGTCTTCCTCCACCCTTGTGCCCTCGGGGACCAATTGAACCACCTGCCCGCGGTGGGGGGCGGAGACCGGGTAGCTCCGCGCGGCACGAAGCTCACCGACGCTGCTAACCGTCCGCGCAAACGGCCCCCGGCGGACCTCCGCTGTCGGGATCGATCCGCTGGCGCTGGCCGTCGCTCCGGTCTCGATCGTCTGGACGCCATGGTAGCCTCCAGTCGCGACGATGCCCGCGACGGCGACGATGGCTGTCCACTTGGCGAGCTTCCTGGCTGTAGGTCCCATCAGAGCAGTGGCCTTCCCATGGCGACGTAAAGATTCGCCAATTGGATTTGGTAGTTCAGCAGCGCGTTGCTGTACCGCGTCTCCGCGGCGAAGAGGTCATCCTGTGCCAGCCGCACTTCGGTCACGCTAGCGTACCCGACCTCAAATCGCCCGTTGATTAGTTCCAGACTCCGCCGCGCCTGTTCAACGCTTTTGCGCAGAATCGTCAACTGCGCTTCCGTTGCCTGAACCGAACGGTGCGTGCTCAGCACGTCCTGGATCAGGTTCCTTTCGGTGGCCAGACGGTTGGTCTGGTCCTGCTCCAAGGAGAGAAGCGACCTCCGTGCCGCTTCCCGCCGCTGAATGTTCACCAGCGGAACCCTTACCGAAAGCCCCGCGTCCCAGCCTTCGTTCTCGAAGCCCATGGCGCTCGTGTAGCTTCCGCTCGTCTCGCTCCGGCTGTAGCCCGCGTCGAAGTTGAGCTGCGGCAGCACGTCGTTGCGTGCCACCCGCAGGTCGATCTCCGAGAGCGCCAGGCTGATATCGCTGCGCATCAGCTCCAGCCGGTTGTTCAGCGCCTCCTCCACGGCGTCCTGCGGCAGTGGGGTCTGCACCCTTCCCCGGTCCGCCAGCTCATCCGTGATCTCCACGATCGAGATCGGTGTATCGAGCGGCAAACCCAGCAGAATCAACAGGTTCTCCCGCTGATCGTCCAGCGTCCGCCGCCGGCTGATTGCCGTCTCCAACTCCTGGAGATACTGAATTTCCGCCCGCAGAATCTCCGACTCGTCCACGCGCCCGACGTCGAACCGCACCTGCGTCTCCTCAAGGAAGCGCAGCCGTTCGCGGATCGAGTCGCGCGAGACCTGAAGCTGCCGTGCCGTCTGCAGGATGTTGAAGTACGCGCTGATCACGTTCAGCGTCACGTCGCGCTGGGAGAGCTGATCGTTCATGATCTGATCCATCTCCCGCAGCCGCGCGCGCCGCAGGTCCGCCATCCCCACGTCCGTGCCCGCACCCCGCAGCAGTGGCTGAATGTAGCGGACTTCCGCCACCGAATCGTAGGTCTTGTCGCCCCCGGCCACGCCACCACCGTCGGTGATGTGAGTATCCTGCCGGCGCATGCTCGCATCCCCGGTCAGGCTACCCCCCGTGGGGAGCTGCACGCCGGTCTCCACCCCGCCGATGTTCGTGATCGTCTCGGTGTTCCGTACCGTGTCGCGCTGGGTCGTCGTCGTCTCGCCGTCGGCGTCCGTCTCCGTTACGGTGCGCGTGGCGCCCTGATCCCGGAAGTGGCTGTAACGGGTGCTGCCCACAAGGTCCACGAACGGGATGAAATCCGCCTGCGAGGAGCGCAACTGCGAGCGCGCGATCCGCACGCTCCGCCTCATGTTCTGCAGCCCGAGGTTGTTCGCCACCGCGATCTCCACCAGCTCGGGCAGCTCCAACCCTGCGTAGGGCTCATTCGGGTCCACGTCGGGGAAGATAATGCGGTCCTCCACGATCTCCTCCTCCAGCACAGGGAGCGAGATCAGGTAACTCTCGTCCAGCTCTCTCTCCTCCCCGATATCCAGCCGCAACAGGTCGTAATCGGGAAGCTCCCCCGGTTCGAGAATGAGCTGCTCGTCCAGCTCCATCGCCTCCCGGTCACGAACTTCACCGAACGTATCGGCAGGCAATTCCTCCAACTGTTCGATTGAGAACACGGGGTTTACCCCCAGAACCAAAACGTACACGGCAAGAAAAACGGTGACCCGTACCGTCACGAGTGCAACACCTCCGGGGATCGGAATGCGCGGGGGCTCTACTGAAACACACTCTCCGGGAGCGTGGCCTGCCTGCGCTGGCCATTAGCGGGCCAAGACAATTGGCGCCTCAAGGCCAGATACTCCCACCGCCCGCCGCCAGCCTGATCGGCAGCCCCGGTGCAGGCCGCGCAGTGCCCCGGCCCGAGCCGCGCCGGACTTTCGGGTTGTTCCTCTTTCCCCGGGGGCCGGAAGTCTCACCACGCGCCGCGCGGCAATGCGCCCGCCGGCCTTCTCCCAAGGACTGACCGCACCGGCTCCCTCTCCATGCGCATCGGACTGTTCGGCACTGTCATGCACGACCAGATATACGGCCTCGACGGCCAGCCGTTCGAGTCCTTTGGCGGCATCCTGTACAACCTGCTGGCCCTTGCCGCCGCGGCAGGGCCCCAGGACGAGCTGGTCCCCTTCGGCCGCATCTCCCCCGAACACCTCGACCGCCTCCGCCGCACCACCCTGGCCGAACTGCCCAACGTCGATCTTTCCCACCTCTATCCCAACGAGACCGGCACCGACTCCAACATTCTCCGGTACGTGACCCCCACTTCCCGCCGGGAGCGCATGACCGTGGTGTCCCCGCCCCTCGGCCCCGGGGAAGTCCGCGGCGCAGCAAGCTGCGACGCCGCGCTCGTCAACTTCATCAGCGGTCACGAACTCACCCTGGCCACCTTCCGCGAACTCGGCCGGCTTGTCCGCGGCCCTGTCTATCTCGATGTACACAACCTCGGCAGGAAGCGCGAAAACGGCATCCCCGTCAAGGGCCACCGCTTTCACGACTGGCCCGAATGGTTCCGCCACGTCACCATGGTCCAAGGCAACGAGTGGGAGGCCGAGCGCTTCTTCGGCTTCCATCCCACCGAGGAGGACGAATACCGCACTGCCGCCGCCTTCCTTCTCTCCCGTCCGGGCCCGCGCATCGCCACGCTCACCCTCGGCGGCCAGGGAGCCGCCATGGCATGGCGGAAGGAGGGCAACGGCGAGATGCGCTACGCCCGCATCCCCGCCCTCCCGGGCCAGCAGATCGTCGATACCACCGGCTGCGGGGACTGCTTCTCCGCCGGCTTCCTCATGGAGTTCCTCCGCACCGGCTCCGAACTCCGCAGCGCCCTTTTCGCCTCCACCTTGAGCGGCCTCAAATGCCAGCGCAAAGGCCTCGAAAGCCTCCTCGGCCTGGAGGACCCCACACCCCTCATGCGCGAGGCCTACGGCGACTGG
>SLMS01000180.1 GCA_007133495.1 Candidatus Sumerlaeota bacterium | reverse complement strand
CGCGGGAACATCCCCGCGATCGTGGCCCTGCGGCTATGCCGCGCCAACGAGGAATGGGACCAAGACTTCCCCCCCATGGCCAAAACCGCATAACCGTCTCGCGGATCCGGGAGACGCACCCGGGCGGCTGGGCGGGGTGCTTTTTGGCTTGCGGTTTGTGAAATCCGTCACAATCTTTCGCGGGTTGCTCAGCGTGGACCGGCAGGGGCCGAACCTTACCGGACGGTCCTCAATCCGGCATGCCACGCGCCGATTCAAGTTTGTGTTGTCACCGCAGGCGGGTGCCGTGCGCATTGGCGGCCGACCGCCCCTGAGGGGATGAGTTGCGGCCTTCGGGCCCGGGTCAACAAAGCACCGAAGGAGTGCGGATTCCGGATGCTGCAGTACTGGCGCGTTCTTCTTCTGGCCTTCGGCCTGGCGGCCGTGGGCGTCTATCAGTTGTACGGCATGTTCTCGAACGAGGGCTATGCCCCCCAGCAGCCGATTCCCTTCAGCCACGTGCTGCACGCGGGTGTGCTGGAGATGGAGTGTCTGTACTGCCACCATCAGGCGGAGAAGGGGGCTCATGCAGGGATTCCTTCGGTGGAGACGTGCATGGGTTGCCACTCGATCGTGCGGCAGGACAGCCCGGATATACAGCGGCTGGCGGAGTATTACGAAAGCGGCGAACCTGTGCCCTGGGTGCGGATTCATAGTCTGCCGGACCACTCGTACTTCAGCCACCGCTGGCACGTGGCGGCGGGGATTTCCTGCCAGGAATGCCACGGCCCCGTGCAGAACATGCCGGTGGTGCAGCAGTGGCGGAAGCTGGAGATGGCCTCCTGCATGGAATGCCACCGTCAGGACACCTACGTGCGGAACGTGAACCATCCACCGACGTACCATGAGGCGCCGGTGACGGACGAGGAGCGGGAGCGCTACGCGGAGGTGGAGCCGGCGGATACGCCCGGTTTTGAGAGTGTGTCGCGTCACTTCGAGCGCTACTACGCCGAGCGGTACGAGGGGGAGGACGCGCAGGTGATCCTCGCCCGGCTGAAGGAATACGAGGAAGACATCTATCTCCACGGGCGGGGCGCGCAGCTCCGGGGCGGCAACGCCTCCGTGGAATGCAGCATCTGCCACTATTGATTTACTGCCGAAGCCAGAGGAGCCAGCCGAGAGCTTTTCCCCCATGAGCGACCACACGCCCATCACTTCCCGGCCGGAATACTGGACCACCTTGTCGGAGTACGAGGGGGACGAGGAGTTTGTCTCCCGTGCGGGAGAGGAATTCCACCCCGGTGCCAAGCCCGAGCGCCTTTTCGAAGCGGAGGACGCGGGCGAAAGCCTGGTCGATCCGATTACGCGGCGCTCGTTCCTGAAGCTGAGCGGTTTTGCGGCGCTGGCGGCGGCGGTGGCCGGTTGCGAGCGGCCGGTTCAGAAGATTCTGCCCTATGTGAACAAGCCGGAGGAGGTTTCCCTCGGGATTTCGAATCACTATGCCTCCACGTGCACGGAATGTCCCGCGGCGTGCGGGCTGCTGGTGACTTCGCGCGAGGGCCGGCCGATCAAGCTGGAAGGCAATCCGCAGCACCCGGTGAACCGGGGGACGCTGTGCCCACGCGGCCAGGCGGGACTGCTCAACCTGTATGACCCGGAACGGCTGAAGTACCCGGTGCGCATCGGGCGCGAAGGAAACATGGAGTACGATTCCTCGATCGGTTTTGCCGGGCTGTACGAGGAGATCGGCGGCCAACTGGGCAACGGGCAGGGCAAGGTGGTGCTGCTGACGCCGACGGTGACCGGTCCGGCGAACGAGCGGCTGATCGAGGAGTTCCTCGCGCAGGGGGACAATTTCGAGCACGTGGTGTACGACCCGGCTTCGGGCAGCGGATCGGAGCGGCGGGCGTACCAGTTGAGTTTCGGCGAGGAGGTGACGCCGCGCTACCGGTTCGCGGAGGCGGACGTGGTGCTGTGCCTTGGCGGCGATCCGCTGGGTCAGTCGCCCTCGCGCGTGGAAGTGCAGCGGGACTTTGCCGCGAAGCGGAAGGTGCGCGAGGAGGGCATCTCGCGGGTCTATGCGTTCGAACCGGCCCCGACGATGACCGGCGCCCAGGCGGACTACCGGCACCGGGTGCGGCCGGACGGGCTGTTGCCGCTGGCGCTGGCCTTCGCGCGGGAGCTGATCGTGGAACGCGGGCTCGGTGGTGAGCTGGCGGAGAACGGACAGATGCGCGAGCTTCTCGACCCGTGGACGGTGGCCGCCGCGGCGGACCGCACGGGCGTGCCGGAGGAAGAAATTCGCCGCGCCGCCGATTCCCTGGCGCTGGCGCCGGGCCGCTGCATCGTGCACGTGGCGGGCGGCGCCTCGCGGACAGAGGACGAGCTGGGGCTGCACCTTGCGGGGATCCTGCTCAATCAGGCGCTGGGCAGCTACGAACAGACGATCGACATCGCCAGCTCCCCCTCCCGGCAGGCGCAGGGGAGCGAGCAGGCGATGCTGGATCTGCTCGAGGAGATGCGCGCGGGCGAAGTCGCGGTGCTGCTGATGAGCGGCGTGAACCCGGCGTACACGCTGCCGGCCACGGCGGGCGTGGAGGAAGCGTTCGCGAACGTGCCACTTGTGGTGTCGCTCGGCCTGAGGATGGACGAGACGGCGGCGCTGGCGGACTACGCGCTTCCCGCGGTCCATGGGCTGGAGAGCTGGGGCGACGCGGAGCCGCAGCGCGGGCTTTACAGCGTTCAGCAGCCGATGATCCGGACGATATTCGGCGAGCTGGCCAACGACGAGCGGTACGACACCCGGCCGTGGCAGGAGTCGCTCATGGCGCTGCTGACCGAGTCGGGCTCGGAGGCGTTCCTGCGGACTCCCGAAGTCGAGGAGCCGGAAGACGAGGAAGAGGAAGAGGAAGTGGAGGTTCCCGAGCCGGAGCTGATGAGCTGGTACGATTTCCTGCGGGAGACATGGCGCGAGCGGGTGTACCGTGAGGGCGCCCTCGACGCGGGGGACTTCGAGAGTTTCTGGACCGCGGCGGTGCAGCTCGGCGCGTTCGACACGGTGGGCGATGAGGACCGGCACGGTGCGCTCCCCCAGCCGGAGTTCAACGCGGGCGCGCTGGCGGACGTGGAGGTTTCGGAGGCCGGCAGTGGCATGGCGCTGGTGCTGCACCCGACGAATGTGCATGGCGACGGCGTCACGATGGGGAACCCCTTCCTGTTGGAGTTGCCGGACGCGATCAGCCGGATTTGCTGGGACAATTACGCGAGCCTGGCGCCCTCGACTGCGGAGGCGATGGGCGTGCGTGAAGGCGACCACCTGCGGGTTTCGGCCGGTGGGGAAGAGATCGAAATCCCGGCGTTCATCCAGCCGGGGGTGCACGCGGACGTGGTGGCGATTCACCTCGGGTGGGGCCGGAACACGTTCGGCGGCATCGGCGACGGTGTTGGCGTGAACGCGGCGCCGCTGATCGGGCGCGGGAACGGGAGCCTTGTCTATTCGGGCCGGCAGGTGCAGGTGGAGAGGGTCCGCGGGCGGACGCGGCTTGCGAACGTGCAGGGGCACAATTACCTGCATTCCCCGTCCTACGCGGGCGTCTACGTCAACAGGCGCAAGGGCGAGAATATCCCCGAGGAGGCGCCGTACTATGACCGGCCGATCATCGGGGAGACGACCTTCGAGGAGTGGCGGGAGAATCCGTACCACGCCTATCCGAACTCCACGCCGCACGGTGAACTCCCGCGGAGCATCTGGGGCCGGCAGCACCGGTACGCGGGGCATCACTGGGGCCTGTCGGTGGACCTGAACGCGTGCAACGGCTGCGGCGCGTGCATGGTGGCATGTTCCATTGAAAACAACGTGCCGGTCGTTGGGAAGGAAGAAGTGCTGCGCGGGCGGGAGATGCACTGGATGCGGATCGACCGGTATTACCGCGGGAACAAGGAAAACCCGGACATCGTTCACCAGCCGCTGATGTGCCAGCACTGCGACCACGCGCCGTGCGAAACGGTGTGCCCCGTCATCGCGACGATGCACAATGATGAGGGGCTGAACGTGATGACGTACAACCGGTGCGTGGGAACGCGGTATTGCTCGAACAACTGCCCGTACAAGGTGCGGCGTTTCAATTTCTGGCAGTACTCGGATTTCCGGACCGGTCCGCATGAGAACGTGCGGCGGGTGTCGCCTCTCGAATTGGTGCTGAACCCGGACGTGACGACGCGGACGAGGGGCGTGATGGAAAAGTGCACGTTCTGCATCCAGCGCATCCGGCACGCGAAGGACGATGCGCGGGACCGGGGTGAGCCGCTGCGCGACGGCGAGATGGTGACCGCCTGCCAGCAGACATGCCCCGCGCAGGCGATTAGCTTCGGCGACAGGAACGACCCGAATTCGGAGATAGCAGCACACTGGGAAGACCCGAGGGCTTACGGTCTTCTGGAGGACATAAACACGGACCCATCGGTCCGGTACCTGGCGATGGTGAGGAACCGGGATGAACCGGTGCCCTACCGCACGAAGTACCAGGCTCACCGGGTGGACGGGTACCACGGCCCCGGCGGGCAGTAAACGAACCAAGGAACAAGGAACCCCGAGCGGATGAGTCTGGCTCTCGACCCCAAGGAACAGCCCCAACTGCTGAGCCCGTCCATTAAGATGGAGCAGGTGACGGACGATGTGCTGCGGCCGATGGGAAGGTTCCCTTCGCTTCCGTGGCACCTTGCGTTTGGCGCGGCGCAGGTGTTGGCGCTGTGTCTCGTGGTGCCGGTCGTCTATCAGATGTTCTACGGCCTGGGCCGTTTCGGCATCAATCAGCCGGTGGGCTGGGGCGTTTATATCGTCAACTTCGTGTTCTGGATCGGTATCGGGCACGCTGGGACGCTGATTTCGGCGATTCTGTTTCTTTTCCGGCAGAGCTGGCGCACGTCGATCAACCGTTCTGCGGAGGCGATGACGATCTTCGCCGTGATGACGGCGGGGATTTTCCCGCTCGTGCACGTCGGGCGCACGTGGGTGGCCTACTGGCTGATCCCCTATCCTGCGGAGCGCGAATTGTGGGTGAATTTCCGCTCGCCGCTTTTGTGGGACGTGTTTGCGGTGACGACGTATTTCACGATCTCGCTCCTTTTCTGGTATCAGGGCCTGATTCCGGACTGGGCGACGGCGCGGGACCGGGCGAAGAACCAGTTCTTCAAGAAGATGTACAGCATTCTGTCGTTCGGCTGGACTGGTTCGGTGCGGGACTGGAACCACTACGAGCGGTGCTACCGGCAGTTCGCCTTCCTGGCGGCGCCGCTGGTACTTTCGGTGCACTCGATCGTGTCCTTCGACTTCGCGGTCTCGCACATACCCGGTTGGCACACGACGATTTTCCCGCCGTATTTCGTCGTGGGCGCGATCTTCTCAGGGTTCGCGATGGTGGTGACGCTGCTCGTGATTATGCGGAAGCTGTTCCAGATGGAGCACTACATCACGATGCGGCACATGGAACTGATGAACAAGGTGATCCTCGGCACGTCGATCATCATGGGTTACTCGTATGCGGCGGAGTTCTACATCGCTTGGTATTCGGGGCACGAGTACGAGCAGTTCCAGTTCCTGAGCCGGCCGTTCGGTTTGTATGCGATTCCGTTCTGGATCATGGTGATCTGCAACGTGGTGGTGCCGCAGTTCTTCTGGTCGAAGAAGATCCGGACGAGCATCCTCTGGATGTTCATCATTTCGATTCTGGTGAACGTGGGGATGTGGTTCGAGCGGTTCAATATTTTCATTATTTCGCTGCACAACGATTTCCTGCCGGGTAGCTGGGGCGTTTACTGGCCGACGGCGTGGGATATTGCGGTGACGGTGGGTTCGTTCGGGTTTTTCTTCACGCTGTTTTTGGTTTTCTGCCGGGTGTTCCCGGTGCTGGCGATCGCGGAACTGAAGGGGACGCTGCCGTCTCCGTCCCGCGGCTCTCGGCTTGGCGTGGGCGATCACGCCCATCCGGACCATTACGCGCAGACGGACGAGGACGAGGGACCCGGTGGTGGCGGTCCCGGCGGCCCGCCCCGGCCCGTGGAAGGGAGCTGACAGAAAATGGCACGGATTCACGTTCCTGCGGTTCTTGGATTCTATGACGACGCGGACGACCTGATGCACGTGGCGGAGAAGGCGCGTGTGCAGGAGGGCTTCAAGAACCTTGATGCGTACAGTCCGTACCCGATTCACGGGATGGAGGAGGCGCTGGGGTTGCAGCGCTCGTGGACGAGCACTGCGGCGCGCTTCGGGCTTTTTGCCGGTGCGTTCCTTGGTTTTTCGTTCCAGTCGTGGTCCTCTGCGATAGACTGGCCGGTGAATATCGGCGGCAAGCCGTTCATTTCCTGGCCTGCGTGGGTGCCGATCACGTTCGAGACGGGTGTGCTGCTGGCGGGTTTCTGCAATCTCTTTGCGCTGTTGATCGCGTGCGGGATGTATCCGAAGCCGAAGACGATGATCCTGAGCAAGCGGATCACGAACGACCGTTTTGTGATGGTGATCCCGGTGACCGGGGAGGAGGAGGAGAAGCGGGCGATCGCTTTCCTGCGCCGGCACAAGACGTTGAAGGTCAAGATAGCCGACCGGATCGACAAGAAGCGGGAGCGTGTCATTTTCCGCGCGGTTCCGGTGGAGGGAGAGACAACGGCCTCATGATTTCCTTCCGGATGTTCTCCAAGGGCGTGCATTTCCTCCCGTTGGTTGCTGCGGTGGGGGTGCTGGTTTCGGCGTGTGCGCCGGACCCCGAACGGCGCCAGCGGGAATACATGCCCGATATGTACCGGAACCCTGCGGTGAAGGCGCAGGACGAGTACTCCTATTTCCGGACGGGTTCGGCGATGCTGGTACCGCCGGAAGGGACGGTGCCGCGGGGCTTCGAGCCGTACCCCTTCTCGGTGGTGGAACGCGAGCGGGCGGCGGAGCTGGAAAACCCGGTGCCCCTCACCCGCCAGAACCTGGAAATCGGGCGGAAATACTATAATATACACTGCATGGTGTGCCACGGCGTGGTGGGCTCGGGCGACGGGCAGAGCACGCTGGTGCATACGGATGCGGGGATGCCGGTGCCGCCGCCGCTCTATTCGGAGTCGATCCGGGAGGAGTGGACGGACGGGGAGCTGTTCCATGTGATCAGCGTGGGGCAGGGCCAGATGCCGGGATATAAGGACCGGATCACGCGGGAGCACCGCTGGGCGATCGTGCATTACGTGCGGGCGCTCGGGATAGCGGCGACGCCGGCGGAAGAGGACCTGGAAGAGGTGGAGCGTCTCGGCTGGGACGCGAGGGAAATGGACAGGCCGGCGCGGCCGGAGCGGCCGCGGGACCTGCAGTCGATCTATATTCTCAACTGACCGGCGAGGACGGAACAGGCGGCACATGCACGGACCAAAACTGTCTCACATCGACGATCCCGGCCCGCTCCGGATTCCGCCCGTGGCGACGATGGGTGCGCTGGCGGTGGGCGTCCTCGGGCTGCTCGTTTTCCTGATTGCCGCGTTCACCGGCGGCGAGGAGATGCGCCAGAACGCGTGGTCGGGCTTCTTCGTGTCGTATCTATTCTTTTTCTTCCTGGCGATGGGGGCGGCGGCGTTCCTGGCGATCCAGTACGTGACGGGCGCGAAGTGGGTTGTCGTGCTGAAGCGGCTGCCGGAGGCGCTGACGTCGTTCCTTTATCGCGGAGGTTTCGTCTTCCCGCTGTTCGCGCTGCTGGGCACCGGCTATATCTATAGCTGGGCGGCGCCGGATGCCACCTATCCCTACCCCGGCACGGTGAAGGACTCGTGGCTTTCCCCCGGTATTCACGTGGGCAAGGTGATCGTGTATGTGGTGCCGCTGGTATTGCTGTCGTACTTTCTGGTGGCCGCATCGCTGCGAGCGGACAAGAAAACTGACCCGGGCCTGCGGGCGCGGCAGTTGCGCACGGCGATCATTTTCCTGGTGTGCTTCGGGTTTTTGTTCTCGCTTTTCAGTTGGGACGTGGTGATGTCGGTGGAGCCGAAGTGGTTCTCCACGATGTTCGGTGTTTACTGCTTTTCGGGTGCCTTCCTGAGCGCGATCGCGGCGATGATGCTGCTGACATTTTTTCTGCGCCGGCACACGGACCTGGTGCAGGGCCGGCACGTGTACGACATGGGAACCTACGTGATGGGCTTTGCGACGTTCATGGCGTACATCGGTTTCTCGCAGTTCATGCTGATCTGGTACGCGAACCTCGAAGACGAGACGATGTTCTATATCAAACGCTTCGAGGGCAACTGGGTGGTGCTGGCGGTGGCTCTCTCGGCGCTGAAGTTCATCATCCCGTTTGTGGTGCTGATGCCGCCGCGAATGCGGACGAATCTGTACGCGCAGGCGTTCTGCTGCGGCGGGATTCTGCTCGGGCAGTTGATTGACATTTACTGGATCGTGATCCCGGCGTACTCGGAGACGCTGGTACTGCCGAGCCTTGTGAACGTGGCGACGTTCCTCGGCGTGGCGGGTATCTTCGGCTGGAGCACGCTGAGCTTCTTTTCCAGCCACTCGTACCTGCCGGTGGGCGATCCCGACCTACTCTCCAGCGTGAACGGAGATTACCTCCATGCCTAGTCACGATCACAAGGGGGCGCGGGAGAAAAGCAACCCGCTGATCCTGATTCCCCTGCTTTTGTTCGGGGTTTACGTCATTTACCTTGTCGTGTGGCTGCCCTTCCGGTACGGAGCGGAGACCGGTTTGCTTGAGGCGGCCTACCGGGCGCCGGCCGACCCCAACGACGAGGAGGAAGTGTTCGACTACCGCGAGCTGCGCCAGCCGAGCGAGGAGCTGATCGCCCAGGGCGCACGGGTTTACCAGCTTCACTGCCAGAGCTGCCACGGCGCGGAGGGGGGCGGTGACGGCCCGGCCGCGGCTGCGCTGACGGTCAAGCCGCGGTCCTTTGATGCTCCGGTGGAGGAGTGGCGGATCGGGGCCTCGGTGCTGGAGATGCACGAGACGTTGCGCGATGGCGTGGGGGCGATGCCCGCGATGCCGGCGCTTAACCCGCGGCAGAAGTTCGCCGTGATCCACTTCGTGCACGATGAGTTCATGGAGGAATGGCCGGAGGACCCGCCGGAGATGGTGGCGGCGCTGCCGGAGCCAGCCGTGGGGGTGGACGTGACGATCGATCCCTACGCGGACCCGCGGGTGCCGGTGCGCTACGCGATGCGCAAGCTGCTTGAGCAGGCGGCAGAGGAAGAAGAGAATGAGGACGGTGGGGGTGAGTGATGCGTTTCAGGACTGGAACATTGTGAAACGCGGCACAGATTCTGCACCTCCCGGGCGATGGGGTGAACCGCCCCGATCCGGGACCCGGCACTGTCCAAGAGGGAACCACACAGCAACTGCAAGAGAGGCCGGGAAGAGAGCAAGGAGCCGTTCATGAACAAGGCGGACATTAGAAACCTGATCCTCATCTGGGTGGGGGCGCTGCTGCTGGCAGTGCTGACCGGATGGGGTTTCCTGATGTGGGCCCCGGCAATGGATGCGCCGGTCCCTGTCTTCGAAGCGCCGACGACGCACTGGGTCACCGACCCCGCAACGAGTGTGGCGGAGCAGGTGCGGCGGAACACGGCCTGGACGATCACGGTGATTTTCCCGTTCCTGTACGGGCCGCTGCTGACGCTGCTGTATGTTGTGTGGCGGTTCGGCAAGGCGAGGAACCCGGTGCCGGACAGTGTGGAGGAGAATGTTCCCCTGGAGGTCTTTTGGACGCTGATCCCCGCGGTGGTGCTTGTGGTGATGGCGGTGCCGTCCTTCGCGGTGTTGCAGTATATGGACCGGGTGCCGGAGCTGAACCCGGGAGAGCAGGACTACGTGGTGGACGTGACGGGCCGTCAGTTCGACTGGCTCTACTCGTTCCCGAAGTACGGGGTTGAGATGGTGGACGACGGGACGGGGGACAATCCGCTGGTGCTGCCGCTGAATCAGATCGTGCTGATGAACGGGACGTCTTCGGACGTGAACCACGCGTGGTGGGTGCCGGCGTTCGGGGTGAAGTTCGACGTGATTCCGGGGCGGATCAACCCGGCGTGGTTCCGGCCGACGAAGGAAGGGTTCTTCAAGGGCCAGTGCGCAGAGCTTTGCGGCGACCTGCACGCGGTGATGTTTATCCACGTGAAGGTGGTGCCGGAGGCCGAATTCTTTGAGTGGATCATCGAGCAGGGCGGTGAGATACCTCCCGAGGAGGAGGAGTTCGTGTCGAACCTGCTCGGTGAGGACGTTGAGATTCCCGTGCGCCGGGAGGTGGCGCACGCCGCCGCGGAGTAGGGCCGGCCAGGTGCCGCTCCGCCCCCACACGCGCGACCGTATCGAAGAGAGGAACAGATGAGTATCGGTACCCCACAACCGGAAAAAGGGACGCTGGTCGGCGCCGGCCAGTCCGTCTATACACCAACGGAAGGCCCGCCGCATCATACGACCGAGTACGCGGGCGTCTGGCGTTGGCTGACCACGGTTGATCACAAGCTGATCGGGATCATGTACCTCTGGCTGGCGCTTTTCGCGGCAGTGGCCGGAGGGGCGATGGCGGGCGGCATCCGGGCGCAGCTTGCCTTCCCGGATGGGGGTCTGATGTCGCCGGAGGTGTTCAATCAGCTCACGGCGATGCACGCCTCGTTCATGATTTTCTTCACGATTATTCCGGCGTTCGCCGGTTTCGGTAATTATTTCGTGCCGATCTTGATCGGGGCGCGGGACATGGCGTTCCCGAAGATGAACGCGTTTGCGTTCTGGCTGCTGATTCCGGGCATTGTGATCATGCTGGCGAGCTTCGCTTTCGGCGCCTCGCAGGCGGGCTGGACGGCTTATCCGCCGCTTTCGGGCCCGCAGTACTCGCCGTTTGCCGGCATGGACATGTGGATTTTCGGTGTGCACCTTGCCGGTGCGAGCTCGATTCTGGGGGCGATTAACTTTATCGTCACGATGACGACGATGCGGGCGCCCGGGATGAAGTGGTTCAAGATGCCGCTTTTCTGCTGGGCGACGCTGGTGACGTCCTGGATGGTGCTCGTCGGGACGCCGGTCCTGGCGGGTGCGATCACGATGCTGCTGACAGACCGGTTGATGGGGACGAGCTTTTTCAACCCGGCGCAGGGCGGCGACCCGCTGCTCTACCAGCACCTTTTCTGGTTCTACAGTCACCCGGCGGTGTATATCATGATCCTGCCGGGCTTCGGCATGGTGTCGCATATTCTGGCCTCGCACGCGAACAAGCGCATTTTCGGCTACAAGGGCATGGTGTACGCCACGGCGTTTATCGCGGTGGTGGGTTTCCTTGTTTGGGGGCACCACATGTTCTCGGCGGGGATGGAGCCGTGGCTGCGGGTTTATTTCTCGTTTATGTCGATGCTTGTGGCGGTGCCGACGGGCATCAAGGTGTTCAGTTGGCTGGCGACGATCTGGGGCGGTTCGATACAGTTCACGACCTCGATGATGTTTGCGCTCGGTTTCCTCGGCTTGTTCACGATCGGCGGGATTTCGGGTGTCTTCCTGGCGAACGTGCCGTTTGATATCCAGGTGCATGACACTTATTTCGTGGTGGCGCACCTTCACTACGTGCTGTTTGGCGGCTCGGCGTTCACCCTGCTGGCAGGGACGTATTACTGGTTCCCGAAGATGACGGGGCGGTATCTGAGCGAGAGCCTCGGAAAGACAATCTTCTGGCTGATCTTTATCGGAATGAACCTCACGTTCATGCCGATGCACTGGCTGGGCATCGCCGGGATGGCGCGGCGTGTTTATACGTACCGCGAGGAGTTCACGGCGCTGAACCAGTTCGTGAGTGCGGGTTACCTGTTGATGCTGGTGGGCGGGCTGCTGCTTGTCGGGAATATCTTCTATACGCTGGCAGCGAAGCGCCGCACCGCGGGGCCCGACGTCTGGGGCGTGAACCAGACGCAGAGGACGCTGGATTGGGAGACGACGTCTCCGCCGGTCCCCCACAACTTCGACCGGATTCCGCGCGTGACGTAAGGAGCAGGCATAACCGCGCCCCGTCCGGAACCCACCCCACAACCGGACGGCGGCGGCAACTTCGACCCGAGGCCGGGCAGTCCCCACCCGGAAGTTCCGGCCCACTTCCGCCCAAAAGGCACCCTGAAGGTAACGGACATGACGCGTGGAGAAAAAACCGCCGGTTGGCTGCTTGGGGCGTTGATTCTGATTTCGTTCGTCATGGTGACGCTCGGTGGGTACGTGCGCCTGACGGACTCCGGGCTGTCGATTCCCGAATGGCCATTTTTTACAATCGAGCATCGCGAGACAGCCACCGGGGAGCTGGTCGAGCGCCGCTCCGTGCTTCCGCCGCGTACCGACGAGGGGTGGTTGCTGCTGCAGGAGACGTTCGTGCGCGAGGTGCCGCGCTTCGAGGGGGTGGGGCTCACCTCCTTCAAGCGGATGTTCTGGATCGAGTGGAGCCACCGCGCCCTGGCGAAGTTTATCGGAATTGTTTATCTCGCGTTCATGGGCGTGGTGTTCTGGTATCCGGAATTGCGGAGGCGCTTCGGCCCGATTGCTGTGTTTGGGCTTCTGATGCTGGTGGGGCAGGCGGTCCTGGGCGGGATCGCGGTGCTGTTCCATTTGCAGGCGGAGCAGGTGGCGATGCACCTGATCGTGGCGTTTTTCTTCGTGAGTTTGCTTTTGTGGGCCCTGCTGAAGCTGCTGCACCCGCCAGCGCCGGCGGAGGAGCGGCGCGGTCCGAACCCGATCCTGCCATGGGCGATCGGGCTTTATGTGATTTTCTGCGTCCAGATTTTCTCCGGCGGGATCGTGGCGGGGAGCCACGCGGGCTATCAGTTCAATACCTGGCCGAAGATGGGGGATGCCTGGATTCCACCGGGGTTGCGGCTCGCGGGGGACAGCCTCTACAAAACGTTCACGGAAAATATCGTTTTCATTCAGTTTTTTCACCGGTGGTTTGCGTTCATTGCTCTGCTGGCGGGGTTGGCGTTCGTGTTGCGGACGTTGACGGTACGGATTTCCCCGCAGGCGCGCTGGGCGGTGCGGGCGCTTCTGGCGGTGGTGGTGCTGCAGATCATCCTGGGCATCTATACGCTGATCCTTGGGATGCCGATGGTGCTTGCGCTGGCGCACCAGTCGGTGGGCCTGGTGCTGTTGCTGAACGCTCTGGTGATTCTTTACGAAACGGCTTGTCACAAGGTGACAGGCGAACATGCCCTTGCCGAGGAGATGGAAGCGCGCAAGTCCGCTCCGCAGCCGGCTGGCGGAGATATAGTTAATGCGTGATTATCTGAACCTGACCAAACCCACGATCTGCCTGCTGGTGCTGATCACCGGCGCGGCGGCGCTTGTGTGGGAGGGGTCGCTGACCGGAAACCTGCCGGCGTTCTTGCTGGTGATGCTGGGGCTGTTTTTGACGGCCGGCTCGGCGAACGCGCTGAACCAGTATCTTGAGCGGGACCGGGACAAGCTGATGAAGCGGACGATGAAGCGCCGGCCGCTTCCGGCAGGGCGGATTTCGCCGGGGCCGGCACTGGCGTTCGCCGTGGGTATCGGCGTGGCCGGCGTGGCGATCTTCGCGGTGGCGTTCAACTGGGCGAGCGCGTCCCTCGCACTCGGGACGATCTTGTTCTATGCGTTTTTCTATACGCTGTACCTGAAACCGCGCACGGCGCAGAACATCGTTATCGGCGGCGTGGCGGGGTCCATGGGGCCCGTGATCGCCTGGGCTGCAGCGGCCGGCTGGGACGGGCTGTTTTCCTCCTGGGCGCCATGGATCATGTTCAGTGTGATTTTCCTCTGGACGCCGCCTCATTTCTGGGCGCTCGCGCTCTGTCTTCAGGAGGACTACCGCTCGAATCCGCTTCCCATGATGCCGAACGTGGCCGGGGAGCGGAGCACGCTGGTGCAGATGTTCGTCTATACGGTGCTGCTGGTGGGGGTGAGCCTTGCGCTGGTGTGGAGCGAGGCGGGGCTGATCTACCTGGCCACGGCGGCGGTGCTGGGGGGGATTTACCTCTGGCGCGCGGTGCTTTCGCTGGGGGAGGGCTCGACGCGGCGGTACTGGGGCCTTTTCGGCTATTCGATCGTGTATCTCTTCGCCCTTTTTGTGGCGATGATGCTGGACGTGGCGTGGCGGTTTCCCGTGTGGAGCTGACGGGCCCGGAATCCCGGAGAAAGGAGTAACCTGGGATTATGGAAAATGCGGAAAGAATGCCAAACGAAAGGCTGCCCGGCAAGGAGCGCCTTCCCGGAAACCCCATGCGCAGGCGATACCTGCATTTGGCGGGGCTGGTGGTGCTGGTGGCCGGCATGTTCGGTTTTGCCTACGCGAACGCCGAGTTTTTCATCATGATCTGCCAGCGCGCGGGGCTGCTTTCGGAAGACCCGTCGGCGTTGCGCAAGGAAATCGTGGAGGGGGAGCTTGGCCGGCCCCTGGAGGTCTATTTTTCCGCGAACGTGGGCGATAATCTGCCGATCGCGTTCAGCGTGGAGAACTCCTACCAGCGTACACAACTCGGCAAGCGGACGATCAACGATTACCGCTTCGTGAATCTGTCGGACCGGACGATATATTTCCGGCCCGTGCACGACGTCTCGCCGACTCAGGCGGGGCGGGACAAGGTGATGGAGCTGGAGAAGTGCTTCTGCTTCGAATTGCAGAAAATTGGTCCGCGGGAGTCCTACTCGCTGCCCGTCGTGTACAGGTTTACTGAGCAACTGGACGACCGGACGCGGACGATCCGGATGAACTATACGCTCTTCGAGAGCGACAAGGCGAGCTACGACGCCGCGCAGAAGGCGATCGAAGCGGGCCTTGATCCCAAGACGGGGTCGCACTGAGGGATGGCGCGCCGCGATGACGACGGCCCGCAGTTCGAGCCTCTCACGGAGAGAGAGGAAGAGGAAATCCTCCGGCAGCAGCGCCGGCGGAAGATCATTCTCGGCGCTGCGCTGGGTGTGATGGTGGTACTTCTTGTTGTCCTGACGATGGTGTATCTGGGCACCACGGACCTGGTTCTCTTCGAAGACCAGGATGTATTCCGAAGTCCTTGAGAAAGAGGTAAAAGGTGGCAAGCTCCACGGACCAACACGAAGAGGAAATTCACCTCCCCGACCCGAGCATCTGGCCGTTCGTGACGGCTATCGGTTTCGGCGCGGTGCCGATCGGTCTCCTGCTGCACGTGTACGGGCAGGGCTATGGAATGGGCATCCTTGCGGGGGGGCTTTTGGTGGGGACGATCGCGGCAGTGGCGTGGGCGTCCTCGGTGATCAGGGAGAAGTCCTCGATCGACCAGAAATGGGGGGCGGACTCGCTGTCGCTGGGCTGGAAGCTCTTCCTGATTTCGGAGGCGGCGATTTTCGGCTCCTTCTTTGGTCACTATTTTTACATGTGGTGGCGGCACGTGGAGGAATGGCCGCTTGCCGGCACGCCTCAGATCGATCTGATGATCCCGGCCATCGGGACGCTGGTGCTGATCACCAGTTCGGTCACCTGCGAATTCGCGCACAAGGCGCTTATCCTGAACCGGCGCGAGGCGTGCAAGAACTGGATGATCCTGACGATTTTGCTCGGGCTTGCCTTCATCACACTGCAGGCCTACGAGTGGGGCTATCTGATCTATTCGTACGGATTCACGGTCGGGAGCAACGTTGTCGGCACCTCCTTCTACCTGCTCACGGGCTTCCACGGTGTGCACGTGATCACGGGCCTCTTGCTGCTGATGCTCGTTTATTCACGGCTGGAGATGGGCGCGTTTGACAACAAGCGGCACTTCTCCATGAATGCGGCCTCGTGGTACTGGCACTTTGTGGACGTGATCTGGCTGATCGTGTTCCTGACGGTGTATGTCGGCATCCAGCACTGACGGCGGAACCGGGCCAGACAAAGGACGAAAGCACCGGCAAGGCCGCTCCATCATGGGGCGGCCTCTTGGTTGGGGTCCCGGGTTGATGGTTCAGAGGGTTGCCTCGCACCGCGGCATGGTATTGATTGGCTGACGCGGCGCGCGGGTGCGCTACGGACCGTTTCATTTCGTTGCTGCGGGACGTTCTGTTGAAGACCGATGATTTTACATTCGATCTGCCGGAGGATCTGATCGCGGCGCATCCGGCGCAGCAGCGGGACCTGTCGAGGCTGCTCGTCGTCCCGCGGGAGGGCCCCATCCTGCACCGGGTGTTCCGGGACGTTGTGGAGTTCCTCCGTCCGGGCGATCTGCTCGTGCTGAACGATTCGCGGGTGATTCCGGCGCGGTTGTTCGCGCGGCGCGGGACGGGCGGGCAGGTGGAGCTGCTGTTCCTGGAACCGGAGGCCGCCGGCCGCGGCGCCGGAACGGAGCGCTGGCGGGCGCTGGCCCGTCCGTCGAAGAAGCTCCGGGAGGGGGAGGTGCTGGAGGTGGAGGCTGGCGGCAGCCTGGTGCTCGGGGAGGCGCTGGGCCGCGGGGAGTGGGTCGTGGAGCCGGCCGGGGACGGCGGGGAGCCCATCAGGGTGTTGCTGGAGCGGGCCGGGGAGATGCCGCTCCCGCCGTACATCCTCAAGCGCCGGTCCGCCCTGCACGAGGCGCGCACTGACCCCACGGACCGCGAGCGCTATCAGACAGTTTACGCGCGCGAGGATGGGAGCGTGGCGGCGCCGACGGCCGGACTGCACTTTACCGGGGAGCTGCTGGAGGAGTTGCGCGCGCGCGGGGTACGGAGCGCCGCGGTGACCCTGCACGTGGGCGCGGGCACTTTCCTGGGCATGGACGAGGGCGCGGAGGTGGAGAGCCACGTGATGCACGAGGAGTGGTACTCAATCCCGGAGGAGACCGCCGCGGCGGTGCGGGAGGCCCGGGAAGCGGGCGGCCGGATTGTGGCCGTGGGGACGACGGCGGTGCGGGCGTTGGAGTCGGCTTGGGACAAGGAGGCAGGCGGGCTCAGGCCGGGCCCCGGGAGCACGCGGCTTATGATCGCGCCGGGCTACCGGTTCCGGGCGGTGGACGCGATGGTGACGAACTTCCACCTGCCGCGGTCAACCTTGCTGCTGCTCGTTTGTGCCTTTACGGGGCGGGAGCGTCTGTTGCATGGTTATGGCGTTGCAGTCGCGGCGCGCTACCGGTTCTTTTCTTACGGGGACGCGATGCTTCTGCTTCCCTGAGCGCCGGACGCGAGTGCCGGCGCCGGCATCTTCCTTCCGGTGAGGCTCTGCTTTCCATGCGTGCGAAAGCCCTTCTGGCCGCCCTGTGCGCGGCGATGTTTCTTGTCATTCAGACTGCCATTCCGGCGCGGGCGAACGCCAACAGTTCGAACGTCGCCGTCATCAACGTCGGGGGAATCGTGGGGGAGCGGGACAACCCGCTGCAATTCTTCGGCCCGCGGACGAAACCGCTTCGGCAGCTTGTCGGCGCGGTGGACAGCGCGGCCACCGACGACAACATCGGGGCGCTGATGGTGCGCTTCGACAATCCCGTGTGGGACATGGCCCAGGCGACCGAATTTCACGACGCGCTGATGCGGTTCCGGGAAAGCGGCAAACCGTCCTATGCGATCTATTCGCACGGCGGGCTGACGACCTACGTGGCGTCCACGGCTGCGGACGAGATCGTGATGCCGCCGCTCGGGCTGCTGAACGTGACAGGTGTCTCGTTTTCCATGTATTATATTAAGGACTTGCTGGAAAAGCTGGGGGTGGAAGCGGAAGTCGTTCAGTTCGGGGAATACAAGGACGCTGCAGAACCCTTCGCAGCGAGTGAGCCTTCCGAGCCCGCGCGCCAGCAGATGGAGCTTTTCGTAGAGGACGTGTTTTCCGTGATGCGCGATCGTGTGGCGGCCGGACGCGGCGTTTCCGAGGAAGAGGCGGAGGCGATCCTGACCGGCGGGCCGTATAGCGCCGAGCGGGCGCTCGCAAACGGCGTGATCGATCGAATCGCCTATCCGGAGGAAATGAAGGACGTGTTCGAGGAGGAGCTGGAGACGGTCGTCGCCATGCGGACGAATTACGGCCGGCAGCCGCGGCGCCAAGCACAGCCGCCAAGCCTGATGCAGCTCCTGACCGGCGGGGGCGCGGGGATGCGCTCCAGGGCCCGCACCGCAGAGCCGAACATCGCGGTTGTCTATGCGCTCGGGATGATTGTGGACGGTTCCATGGACGAGACGGATTTTCTCTTCTCCGTGCCCATGATCGCGGATGAGGATTTCGTGGAGATGCTCGACGAGGTGGTGGAGGAGGAAGGGACAAAGGCAATTGTCCTGCGGATCAGCTCTCCCGGCGGCAGCGCCAGCGCAAGCGACCGCATCTGGAATAAAATAGAGGAAATCCGCGCGCGGGATATTCCGGTTGTCGTTTCCATGGGCGGCGTTGCGGCAAGTGGCGGTTATTATATAGGAATGGGGGGCGACCGGGTTCTGGCCGAACCGGCCACGATCACCGGCAGCATCGGTGTCATTGGTGCGAAGATCGTCCTCGGCGGCACTTACGAAAAAATCGGAGTGAACCGCCACCAGTTCGCCATTGGCGAGAACGTGGGGCTGCTGGACGAGTCCCGGCACTGGACCGAGCGGGAGCGGGAGTTGGTGACGGAAATGCTCCAGCCCACATACGATCAATTCGTTTCCAGGGCCGCGCAAAGCCGTGGTATGGACATGGGGGAAATGGACGAACTCGCGGAGGGCCGGCTCTGGAGCGGGCTTTCGGCGCAGCGAAACGGGCTCGTGGACGAACTTGGGGGGCTCAGCCGGGCGATATCCATCGCGCGCGAGCTGGCCGATGCACCGGACGCGCAGGTACGCGAATATCCGCGCGAACTCGGGCTTTTCGAGATGCTCGAAAAGCTCTTCGCCGGGGAAATCTCCGCGCCGAGGGGGCTGCCCGGAAGCAGTTCGCTCGGAGCAATGGAACCGGCCGTGCGGGCGCTGCTGCCGGAGAGTGCACTTGGCGCGCTCGCGTTCTTCCATCACTCGCGCGGAGCTTCGGCCGGGCCGGCCCCGATGCTTGTGTCCCCCTGGCTGATCCAGCAGGACCACTGAAACCGGGAGGCACGGCCGGGGCTCCTCCGTGCCTCCAGCGCGGAAAGTATACGCGCCAATTAATATATAAGACGAGGTGCTTTCCGGAAATGGCCTTCCAGCAACCCAGAAAGGAACGCATACAAGGTCTCGCAAACCTGTTCGTGCAGGAACTGGAGAAAGGCCGCGGCGTGGAGATCAAGGACGCGGGCAAGGTCCGCGCGATCTTTGTGAATACGATCCTCGAGAACCTGCGGCAGGAGGAGGAGCTGGAGAAGGAGGTCGCCGGAACGCTCCGCAAGCACGGTCAGCAGATATACGAGAAGGGGGCCGACTTTCAGAAGATGCTGCAGGACGGCAAACGCATCCTGGCCAAGAAACGCGGCTTCGTGCTGTGAGGGCTTGCGGCCTCGCTGCGCCGTGATGACTGGCCGTATGCGGGCGGCGATGGTGTGAGCGGCTGCGCTTGACACGGGAGGCACCGGGGCGGCAGATATCGCCCTGTGCGCCGGGCGTCAGCTTGGGCGGACGTTATGCGGAGCGGGAATAGCTCAGTTGGTAGAGCATCAGCTTCCCAAGCTGAGGGTCGCGGGTTCGAACCCCGTTTCCCGCTCCATCTAAAGCCCCGAAAATCAAGGACCTACGAAAAGCGCGCCCTCGGCGCTCCGGCTCCTCTTTCGCCCCGTGACACCGCCATGACACCGCGGCGAAAACGCACCGATGGAAGGCGAGGCCACCGGCCGGGTCGTGACACCGGGGGAGGGCCACTCGACGGTGCGATGCCATCGGGAAGGCCTCCAGGGCCGTTCAGGTTGCCGCTTCGGTCCCGGGGAAGGTCTCCGGGTCCAGGGCGGAAGCCGGACCGGTCAGGAAGGCCGCGAGAGGACCAGGCCCCCCCTCCCCTCCAGGCGAAGGCTTCGGCTCTGGCCGGGGGCCTGCCGGTACAGACACACCGCCGGGAATGGTAACTCGACGGGGACCTGCCGGGGCGTGACACCGGGAAGGGCCACTCGACGGCGCGATGCCATCGGGAAGGCCTCCAGG
>SLMS01000166.1 GCA_007133495.1 Candidatus Sumerlaeota bacterium | reverse complement strand
GACTGACTGCCGGTCCGGTCGCTCCGCCGTGTGGAGAAGACCAGCATGCTCTCTCTGCTGCCCATTTGACGACCTAGCACAATCTCTGTAACCTCCTCAAGTCCGGTGTTATCAGTAAAAGAGGGGCCGAAGAACCATCCGCACGGAGTGGGGGTCAACGGCGGAAAGGCCCCATCCTGCCAGCAATCGACTCAAAGAGCACCCAACGGGCCATTCCCGCCAAGAGAATATTGTAGGGCATCGGAGGCGGCCACGTCAGCAAAGACCCCCCGAAAAAGCAAAAAAATCGTGAACAATCAGGGTTTCCGGGAGACGCTCCCGCCCTGCCGCTGGAGTTCTTTGTTGTGGGGGCGAAGAAAAAAATGGCAAACTCCCCGCAAGAAGGGGGGGTCCCGGTGAAAACAAGCCGCCGCTGGGGGCATCATGCCTCCCGGCGGCAATCTTCACTTGCGGGGCGCCGGGGCCGGGAGCACGCTCGGGTGTCCTCACCACTTTTTCACCAAGGATGTGCTTATGCTGTTATCCAGACGGGACCAAATTCTCCGGCTTGCGGGCTGCACTGCCGTGGCCGCCTCACTGGCCGCCGCTCCGGCACTCTCCGGCGCCCAGGACGCTCCTCCTCCGGCACCCCCGGCAGAGCCCGAACTGATCGAGCCGGAGTTCCAGCAGCCCGAAATGCCAGAAGTCCCCGAGCCTGAAGCCGAAGAAGAAGCCAAAGAACTGATCCAGAAACTCGAGGAAACCCTCGCCAACGCCGACAGCGTCCAGTTCGAGGAAAAGACCGTCCTCCGCATGCCCGAAATGGGCGACATGGAGATGGTCCAGTCCAAGATGTCCTTCTGGGCAACCCGCCCGAACCAGTTCCGCGCCGACCTCTACGACGGGGAGCAGGAAGAGCCCTCCCTCGTCGTGGCCAGCGATGGCGAAACCCTCACCCAGTACTATGGAGGCGACGGGCCCCAGGGTCCCATGAGCCTCTACGATCAGGGCGATGCTCCTTCCGAACTCACCGAAGCGATCGAAGAATCGCCTTTCCTGGGCTCCATCAGCCTCGCGCTCATGGCGCAGCCCGGCTCCTTCGAGCAGGCCTTCGGCCCGATGACCCAGTTTGACTTCCTCGGCACTGAAACCGATGAGGACGGCGAGGAGCACCACCTGCTCAGCTTCGCCGTTCCCGGCATGATGTCCGGCGAGATGAAGACCACCGCCGACGACAACCCGCTTCTGCAGGAAGTGAAGATCAACCAGATGCAGCAGCAGGACGTGGACGTCGCCTTCCACTTTGAGAACTGGCGCATCGACGAGAGCATCTCGGCCGACCGCTTCCAGTACACCCCGCCCTCGGGCGCCGAGCAGGTCAGCTCGCTCCTTCAGACCCTGACCCAGCCGCAGGCACCTCCGCCTCAGCAACAGCAGCAACAGGCACCTCCGCCACCGGCTCCGGACGCTCCTCAGCAGGCGCCTCCGCCGCCGCAACCCCAGCCGTAACACTACCGTGACGAATCCGGGCGGCGGGACTTTTGCAAAGGTCCCGCCGCCCAACCTGTTCCCGGCAAGGAGCCACCCCCGATGACCTCCGCAACAGAGCTGCTTCCCCGCACCACCGTTGCCGCCGCATTCTCGGCGGCTATTGCTTTCTCTCCGGCCCTGCTCGCTGCCCAGGAGGAGGAAGCGGACGGCTCCGGCCGCGCCAACGAACTGATCGGCCAGATCGAGGCCACTCTCGCCTCCGCGCAGACCGTCCAGTTTGACGAGCGCACCGTCATGCGCATCCCGGAACTCGGCAATATGGAGATGGTCCAGGGCCGCATGAGCCTCGCCGCCGAGCGCCCCAACCGCCTTCGCGTCGAGCTGTACGAGGGCGATGACGAGAGCCCCGCGCTCGTCGTCGTCAGCGACGGGGAAACCCTCAGCCAGCACTTCGGCGGCGACGGCCCGGAGGGGCCCCTGAGCATCTACGAGCAGGGGGAAGCGCCCGGTGAGCTGGCCGCCATCATCGACGGTTCACCCTTCCTTGGCGCTCCAAGTATCTCACTCTTCGCCCCGGCCGGCTCCTTCGCGGAGGCCTTCGGAGCGGACACCGAATTTGATTACCACGGCGTGGAAGAGGATGAGGACGGCGTCGAATACCAGCATCTTGGGTTCAGCGTCCCCGGAACAATGAGCGGCGAGATGACCGCCACCACCGGCGAAAAGCCCCTTCTCCGGTCCATCCGCATCACCGAAATGCAGGGCCGGGAGATGAACCTGGCCTTCCTTCAGGAGAACTGGCGGCTGGACGAGGAGATTCCCGCCTCGCGGTTCGAATTCGACCCGCCCGAGGATGCCGAACTCGTCGCCTCCGTCCTCGACGAGCTGATTCTCGCCCAAGGCGGCGGACCGCATTCCTCGGTGGGCCAGCCCGCGCCGGACTTTGAACTCGAGATGCTCGACAGCGAGGAATCCATCACCCTCGCCGCTCACAAGGGCCAGGACGTCATTGTGCTGGACTTCTGGGCCACCTGGTGCGGGCCGTGCCGCGAAATCATGCCCACCATCGAAAAGGTGGCGGGAGACTACGCCGACAAGAACGTCGCCGTTTACGCCGTTAACCTGCGCGAAGCCGCTTCTCAGGCACGCTCGTTCCTGGAGGCGCACGAACTGACCCTGCCCGTGCTGATGGACCGCGACGGCGCCGTCTCCCAGCGTTACGGTGTCATGGCCATCCCCCACACGGCCATCGTCGGCAAGGACGGCACGATCCAGGCCGTCCACGTCGGCGCCAGCCCCGGCCTTGAGGACAGGCTCCGCAACGAATTGGACACGTTACTGGCCGGCGAGCTGCTCGTCGAGCCGGAGGAAACAGCCGAAGCCGAAGTGGAGGACGCCATCCCGGACGTCCTCGACCCGGTGGACTGATGCTGCGGCAGCCGGACCCCGAATCTTGGGAGCAGCAATCCGCCGGGCCGGACCTTGAGGCCGCCAGGGCGCGCCTGCAGGGCACCATCCATCCCACACCGGTTCTGGGCTCACCGTTCTTTGCGAAGGAAAGCGCCGCGGGCGAAGTCCTCCTCAAGTGTGAAAATCTCCAGCGCACCGGCTCGTTCAAGCTGCGTGGGGCCCTGAACGCGCTCTCTGCGCTGACCGAACGCGACCCCGCCGTGCGGGAGGTCCTTACCTTCTCCTCCGGAAACCATGCGCAGGCGCTTGCCCTGGCGGGGAGCCTTCGCGGAATCGCCATCACGATTGTGATGCCGTCGGACGCGCCACGGACCAAGCGCCGGGCCGCGGAGGGCTACGGCGCCAACATCGTCGAATACGACCGGGCAAAGACCACGCGGGAGGAACTCGCCGCGCAGATCGCCTCCGAACGCGGTCTGCCGGTCATCCCACCCTTCGACCACCCGGACGTCATCGCCGGGCAGGGTACCGCCGGGCTGGAACTGTTCGCCGAGGCGGGCCAGTTGGACGACCTGCTCGTGCCCGTCGGCGGGGGAGGGTTGATCTCCGGCATGGCCATGGCCGCGTCCCGTCTGTGCCCAGGGTGCCGTGTCATCGGCGTGGAACCGCTCAATGCGGACGACGCTACGCGGTCGTTCCGAACCGGCACGCTCCAGCACGTCCACAACCCGGAAACCGTGGCGGACGGGGCGCGCTCGCCCTCGCTCGGGGAGCACACCTTTCCGCTCGTCCGTTCCCTCGTTCACGACATGATCACCGTCACCGAACAGCAGATCGTGCAGGCGATGTTCCTTGTGATGGAGCGCATGAACCTGGTGGTGGAACCGACCGGTGCGCTCGGCGTGGCGGGGCTGCTGGCGGCGGGGCCGGACCGCTTCGCCCGCCGGCGCGTGGGCATCGTCATCAGCGGCGGCAACGTGGACATGGAGAGCCTCCCCACACTGCTGGCCATGCGGTGAAGTCAGCCGCTACGGCCACCGGTTATTCTTGCTCCCGGGGGAGCCAGCGAACCGCCCTGTCCCGCCCGAAGGCGCTCGTAATCGGCAATGATCTCTTCCACGGACGGCTGGGGCAGGTTCCGGCGCTCAGCGGTGTAGTCCCGGCCGGACTGAGTCAGGTTCTGGGAGATGAACCTCACGAGGGCGTCAGGTCCCAGTTCCTTGCGGATCGCGGCAAAGGCGGCAGCCCGTAATTCCCGGCCGGTCAGCTCGTCGGTGCTCATGATTCCTGCTCCTCTTCGGGAAGCTCCAGCCAGGCCGCCGGAAGTGCCACCCGTATCTTGTGTAACTGTTTCAGGCGGCGTGCCTGCCTGTAAAGCCGTCCACATCACCCGTTCGCTGGACGATGTGGACGTCGTGGACGTAGGCGTAGCCATCAAGCCCTTGCCCACCCCGGTCTGGCGTCTCTAATTCCGCCATTCTCTGACTTCACAGGCGAAAGGCGGAACAGCTCATGACTCTCCGGCGAATCCTACCCGGCTTGGCGATCCTGGCGCTTGCTGGCGGCGTATTGGCGGAGGAGGCACCGCTCAAAGTGCTCCGCGGCCCATTCGAACAGGCCCATCGCCAGCCCGAAGGTGTCCTCAGCGGCATCACGGTATTCGTCAGCCCCGGTCACGGCTGGACCGCCGATCCCAACGACCAATATCCCGAAAACGGCGACGCCACGTGGTTCCTCCAGCGGCCCCACGTCGTCATCGACGGTGAGCCCACAGAGGTCGTCGAGGACTACGGCAATCTCGATCAGGCCAACGCCTTTGCGATCTACGCGTACAACGCTGGGGCCACTGTTGTGCCGATGCGGCCGCTTGGCTTTCAGGAAAACGAAGTGGTGCTGGACAACGTGGATGAGGGCGTGACGTTCTTTGGCGATTGGACGGAGGCGGACTCCTCCGTGTATTACGGCTACGGCGACCCGGGAGAGGTGCCCTATCGCACCGCCACCATCGACCCGGAAGGCGAGAGCGCCCGCGCCCGTTACCGCCCCGAAATCCTCGAGGCAGGCCACTACCCCGTCTATACATGGGTGGCGCACGGGCCGGACCGGGCCAACCAGCTTTACCGCATCCGGCACGCAGGCGGCACCTCGGAAATCCGCGTCAACCACCGCCGCGTCGGCCGCGGATGGGTGTGGCTCGGCACCTACTGGTTCGACGCCGGGCACTCCGGCTTTGTCGAGGTATCCAACCACGGCCCCGGCGAGGAACCCGGCCGTATAGCTGTCGCGGACGCGATCCGCTTCGGCAACGGCATGGGCGATATCGACCGCGGGCACGGCGTCTCCGGCTACGCGCGGCACGAGGAAGCCTCCCTCTACTGGGTCCGCAACATGGTGGGCATGGACCCCGACCCGGAAAACAACCTCGAGCCCATCCACAACAACCCGCGCCTGGAGGACCGGCGCAACAACGTCGGCGCTCCCGCACGCATGGCCACCCACATGGTCCGGCACGGCGAGGAGCACTTCTTCGAGCGTGTCTATCTCAGCTTCCACAGCAACGCCAGCAGCAATCCCAACTCCCACGGGGTCGTGGGTCTCATGGACCGCAACAACCCCACGCCAAACCAGGAGGAGTACGCCCTCACCCTGGACGGCGAACTCACCCGCCACGTCCAGACCCTCGACGAAGGTGTCGTCTTTCCCTGGGAGTTCCTCGACGCCCACCCCAATCTATACGCGGCCACTTTCGGGGAACTCCAGAACAACAAGTTCCACTCGCAGATGGACGCCACGATCATGGAAGTGGCCTATCACGACCGCTTCCCCGACTCGTATTTCCTGGCCGATCCGAAATTCCGCCTCGCCATTGGCCGCGCCAGCGTACACGGCATCATTCGCTACCTGCATGAAGTGGGCGAGGCAGTGCCGCTCATCTTTCCGCCCGAACCGTCCTCCGCGCCCCGCGCCGAAGGCATCGCACCGGGCGAAGTGCGCCTCTCCTGGTCGCCCCCGCTTCCCGATCCCGTTGGCGGGGACGAGCCCACCGGCTACGTTGTCTATCGCTCGAAAAACGGCCGCGGCTTCGAGTACGCCCGCACCGTGGAGGGGGCGGACACGCTCTCGGTCACCTTCCGGGACCTGGAGCCTGCGTCTATACATCACTACCGGGTCGCCTCGGTGAACGACGCCGGGGAGTCCCTGCAGACTGAAACCGTCGCCGTCCGTGTGCCGGAGGAGGCCGGCGAGCCGCGCGTGCTTCTTGTGAACGGCTTCGACCGGTTTGACAAGGAAATCGCCCCGCAAAATACAATCCCCACCAACGTAGGCTCCACGAACGCCCGCGGCGCCACCTTCCGAATCATGCGCCCCCACCGGATGAACCGGTTTGGCTATACGCTGGAGTACGGGGAGGCGCTCGCCGCCCACGGCATTGGCTTCGACTCCGCCGGCCGACTCGCCATCGAATCGGGGGAGGCCACCCCAAGCGCCTATACGGCCGTCATCTGGGCCGCCGGCCAGCAGGGCGCCGCGGACCGCATCTTCCTGCCGCCAGAGATGGACGCGCTGGAGGACTATCTCGAAATGGGCGGCGCCCTGTTTCTGAGCGGCTCCCTCGTGGCGGAGACCCTTGCGGAGGATGAGCGCGGCCTTGCCTTCCTGGAACGTTTTGCCTCGGCAACCGGGCCCGGCCCGGAAATCAATCCTCACCGTCTGACCGCCGCGGAAGACGGTCCGCTCGCAGGCCTGACCCCCATCGCCTTCCCGGAAGACTCGGGCGCGGACTACCGGCTGCTCGCGCTCCGTGGCCTGGAGGTGAACGGCGATGCGGCTGCCGTCCTGCATTGTGGCGATGGTGAGGCGGTCACCGGGCTTTTCGCCAACGGCGAAGGGGCCTCACGCGTGGCGCTGCTCGCCTTCCCCTTCGAGGCCGTCCCCGGCACCGAAGAGCGGACGGAGCTGATGGGAGCCGTGATGGAATTCCTCAGGGGGGAATGACTGAGGCCCCCCCTCCGATTCACCCATCTTTCGGGCGGGGCGGATGCTGGGGAGCGCCTTCGCGTGCGATGGTATCCATCATCTCCTCGTTGGTGGAAAACTCCGGCAACCATTGCTTCCGGTCGGTCACGTAATTTCCCGAGCCGGCGGACTCGTCGGTCAGCAGGCGTGCGAGCCCTGCCGCGCCAACTTCCCGCACCACCGCCCGCATGGCGGCGCGGCGAACCTCGGCGGGAGACATGTTCCGGATGTCCATCATGGCATTTCTCCTTCTTCCAGGGACAACAGCCAGTGCGCGGGATTTTGCCTTTTATTCGCTTGTTTCCCGCCAGCGTCAACGACAACCCGCACACGGAAACTCCCCCGCGCAGGACATTCCCTTTCTCCGATTCCGGTCGCACAATTGGCTGCGACCGCCTGCCGGGGTCGTGGGTACCTTCGTCCCGGTTACCGGTGGTGTCGCTTCGCTCAACCACCGGCTACCATCTTGGACCCCTTGGCGAGGTCCTCGGAGCAGAGGACAGGCCCGCCCCTGACAGATCAGCCCGAGGGGAATGGGGGTTTTCTGTACCGCGGTTGTTGGCAGGGGAAAAGTGCCAAACGGGAGTTTGGCGGTCCCGGGAGGGTGCTGCGGTCCAGAGCGTCTCCCTTCCGCTGCTCGACCACGTGGCGGGCTCCGGCCGCAGGGAATCATCCGCTGATTTCACCGATTCACGCCGATGAGGGCTGCCGCCCGGCCCCGTGGGTGGAGTGAAGTTGAATCTGCGAGAATCTGCGGGATCTGTGGATAACACCAAAGCCTGTGGCCATCGAGCCAGGGGATGGGGACAGTCGAGAGCGGAAACATCCTGACACGGAATCTCCCCGCGCCCCGGTGTGACCGACGGATCGAACCCGCCTGACGGTCAAATGAGGCTGGACCCGGGCGGTCGGCGCGGCCAGATTGCGCACTGAAAAACATGCCCCCGCAATATCCCGAAAGGAACTCCAAGGATGTCTGCTCCCAGGTTACTGTCCGTGCCGGTGCGTACCGCGTTTGGTCTGCTTGCGGCCGGAGCCCTCCTCGCCGCCGCACCACAGTCCGCCGCCGGGGACTTCCCCTACTCGGAAGGCTACGTTGACGGTGCTGAGTTCGAATTCAGCCGCACAGTCGTCCCCGGCGTGCAGCATTACTTCGAGAGCCGCGAAGTCGGCCCGCTCACCATCTCCACCGTCACGGTCGAAACGGGCCGTGAGGACCTGATCGCCGAGCCCCGCAGCGGTCAGGACGACATCTTCGGGCGCGAAACCCTCCTCGACATGGTCGAGCGGCTGTACGACCCCGAGGCCCGTCCCGTCGCGGCGATCAATGCGGACTTCTGGGCTGCCGGCGGCGTCGCCATCGGCCTGCTCGTGCTCGACGGCACGATCTGGCGCCAGCCCAACTGGCGCGACAGGGACCCCGACATCCCCTCACGCAGCGTCTTCGCCCTCAACGAGGACGACGACATCTATATCGGCGCCACGGACCTTCAAATCCGCCTGCACGGGCCAGAGGGGAGCGAGCCACTCTCAATCCGGGCGGTGAACTTCCCGCTGGATGAAGGCGGCAACACGCTCTTCACTTGGCCGCGCGGCGACGAGGCTCCCGAGCCGGAGGAAGGCTACCTCGCCTTTGCCATCGGCATGGAGGACGAGGAACTGCTTCCCAACACCACCACGGCCGGCACCATCGACGGGGAGCCCGACAGCGGATCGCTCGCTCTCGGCCGCACCCGCGTGGTGGTGCACGCCGAGGAGCCCCTTCCTGATTGGGTCGAACCGGATGCGGCGGTGGAGCTGGAAATCGTCTTCCCGGAACTCTCCGGCAGGATCGTCAGCGCCATCGGTGGCGGCCCGCTGATCCTCCAGGACGGCGAGAACGTCGCCGAGGAACGCAACCATCCCGAAGGCTGGAGCAACACCTTCCGCGACACGCGCCACCCGCGTACCGCCATCGGCCTTAAGGAGGACGGCAGGACGATCGTCGCCATGGTGGTGGACGGCCGTCAGCCCGCCCGCAGCCGCGGCATCAGCCTGCAGGACCTCTCCGACCTGATGGCGGAGAAGGGAGCCGTCATCGCCATGAACCTGGACGGCGGGGGCTCCTCCACGATGGTGGTGGACGGCGAGCTTTCCAACTTCCCGTCCGACTCGGGCGGCGCGCGGGCGGTCACCAACGCCATCGTTTTCCGGCGCCTCGGGCCGATCGGCGAGCTGAGCGGCCTGGAGCTTCAGCCGGGCGATCTGCGCCTGCCGCCCGGTGCGTCCCACAACGTGCGCATCCGCGGCATCAGCAGCGACGGGGAGCGCTATCCGCTGGACGGCAGTCCGTGGAGTATCATCCTCACCTCGCCGGACGGCGTCCTGACCCCGTATCGGCATCTGGCCCCCGGCCGCACAAACGCCACCGTTCGTGCCCGGCACACCGGCACCACAACCCTGCGCGCCGCGGCCTCCCGCCGCACTGTGGACGCCAGCCACCCCCAGCCTTCCGGTGGCCTGCGGGCCACCGTGGAGGAGGCCGCCAGCCTCAGCTTCCAGCCCCCTGCCATGCTCCTCGAACCCGGTCAGTCCCTCCCTGTTCGCCTGCTCGCCGAAAGCACCTCCGGCGAACCCTTCTCCCCGCACTTCTTCTTTGAGGACATGGACCTGCCGGAGTTCCTCGCCTGGTCGGGCGAGCGCGGCGAAGTGGAAGCCCTTGGCCGCGGCGCCGGGCACATCCGCGTCAGAACCGGCAGCGCGGAAGCCGCCCTTCCCGTTGCCGTCTCGCAGTTCAACGAAGTGCCGCTGATCTCCTTCGACGAGCTTCCCCCCCAGGGCATTGATCTGCTCAACGCCTACGAGGACCGGTCCTCCCTGACGCTCAATCATGAGAACGCCCGGGTAGGCGATACCTCCTGGCGCCTGCGTTACGCCCTGGAGCGCGATGGCACCTCCCGCGTCGGCATCCCCCTCAATATCGAACTCCCGAGCGATCACCCGATGGCCCTGGGAGCATGGGTGTACGGCGACGGGCGGAGGCAGTGGATGCGTGCCACGCTCTCCGATGCCGATGGCCGCACCATCTATGGTGATTTCACCGACGAGCAAACCGGTATAGACTGGGAAGGCGAATGGCGGCACCTCCGCCTCGACCTGCAGACCGCCGCTCCCGCCGGTACCATGACACCGCCCTACCGCCTGAACATGGTCTATCTGATTCAGCTCGACCCTGAACGGAAGGGCGAGGGGGAGATATTGCTCGACGGGCTCGCCCTGCTCGAGCTTCCGGAAGAATTGTAACACAGGGCAGACCGGGCGCCGGACCCCTGAAGCAAACGGAGGAGGACTCCCAGGATGAACAGCCTGTTCACGCGTGTGCCGGCTTATTTGTCTATACTGGCCGCAGCCGCCGTCTCCGTCCATGCCGGGGAACCCTCCGCGGACTCCCCAAGCCGGCTCTGGAGCGACGGCCTCGGGCCGGGCGTGGAGTACACCTTCGAAAACCGGCCGGAAGTACCGCTGGCTATCTATACGCTCACGGTGGACACCTCCCGCGAAGACATCGTCATGGAGCCGTATCTGACCGACGGCACCTTTGACACGCGCCGGCCCGTTCACCGGGTCGTCGAGCGGGCATACGAGCCCGAAGCACGCCCCTTTGGCGCCATCAACGCGGACTACGGCAGCGTGAGGAACCGCCCTCATGGCCCGTTCGTGGGGCAGGGCACCACCTGGCTGCACCCCACCACGATCGAGCGCAGCTCCGTCTGTGTGGACGAGCACGGCAATATCTTCCTTGGAGCTCCCCGCTTCGAAGCCCACCTCCGCGGCCCGGAAGGCACCACCCCCATCGAGCTGGACGTGGTGAACGTGCAGTTCCGTGCGGAGGACCGGGACCTTCCCCCCGCGAACACGCTCTTCACCTGGCCCCTGGGCCCGGAGGCGCCCGAGCCGCCCGAGGGGTTCCTCTCCTTTCCCGTGGAACTGGACGGGGAAGAACTACTCCCCAACGCACCCGCCTCCGGCACGGTAACAGCATCTCCCGGCACAGAGGCCCTGCCACTCGACAAGAAACGGATCGCCATTAAACTTGAAGAGCCGCTGCCCGAATGGATCGATGAAGGGGCGACGATAACAGTGGATATCGCCGTCCCCGAGTTGCCCGGCAAGGTCGTCGGGATGGTCGGCGGAGGACCGCTCATCCTGAAGGACGGGGAGATTCTCGGCCCCGAACGCGCCCGCGTGGAGGGCGAGTTCATGGAACGATTCTATCCGCAGCGGCATCCGCGCACTGCCATTGGCTTGAAGGAGGACGGCAAAACCGTCATCGCGATGGTGGTGGACGGGCGCCGCGACCACAGCCGCGGCGTCACTCTGGATGAACTGGCGGAACTCATGAAGGAGAAGGGCGCCGTCACGGCCATGAACCTCGACGGGGGTGGCTCGTCCACCATGGTCGTGCAGGGGGAGATAGTCAACATCGTCGCGGGCAGCCGGCCGCGGGCGCTTGCAACTTCCATCCTGTTCCGGCGCCTCGGGCCGCTTGAACCTCAAATCTCGACTGAATAACCGCCACCCGGCATACCGAAAGAACTGAAGGAGCACGCAATGAACTGTCCAGCCACACACACTCTCGCTGCCTTGTCTATACTGGCCGCAGCCATGGTCCCTTCCGCGCTCCTGGCAGAAGAACAACCATTGAGTGCCCACCTTCCACCGTTCCTCCTGATGCAGGATGATACGATCTGGCAGAATCCATACTATTCGGAAGTGGAGGAAGAGGAGCCCGTCCGCGATCTCTGGCGGGAGGTTATCGCCCCCGGCGTGGACTTCACCTTCGAGCTGCGCCACGACGAGCCGCTCGCCATCTCCACGCTTACCGTGGAAACCGGCCGCGAGGACCTCTTCATGGAACCCCGCTACGGCAACGATCTCCTTCTGGGCCGCAACACGATCCCCGGACAGGTTGAACGCACCTACGACCGCCTTTCCCGTCCCATCGGCGCCATCAACGCGGACTTCGGGAGCGCCGGTGGCGGTCCGGGTCACGGCATGTTCATCGGCCATGGCCTCGTCTGGAAGCTGCCCAACCGCATGGACCTCGACGCGGATGTCCCTTCACGCAGTTCCATTTCCTGGGACGAGGAGGGGAACCATTTCTTCGGCGCGCCGCGGATCGAGGCCCTTCTGCGCGGGCCGGAAGGTTCCGACCCTCTCCGGCTTACCATCGTCAACCACCCGCTCGATGATCGCTCGAACACGCTCTTCAACGAGGCGTTCCCCGAGGACAGCACCCCCGAACCGCCCGAGGGACTGGCCGCCTTCATGGTGGAGTTGGAAGGCGAGGAAATCCTGCCGAACGCACCCGTCGGTGGCACCATCACCACCGCACCGGGCGGTGAGTCCTTCTCCCTGGCGCCCGGCCGCATCGTCGTCCATGCGGGCGAGCCGCTCCCCGACTGGATCGAGGAAGACGCGGAAGTCACGCTCGACATCCGGCTGCCCGAGCTGCCGGGGAAGGTGATCGGCGCCATCGGTGGCGGGCCGCTCATCCTGAAGGACGGCGAAATCGTCGCCGTGGAACGGGGCCAGGCCGAGCGAATGGGCGCGAGCATCTACGTGGCCATCCACCCCCGCACCGCCATCGGCGTGAAGGAGGACGGGAAGACCATCGTCGCCATAGTCGTGGACGGGCGTCAGCCCGGTTACAGCCGCGGCGTGACGGTGACGGAGCTTGCCGAACTGCTGCGCGAGAAGGGCGCCGTCCGGGCCATCAACCTCGACGGCGGCGGCTCCTCCACCATGGTGGTGCACGGCAGCGTGGCCAACTCGCCATCGGACACCGGCGGCCTGCGCTCGCTTACCAATGCCATCCTGTTCCGCCGCACCGGCGAACCGGGGCCGCCTGCCGGTCTGGAACTGCTCCCACACAAGCTCCGCCTGCCGCTCGGCTCCTCGTTCAACGTGACCGTCCGCGGCGTCTCCGCCGACGGGGAAAGCTACCGCCTCGACACGGAGGACCATCACGTCTTCCTTTCCGCCGCCGGCGGGCAGGTTACTGCCTATGAGCATCTGAAGCCGGGGAAGGACAAGGTGACCCTTCGTGCGCGGCAGCCCGGCCGGACGGAAGTGCGTGCGGCGATCTCCGGTCAGCATATAGACGCCCGGCAGCCGGCTCCCACCGGCGGTGCCACTGTCATCGTGGAAGAACCCGTCAGTCTCAGCTTCCAGCCCCCCGCCATGCAGCTCGAACCGGGGGAGTCGCTCCCCATTCAGGTCCTGACCGAAGCTCCCTCGGGCGAGCCGTTCACCCGCGGCTATCTATACGACGGGATGGAAGTCCCCGATTTCCTCTCCTGGTCGCCGGAGGATGGGACCATCACCGCGCTGGAGGAGGGTGCCGGCCACGTCCGTGTGGCGGCTGCCGGGCTGGAGGCAGCCCTCCCCGTCGCCGTCTCACAGTACAGCGAAGTGCCGCTGCTCTCCTTCGATGAGCTGCCTCCCGACGGCCTCGACCTCCTCAACGCCGACCCCGAAGGCTCCTCGCTCACGCTCGAACGCGACAATGTCCGCACCGGCGAGGCCGCATGGCGCCTGCAGTACGCCATGACCCGGGGCGGTACGACCCGCATCGCGATTCCCATGGAGATTGAGCTTCCCACAGACCATCCCCTCGCGCTTGGCCTGTGGGTGTACGGCGACGGGCAGGGCCAGTGGATGCGTGCCATCCTCTCCGATGCCGATGGCCGCACCATCTATACGGACTTCACGGACCCCGATCCCGGTATAGACTGGGAGGACGAGTGGCGCTTCCTCCGCTCGAACCTTCAGAAGGTCATTCCTCCCGGCACCATGAGCCCTCCGTTCACGCTGGAGCTGGTCTATCTCGTGCAGCCCGACCAGGAGCGCAAGCGCGACGGGGAATTGCTGCTGGACGGCCTCGTCCTGCTGGAACTGCCCGAGGAACTGCAATCCGGGGAGGAGTGATCCCCCGGCAGAAAGGGAAACGGCCATGAAGCGCCTCCCCGCCGCCATTGCCGCGGCAGTCTGGACAATTGCCGCGGCCCACGCCCCCGCGGAAACGGAGTTCCCCTCTGCCCCCATGGGCGAAACGGTGGAGGAGACCGCCGTGGAGGTCCGGCCCGGCATTATCTATACGAAGCGTGTCACGGATGATCCGCTTCGTATATACGTCGTGAAACTGGACCTGACGGAGCCCCGCATCAGCTTCCGGCCGGCCCTCGGGCAGGACACCGTCATCGGCACGGAAACCGTCCGCTCCATGGCGGACCGCCACGGCGCCCTCCTCGCCATCAATGGCGACTACTGGACCCACGGTGGCGTGCCGCTCAACCTAATGGTGATGGACGGGGAGATCGCCGTCGCGCCCAAGTCCCGCACCGCCTTCGGCATCACGTGGGACGGCACGCCCGTCATCGGCCAGTGGACGGACGAGTGGTCCTGGCAGGCCAAGGTGGAGGCACCCAACGGCGAACGCCTCTGGATACGCCTGCTCAATTCCGACGTGAACGAGGACTGGCTCACCCTGTATAGCTGGCGCTACGGCAGGCCCTCGCGCGGCGACGAGGTCTCCCCCGTCACCGAGGCCGTCCTCAACATGGAGCACCGGGTGCTGGATATACGCACGGACGAGCCCGGCGTGGAGATTCCCCCCGGCGGCTACGTCCTCACCGGCCGCGATTCGGCGGGGGAGTGGCTGCGCGAGAACCTCACCGTGGGCGATCATGTCCGGCTCGACCTGCGCAGCACCCGCCCCTGGCAGGAACTCCGCCACGCCATCGGCGCCGGACCGCGCATCCTCAAGGACGGCGAGTACTTCCAGGACCCCATCGCGCCGCACCCTGAGGGCGAGGAGTTCACCATCCCCTGGAAGGAGGGCCACTACCTGAACCGGTATCCGCGCAGCGGCCTCGGCGTCTCCCGGGATGGCACGAAGGTGATCCTCGCCACCGTGGACGGCCGGCAGGCGGACTGGAGCGTCGGCCTCTACCAGCGGGAAATGGCGGAGTTGCTCGCCGAGTTTGGCGCGTGGGACGGCATGGACCTGGACAGCGGCGGGTCGGCAACTCTCGTTATCGAGGGCGAGACGGTCAACCGCCCCTCCGACCACGCCAATCCGGACGGGACGGGCGGCGTTGAGCGCTCCGTGGCCAACGCCCTGCTGGTCTTCTACGAGGAGGAGTAGCGCGTGACGCGGAAAAGAAGAACCCCGTCCGCGGCGTCGGCCCGGACGGGGTTTGTCGTTGGTTGAAGGTTCCCGTATGGACGCCGGAACTCTGACTTACTTGGCCGGCGTGGCGTCCTGCCCATCGAGCAGGCCGTCGAGCAGGGCCTGCATGGCTGCCCGGCGGACCTCGGGGTCCTCGATCGTCTCAAACGGGAATCCCATCAGCAGGAGCCGGTAGTCCTCCCCGTGGACGATGGCTGCGGCGCCCTCCGTCTCGCTGTCCGTATAGACGAGCAGCGTATGGCCGCCCTCGGCGGGGCGGAACACGTCCGGCCGGTCGGCGTGATAGACGGGGCCCGTGCCGTCGTCGAAACGGACTTCGCGCAGCTCGGCAATGTCCGTCTCGTTGGCGGGCGCTGCGGTGTGGCTGCCCGAGTCGCTCGCGGCCAGCTCGGCGCGGAACACGCGCCGGAGGAACTCCTCACCGCCCTCTTCCTCCACGAGCGCCGTGCCGATGTCCGTGCCGGAGATCATCAGAGAGCCGCCCATGTCCAGGTAGCCGTCTATCCGCTCCCGCAGGTCCGCATCGAGCGAGAAGGACCCGGCGGTCTCCCGGCCCATGATCCAGAGCACTGCATCATATCCGGTCAGGCTCACCCCGCCGGCGCGCACGGCATGGCTGCTCGTGCTGTCCAGCAGCAGGTTCGGCCGGTCCGCCGCAAGCGCGTGCTGTACCGAGTAGTTGTAGGTGTTCATGCGGCTCTTGATGCCGCGGTAGGAGCGCCCGTCGTGGTAGTTGAGCCCGCTGTCGAAGCGGTGGAACCCGTTCACCAGGAGGACGCGCTTGCCGCCCGATTCCTCCGGCACACGGACCGCCAGCGTCTCGGACGGGAAGCTCTCCCCGCCGCTGTTGCGGGCCGTCACGCGGAAGAAGTGCGTCTTCCCCCGCTCCAGGCCGCTCACGACCGCCGTCCGGTCCGGCACGTCCCTGCCATTGTCAAAGCCGTAGCCGTTCGGCGACTTGTACAGACGGTAGGACGTTGCCCGGTCGCCCAGGTCGGCACGCGTCCCGTCGTTGAAGGGCGGCTCCTCCCAGGAGATTTCGGCCCTTTCGCCGCCAAGGTTGCGGACGGTCAGGCCCGTGGGCCGCTCCGGCAGGATCGTCATGTCATCGAAGCCGGGCACCTCGTTCACGAAATACTCCACCACGCCGGCGTAGGTTCCCTTCGCCACGGCGTCGCGGAAGATCGGATCGAGGATGTAGGCAGCGTCCTGCTCGTTGTCGTGGAACCCATACTCGAGGAGCGCTGCGGGCATGCGGTTGTTGTTGCGCGGGTTCGTCTCGCCGAGCCAGCGGGTCACCTTCGGCCCGTCGCGCCAGTCGGGATCGTACTCCGCGTGGACGGCCGCCATCACGCGGTCGTGCGTTGCGACCGCCAGCTCCACCCCGCCGGGGTAGCCGGTGAACTCGTCCAGCCCGCCCCACCGGTCCGGTCCGTACACGAAAGTGAACAGCCCGCGCGCCGACCCATCCGCGCCGCTGGCGTTCGTGTGCCAGGATAGATAGATGCTCCGCCCTGCCTCGTGCGGCTCCATCAGCCATTCGGAGAACATCGGCATGGCGGAAACCGAGTTGTACGTCCTGGTGTCGGCAGTGGGGTCGAAGCCGCTGAACTTGGCATAGTAGCGGCCGGACTCTTCCCAGCGCGGGTGCCCGGTCGTCGTGCCCTCGCGTATGGTGTCGCTCATCCCGCCGCCGAAGCGCACCGCCCCGGCGACGACCTGGCTGTCCGGGTCGCTGCTCGTGTTTTCGATCACGACCGAGGCGTTTTCCGCGTCCGCCCCAGCCTCGAAGTGGTAGGAACCCACGTACTTCCACGTATAGCCGCCGTGGTTCTGGTTCTGGGTCCAGAGCGTGTCGCCGCCGCTGTGGCGGATGAAGATGCGGGTGTCCTCCGCGGTGTTGCCGGTCCGCGCAGGGCGGTACCACAGATAGACGCCGTACTCGCCGTCTTCCGGAATGTCCGGGGTGTAGATGGCGCGGGCGGTGGCCGGTCCGTCCGTTGCGGAATGGGAGTAGAGCGTCCCGTTCCACGTGCCGGAGAGGCGCTCGGAGTTCCAGTTACCTTCAAGCTCCAGCCCCTCTCCGCCGGGCTCCACGATCACCATGTTTGGGTTCATGCAGCGCTCACGCGTCGTATAGACAGTGGCGCCAGCGTTCCAGAGGTAGGGGACAAGGTACTGGAGGGCCGCCTCCGCGTTGCTGAGGTCCTCCACCAGTCCGTAGCTCACCCCGCGCTGCGTCCGCCAGCCCCGCTGCGAGTCCCAGACCCAGCCGTGGCCGGGGCTCACGAAGACCGAGGCGCCGGAGAGGGCGCCGGCCGGCTGTGCCTCATTGCCGACGCGGACCAGTTCATACCGCTCGTCTGCGTGCGCTGTCCCCGCCGCCAGCACGAGCGCCCCTGCAAGGATGCCGGGCAATTTTCTCATCATTCCGTTCCCCTTCTGTGTCCTGTGGTGCGTGGTTTTCATGGGTGCCACTCCACGGCGCGGCCGCGCCTGTCGTAAAGGACGCTGCGCCAGTACTCGCCAATGCTGTACAGGCAATGTGTGCGTCCCTGCCGGTCCTGCCCGACGTGTGTGGGCTCGCCGAGAAGCTCCTCCACCTCGGCGCGGCTCATGCCCCGGGTGATTTCGACCTCCATTGGGTCCGGCCCTTCCGGTTCCACCTCCTCGGTCACTTCCTCGGCCACCTCCGCAGCCTCTTCCACCTCCTCGGCCACTGCGGCCTCCGGCTCGGGAAGCTCCGGGGAGGGCGTTCTGGCGCATGAGGACGTTCCAAGCGCCAGCGCAAACAGCAACGCCGTGCTCGCAAAAGCGGCAGTCAAGAATCTCATCTTCGCCCCTCTTCCTATGGATTTCCATCCCAGTGGGAATGCCCCATCTTAGGACTGCCGGGGCACGGTACAAATGGAAAGTCCTCTCCCGTGCCGATTCCTGGCGCCCCGGCGAAAACCGCCCGTTACGGGTTGACAGGCTTCCGAAGCCTTACCCACCCTTCCGGCGCCTTGGGGGGGGGGCGGTTTCCGCCCTGTCCTTCTGCGGCCCCTCAAAGCGACCCCCGCACCTACACCCAATTCGATCCGGAATCCTTTCCAACCGATATGGCCGACGTCCTACCCTTTGCCGGAACCCGCTTCAACACCAAGGAACATGACCTGGAACTGGGGAAGATTCTCGCGCCGCCGTTCGACGTGATCACCCCCGAACTCCAGAAAGAGCTGCACGAGCGCGACCCCCGCAACGTCGTCCGCCTCGTCAGCGGCTATGAAGCCCCCGGTGACGACGAGTACAACAACCGTTACGCCCGCGCCGCCGAACTCTACCGCGAGTGGAAGAACGAAAACCTGCTCACCGACGAGCAGCGCAAGTGCTTCTACGTCTATGAACACGAGTTCACCCTGCCCGGCACCGAGGAACGCCAGAAGCGCCTCGGCTTCTTCGGCCTCGTCAAGCTTCAGGACTTCCGCAGCGGCAAAATACGCGCACACGAGATGACCTTCCAAGGGCCGAAGCAGGACCGCCTCCGCCTCCTAAAAACAGTACAGGTCAACCTCGAGCCCCTATTCGTCCTCTACAAGGATCCCGAAGGCGAGGTGGACCGCATCCTCAAAACCGCCACGGAGTCGCCACCCCACGAGGAGTTCACCGACAAGCGTGGGGACACCCACAGGCTCTGGCTCATCCACCGCAAGGACCCCATCCTCGGCATCAACGAAGCCATGAAGCCCAAGCGCCTGTACATCGCCGACGGCCATCACCGCTACGAGACCGCCCTGGCCTACCGCGACGAAATGCGGGAGATGACCGGCCGGCGAGACGGCCGCCAGCCCTACGACTTCATCCTCATGTACCTTAATAATGCGGACGACCCGGCCGTCCGCACCACCGCCTCCCACCGCGTCCTCGCCCGTGACCTCGGCGCCGACGTGGATATGGAGGAGGTCCTCGAGGACCTCGAGGAGTACTTCGACGTCAAAGAGTTCCAGCTCGACCTGGCCGACGAGGAAAAGTCCACCGCCCTTGCCCAAAAGCACCTCGAAGGGCGCAAGGGCAGCCCGAGCCGTTTCGTCATGGCTCTGCCCTCCGGTCAGGCCTTCCAGCTAAAGCTCAAGAAAAACGCCGACCTGGAGGAGATGATCGACGCGGAGTTCATGTCCGACCTCGTCCGCAGCCAGGACATCACGATCCTCCATCAGTTCATCATCGCCCAGGGCTGGATCGGGAACCCCGAGGTGGAGCTGGACGACGACGACATCATCTACACCCGGCGGATCGGCGAGGCGCTCTCGCTCGTCCGCAAGCGCAAGGGCTGTGTGGCCTTCCTCCTCAACCCCATCGAGAAGGAGCAGGCGATCCAGGTGGCGGAAAACGGCGAGCTGATGCCGCACAACACCACCTACTACTACCCGAAAATCCAAAGCGGCCTGGTCCTGCGGGACCTCCAGGTGGGCTTCGGATAAGGCCTTGAGGGAGAGGGTGAAAGGCGGCGGAAAAAAGCACATTCTGCTGCCGCTTTGCGGTTGACTCGCGATAGGGGGCTCCATACGTTCACGCACCCTGCGGCGAGGACGGTTCCCAGCCCGAGAAGCCGCACGCGGGCCGTGGACTCCCTCCCCACGGCACGGCCCAGACGGCCACCGCCCTGGAGAAGCCGGAAGACGAGGGCGCCTTCCGCACCCGCAACTCGCCACGAGCAAATGCAGTGGCGGGTTATCGTGTGCCCAGCCGCCCTACCCAACCGATTCTTCAGAAAAACGCCCGACCGGACCCCGCCGGCAGCACAGACGGCAGGGCATCACCGGCGGCGCCGGGTCCCGGCCGGCCAACGTGCCACCGGCATCCAAAAAACGGAGTACTCCCGCCCGAGGCGGGGCGAAGTAAGTCCAAAACCAAAGTTCTTGGGGGCAAGAAATGGCCAAGGAAGCATTCAAGCGGGACAAAACGCACGTCAACATCGGCACCATCGGTCACATCGACCACGGGAAAACCACCCTCACGGCCGCCATTACAAGGACTCAGTCGCTCCTTGGCTTCGGTGACGCCATCGCCTTCGACATGAT
>SLMS01000033.1 GCA_007133495.1 Candidatus Sumerlaeota bacterium | reverse complement strand
TCAGGAAGAAGTAGCGCAGTCCTTTTTTCTTTCCCAAAGGAGCATGGTTCGGATGCCGCATCGCAGGGGGTCTTTTCGTGTATTTTTCTGTGCAGTGATGGTCCTTCTTCTCCTTCGCCTGCCGGAGGTGCTTGATGCCCAGCCGGTTGAAGGGGCCGGTGACCTGGTTATTATCGGAGGCAGTTTCCGGAGCGACAACACCGCCATCTTTAATGCCATTCACGGTTCCCTCCTCGAAGACAAACCCCTCTGTGTTTTCGGAACTGCGAGTATAAACCCCGAGAGCAGCGGAACCTCCTTCCGAAACTCGTTCAACTCCCGGTTCGGTTCGGGATCGGCGATCTATATAGACGTGACACAGGACAATAACCAGGCCAGCAATCCAGCGCTGGCCAACCAGGTAGGGCAGACGTGCGGGGGTTTCTTCTTTACGGGAGGGAACCAGTCGCGCGTCTCCAATGCGCTTTACCGGGCGGACGGGAGCAATACTCTCGTCCTGGACGCGATCTGGGATGTCTATCTTTCCGGGGGCGGTGTTTCGGGATCGAGCGCCGGGGCCGCGATAATGTCCGACCCGATGATCACCGGCGGCAGCAGCGCCTCCGCTTTGGCGAATGGCTATACGTTCACGGGGGGTGGCGGGGTGTCTCTGGGTGCGGGACTTGGCTTTTTCCCGGGAGTTCAGTTCGACCAGCACCACCTGGCACGTGGCCGGCTTGGCCGGCTTGTGTTCGCCACGCTGGGGCCGGGCTTTGAGCGGGGTTATGGCGTGGACGAGAACACGGCGCTCGTGATAGACAACGACACGGGGTGGGGGACTGTTATCGGTGAGATGGGCATTTTCGTCGTCGATGTTTCCGGCATGGAAACCGGCCCGGGGAATTCGCGCTGGGGCATCCGCCTGCATTATCTGGATTTCGATGACAGAATACACATGGTCACCGGCGAGGTGATTCCCAGCGAGAACAAGGATTTCATCGAAACGGGGAACCGCCCTCCCTCCAATGTTCACAGCAACGACATTTGGGACGACTACGAGGCATGGCGCGTCGTGACGGAGGTTGCCGACAGGCGTGAAACGGACATCGGGTCCGGCAGGGACCCCAACTACGATGTCCTGTTCCGCATCATTCCGGAAACGCAGGCCTGGCGCGGTCCGCGGCACACGTACCGGAACACCCGTCGGGCCTACACGGTGGTGGATATTGAGATGGGCATTTTTCCCCGGGGAGAGACCTTTCCCGACCCGCCCGTGCCGTCTTCCTGGTTCATTGTGTACTGAGAGTCAGTCCTGACAACCTCAATCACCAGGGGGATAGGCATCAGCCTCCGCGGGAGCTGTAACCACTATACGAAACCCGCGGTTGTTGACGCGGAAGTCCGCCCGGCTGCGTCCGCGGTTTGCGCTACGCGCGGTCCCGAGTCCCCTGTACCATGATCCACCTCGCCGGACTCGGTATTCGCCCGTCTCCGCGCCGGTGGGATTGGTCACCGAGCCGCCCGGGTGGGGACCGCCATACCAGTCCGACGTCCACTCCCACACGTTTCCATGCATATCGTGGAGCCCCCACGGGTTCGCGCGGAACGCATACACGGGAGACGTATAGACGTATCCATCATCGAAGGGATAGTCCGGGGGGTCCCACTCCGGGATGGCGCGTGCGGCGGCTTGGTCCGCCAGGTTGGCGTATTCCTCGCCGCCCTCGGGCTGAGCGCCCCAGAAGTAGGCTGTTGTCGTTCCGGCCCGGCAGGCGTATTCCCATTCCGCCTCGGTGGGCAGGCGCACCTCCAAGCCGGTCACCTCTCTTGCCCAGTCACAGAACGCCATGATGTCTTCCCAGTGCATCACGACCACCGGATGATCGGCATCCTGCGGAAAGAGCGGGTCGCGCCAACTCTTTCCCTCCTGTTCCACGATACCATCGGGGGTGTAGTGGTGGGCCCAGCCTTCGCGCTCCGCGACAGTCGCGTAGCCGGTCATTTCCGCAAAACGGGAGAACTGTTCCACGGTGACGGGAGTTTGCCCCATCCAGAAGCCGCGCGTGAGGGTTACCTCTGTCTGGGGGCCTTCATCGGCTTTGCGGTTTGGCTCGGTTTCGGGCGAGCCCATCGTGAACGTCCCCGGCGGGATATAGACGGTGGGGAGCTCGACGCCTTCGCCAAGCTGGAAGACCCGCGTTTCACCTGCTTCCGGATGGGAGGCCCCGGGCGGTTCGCCGGTCAGGCTTGCGACTCCGAGCGCACTGATTGCCATGGCTACCGTGGCATTCCATGCCATGTGGCGACTTTTCTTTTGAGTCATTCCGATGCCACCTCGGGTCCGGCGCCTTCTTCCCGCGGTTCGATGTCGAGTCTCATGCGGTGGATGGTCAGCGTCCGCGGATCGTTATCCGGTCCGATCCATGCCTTCGTTTCGCTGTCCGGGGTGAACGTGAGACGGTAGTTCGGGTCCCATGCCAGGCCATATGCCGCGCCATCGATGATCGTTTCCACCATGACGTTGGGAATGGCATGGCGGCCCCAGGCGTCTTCCTCTTCGGGGGTGGTGGCCTCTTCGTTTGTGGTAATCGGCCGGGGGTGACGGGACTGATAGGGGACCAGGTCATGCGTGAGGCCGTTAATGCGGTCGCCGCTGTGGAGAAGGGAGAGCCGGATGTTCCGCCATTCTCCCTCGCCGCGTTCGAGGCTGGAAATGTCAATCGCCAGCAATGCGCGGTGGCCTCCGAGTCCCTCGATCATGTCCGTATTGAGGTTCACGTGCATGGCGCGGTTGTCTTCGACGCCGATCCCCCGTTCCAGCCCGGCATTCTCCAGGGCCACGATAAGACGGCCCATGCGCCCGCGGGTCATGAAGTGCTGACCCGTGATGCCGTAGGGATAGAATCCCATCCCCTTGCCTACGCTGACGCCCTGATCGGCGGGCTCGTCGTGGGTGGCGCCGCGGGCCAGTGCCGCACGGCTTGTCCCGCGCTGGATCATGGGGTCGCTCATCATGGCGGCTCCGGCGGAAGTGCCCGCGATCATGCCGTTGCGTTGGAGGACCCGGTGGACTGCTTCATAGGCGGGGGTGTCGCCCTCCTCAGGGCGGAAGATGTCAACAATCCGGGTCTGGACCCCTCCGGTGAAGAACAGCCCCTGGGCGCTGTCTAACTCCGCGATACGTTCGGAGTTGTGTGCTGCCTCGGGGTCGTCCCGGGGGATGTCTATGTAGAATGCCTGATCCGTTTCGGAGTACTGGTTGATGCGGTCCACGGCGGAGGAGCCGGAGCTTTCCGGGTTGGCGCTGGCTGTGGGCACGACGCCGAGCTTCCCGCCGGCCACCAGCTCCATCATGCGCTCGAAGACCTCCGCATTGTCGCCGCGAAGGCCGCCGCCGCTGATGATGAGGTGCCCCTTTGCTCCTTCCGTTTCGTGGCTGCCCGCGTGGGTGGTGACGCCGGCGGTGGCAACCAGCGCCCCGGCTGTCAGGAATATGCTCTGCAGTGTGGGTGTCCAGCTCATGGGTTGCTCCTTGTGGGGGAATGATGCAGGCTTTCAACCAAGATAAAGGATGGCGGGAAGTTCAATCGGGGCAAGAGAAAAAAAGAAGTTTTTGCATGATCGAGGTTGTGGGGCGGCTTGAACCAAGCGTTTTTTTGTTCTCCCGAATTTTTCCCGCTTGGGCTCCGCACGGTGGGGCCGTAGGATCGAGGCTCTCCCCCCCGTTTGAACGGGCGGAGCCACAAACCCTGCAGGCCGGACGACATACGATGAGCAAGCGCCGTTTCCTGATGTGTCCCCCCGATCATTACGGGGTCAAATACGTGATCAATCCCTGGATGGAGGGAAACAAGAGCCGGGCACGGGCGGATGTAGCCCGCGAGCAGTGGCAGGCTTTCCACAAGGTGCTCGCGTCCCGTGCCGATGTGGACCTGCTGGACCCGCGGCCGGGGGTGCCGGATCTTCCATTCACTGCCAACGCGGGGCTCGTCATGGGAAAGCGCGTCGTCCTTTCGCGTTTCCGTTACCCCGAGCGGCAGAAGGAGGAACCGCATTACGAGGAATCGTTCCGCCGGAATGAGTTCGAGATAATCAAGCCTCCCGCCACGACGTATTTCGAGGGGGCCGGAGACGCGTTGTTCGACAGGGGGGCGGACCGGCTGTGGATGGCCTATGGGTGGCGCTCGGTTCTGGAGGCATCGGAGTTCGTCGCGGCAAGGCTTGGCGTTGAAGCGATCCCCCTGCGACTTGTGGACGAGAGATTCTATCACCTGGACACCTGTTTCTGTCCACTCGCCGGCGGCTATACAATCTACTATCCGCCGGCGTTTGACGAACGGTCACGCCGGCTGGTGGAGGAGCTGATACCCGCGGATAAACGGCACGCCGTGAGCGAGCGGGACGCCATGCACTTTGCCTGTAACGCGGTCGATACAGGTGATGCGGTCGTGTTGAATACCTGCACGGAGGAACTCGAGACGGTCCTCCGAGGCTGGGGGTTCGAGGTGATTCGCACACCGCTCACGGAATTCATTCTCTCCGGTGGATCGGCGAAATGCCTCAGCCTGCGCTTGGACGAAACGGGCGCCCAGCCGGCCCGCAAGGCCCAGCCGGAAGGCGTGCGCCGGCGCGTGTTCATAAAAGGGCACCTGCTGGACACCGGTCTGCTCACCCAGGCCATGGATGCCATTACCGAGCCGGGCGGAAGTTTTGAAATCGCGGATCTGCGCGCCGGGCTGAGGCGGGATGACTTGTCCGAAATCCGCCTCGAAGTCAGTGCCCTCACTGCACATCAACTGCAGCACATTCTGGCGCGGCTGGTGGACTTGGGGGCGGAGCTTGAGCGGCCCGAGACGGCCAACGCTGTACTGAAGGCCTGTGAGCGGGACGGCTGCGCTCCGGAAGGGTTCTACTGCACGACCATTTTTCCCACGGACGTCTGTATAGATGGGAGTTGGATACGGGTGGAAAACCAGCGTATGGACGGGACCATCCGTGTCAGCAAGGGCGGGCAGTCTCCCCGCGCGGAAGTCGTGCTCATGCGGGACCTTCGGGAGGGTGAACTCGTCGTCACCGGCGCTGAGGGCATCCGTACCCACACCAGAAAGGAGCAGCGCGAGGAGAAGGGGGAGTTCGGCTTCATGTCCTCGCAGGTTTCGACGGAGCGGCGCGTGGAGCTGGCGGTGGATGCCGTTGCCTGGGAAATGCTGCAGGTACGCAAACGCGGAGGCCGGATTGTTATCGTCGCGGGCCCTGTGGTTGTCCACACTGGGGGCGTCGAATATCTTTGCGAACTCGTGCGGGAGCGGTTTTGCTCCGCACTGCTTGGCGGCAATGCGATTGCGGTGCACGACATGGAGTACGCGCTTTTCGGCACCAGCCTCGGTGTGGACCTGGACCGCGGGGCCACCGTGCGCGGCGGGCACCATCATCACCTGCGCACGATCAATATGATCAGGCAATACGGGTCCATCGACGAGGCTGTCCGGCAGGGTGTCCTGAAACGGGGCCTTATGTATGAACTCTCACGCATGGGCGTTCCCTACTGCCTGGCCGGATCCATCCGCGACGACGGTCCGCTTCCCGAGACGGAAATGGACCTCATCCGCGCACAGGAAAAATACAGGGACCTGCTGCGGGGGGCGGACCTGGTGCTGATGCTCTCCTCTATGCTGCACGCCATCGGTGTTGGAAACATGACACCGGCCGGGGTGAAGCTCGTCTGCGTGGATATCAACACGTCCGTGGCGACGAAACTGGCTGACCGGGGGTCACTCGAATCCATACCGGTGGTGACGGACGTTGGGTTGTTCTTGAGCCTGTTGGCCCGGAAAATCCGGGACCTTCAGATGGAGCCTCACCGCGAGCCCGGCGTGTAGGGCCTGCATGCCGCGGCAGCGGCAATCAGGAGAAGCCTGTCAGCACCGCCACCGCCAGCACCAACATGGCGTACAGGTGCAGGACCAGGATCATCAGCCAGGACCAGCGCACCCACTTCGTCCAGGGAATTCGTGCGATCCCCAGCACACTCATCGTGACGGCTGATGTGGGAATGATCATGTTTCCGAAACCATCGCCGAACTGAAATGCCAGCACTGCTGTCTGGCGTGTTATACC
>SLMS01000261.1 GCA_007133495.1 Candidatus Sumerlaeota bacterium | reverse complement strand
TGCCACTTGGACGGGGCGAACGTGGCGTGGGCAACAGGGAAGGCGCGGCAGGATTACTGCCCGGACTGCCCGGCACTGACCGGGGCGCATTCCCAGCCGTCGTACTCGCCTCCTGTGGATTCGCAGAGGCTCTGGGCCTGGGAGGAGAGTTGCTCGATGGAGCCGGGACCGGCGGGAGATTCTTTCTCGAACATGACGGACCAGCGGGGCCCGTCCTGTGAGGGGACTTCGGTGGTGTCGGTGACAGCGAATCCCGCTTCGGAGATGGCCGGCCCGGCGGCGGTGGCCTGCGCCTGGGTGGGGAAGAGGGCAAAGAAGCGGATGGGACGGGGGATTTCCGGCCGGTCGCCAGCTTCTTCGAGGGCTTCGAGGACCTGCCGGTCGCCGATGCGGCGGCGTTCCTTGGGGGTGGGGATGAATTTGCGGTGGAGGAACTCGGCCTTGCGGTCCTCGCGGCAGTAGACGTCCCAGACGTGGGCGGAGGTGAAGACCCGGTGGTCGTCGGGGCTGCCGGTCTCGAAGGGGTCGGGGGTGACGCTGTAGATGAGGGAAACGTAGTGGCCGCGGTGCTGAAGGCTGCCGCAGTGAAGGGCCTGCTCGGGGCCGGGGAGGCGGCCGACGAGTTCCTCCTCGTCCTGGGCGAGGTTGGCGCTCTCCTCGCTGGAGGGGAGCCCGTCGGGGCCGGGTTCGGCAATCTGCGTGACGGCCCACAGCCGCCAAGGGTATCCGCCCGCCAGGACCTTCTCGCACTGAGCGGTGACAACGGTGTGGAGGAGCGGCCCCTGTGGGGTCTGGCGCGCAAAAAGCAGGACGTCTTCGAACCCGCCGTTTTTGTGACCACTCATAGTCGGGACGGCCAAGGCCGGTATCGTGCTGCCGGCCACGAATCGGCGGGTGCGGCAGTTCCGGGCAACAGGAACCTATGCCGTGATTCCGGAACTGCCGCGCAGTGCTTACGGTGTCTTGCCTGCTTTTTTCTCCGCGTGGCCGGCTGCTGATCCGTTTGTGCCGGCGGAGGGGACCTTCTCCTGGCCGTCGGCGCTGACGTCCATTGCGGCGAGGGACTGGTAGAGCTGGTAGCGCTCCTTGACTTCCACGCGAGCCTCTTCGAGCAGCCGGGCGGCGGTCTCCGGGTCGCTCTGCTGGAGCTGACGGTACCGGCCCTCGCTGTAGAGGTAGTCCTCGAGCGGAATGCGGGGCGGTTTGCTGTCGAGCTGCAGGGGGTTGAGACCCTGTTCGCGCCGGCGCGGGTCGAACCGCATGAGCGGCCAGGCGCCGGAATCCACCGCGGCCTTCTGCTGGCTGAAGCCCAGGAACATTTCCAGGCCGTGGGCGATGCAGTGCCCGTAGGCGACGATCATCGAGGCGCCGGGGTAGGATTCCGCCTCGCGGAAGGCGCGGATGGCCTGCTGGTCGTTGGCACCCATGGCGATGCGGGCCACGTAGATGTTGCCGTAGGTCATGGCGAGGAGGATGGGGTCCTTCTTGCCGGAACGCTTGCCGCCGCTGGCGAAGCGGGCCACGGCGCCGCGCGGGGTGGCCTTGGAGGCCTGCCCGCCGGTGTTGGAATAGACCTCAGTGTCGAGGACGAGGACGTTGACGTCGCGGCCAAGGGCCAGGACGTGATCGAGCCCGCCGTAGCCGATGTCGTAGGCCCACCCGTCGCCACCGACGATCCAGACGTTCTTGCGGACGAGGTAGTCGGCGAGGGTTTCGAGCGCGCGGGCTTCGAGGTCCTGCAGGCGGGTGAGTTCCTTGCGCAGTTCTGCCACGCGCCCGCGTTGCTCCTCGATGCCGGTCTCTTCGGACTGATCGGCAGCGAGGATCGCCTGCACGAGGTTGGCGGGGAGTTTCGGCGCGAGGGTTTCGAGGAGGTGCCGGGCGGTGACCCGGTGCTGGTCGAGGCCAAGGCGCATGCCGAGGCCGAATTCGGCGTTGTCCTCGAAGAGGGAGTTGGCCCATGCGGGGCCGCGGCCCTCGGCATTCACCGTCCAGGGAGTGGTGGGGAGGTTGCCGCCGAAGATGGAGGAGCAGCCGGTGGCATTGGCGACGAGGGACCGGTCGCCGAAGAGCTGGGTGAGGAGTTTGAGGTAAGGCGTTTCGCCGCAACCGGCGCAGGCGCCGGAGAATTCGAAGAGCGGATCGGCGAGCTGTATATCCTTCGCGCGGGAGAGGTTAAGCTGATGGCGGTCGTTGCCGGGCAGGCTGGTGAAGAAGTCCCAGTTGCTCTTTTCGGTATCTATACGATCTTCGAGCGGGGCCATGTTGATGGCGCGGCGGCCCTCCACCTTCTTGTCCTTGACGGGGCAGACCTCCACGCAGAGGCGGCAGCCGGTGCAGTCCTCCGGCGAGATTTGCAGGGTGAAAATGTCCGACTTCCTGTCTGGGAAGCGGGAGGCGGCATGGAGAAAGCCCTCCGGGGCACCTTCGAGCCCTTCAGGGTCGTATAGACGGGTGCGGATGACCGAGTGGGGGCAGGCCATGACGCATTTGCCGCACTGGATGCAGAGGTCGGCGTCCCAGACGGGGAGTTCGTTGGCGATGTTGCGCTTTTCGTACTGGCTGGTGCCGGTGGGGAAGGTGCCGTCCGGGGAGAAGGCGCTGACGGGAAGGAGGTCGCCCTTGCCGGCCACGATGGGGGAGATCACTTCACGCACGAACGATGGCGCCTCGCCCCGGATGCCGAGCACGCGGTGGGTGGCACCGCCGGCCTCCGTTCCCACGGGGATTTCGTGCAGGTTGTCCAGCGCCATATCGACAGCGGCGAAGTTGCGCTTTACGACGCCTTCACCGCGCTTGCCGTAGGTCTTGCGGATGGCGGCCTTGATGGACTCGATGGCCTCCTCGCGCGGGAGGACACCGCTGAGGGCAAAGAAGCAGGCCTGCATCACCGTATTGATGCGCCGGCCCATGCCCGCTTCGGAGGCGACGCCCTGCGCGTCGATGGCGTATAGACGGAGTTCCTTGTCGAGGATGGTCTGCTGCACCTCGGCGGGGAGCCGGTCCCAGACCTCCTCGGCGGGATAGGGCGCGTTGAGAAGGAAGGTGGCTCCGCGGGCGGCCTCTCCGAGCACGTCCAGCCTTTCGAGGAAATTGAACTGGTGGCAGGCCACGAAGCTCGCCTGGCTGATCAGGTAGGGCGCGCGGATGGGGTTCGGGCCGAAACGCAGGTGCGAGACGGTGGTGGAGCCGGACTTCTTGGAGTCGAAAACGAAATACCCCTGGGCGTATAGATCGGTCTCTTCGCCGATGATCTTGATGGTGTTTTTGTTGGCGCCGACCGTGCCGTCCGACCCGAGGCCGTAGAAGACGGCGCGGACGGTTTCGGGGTCTTCGGCGGAGAACTCCGCATCGAAGGGGAGGCTGGTCTGGGTGACGTCGTCGTTGATGCCGACGGTGAAGCCGTTTCGCGGCGCGGGCGTGGCAAGGGTGTCGTAAACGGCCTTGGCCATGGCGGGAGTGAAGTCCTTCGAGGAGAGGCCGTAGCGGCCGCCGACGATGCGGGGCGTGACGCGGAAGGGCGCCTCGCCGCTGGCCATGCCCTGGTGGATGGCGGTGACGACGTCCTGATAGAGCGGCTCGCCGATGGCACCGGGCTCCTTCGTGCGGTCGAGCACGGCGATGGAGCGGACGGTTTCGGGAAGCGCGGCAAGGAAGTGCGGCACGGAGAAGGGGCGGTAGAGACGGACTTTGAGGACGCCGGCGCGCCGGCCTTCGGCGCGCAGGGCACCGAGGGTCTCCTCCACAACCTCGGCGCCGGAGCCCATGACGACGACGACGTGTTCGGCGTCTGGGTCGCCCACGTAGTCGAACAGCTTGTAGGCGCGGCCGGTCAGCCCGGCAAACCGGTCCATCCATGCCTGGACGATCTCGGGGCAGGCCTTGTAGAAGGGGTTGCAGGCTTCGCGGGCCTGAAAGAAGACATCCGGGTTCTGCGCCGTGCCGCGGATGACCGGGCGGTCCGGGGTGAGGGCGCGTTCGCGGTGTTCGCGGATGCGGTCCTCCGGGGTCATGGCGCGGATGGTTTCGTTGGGTATTTCCTCGGCCTTGGCGATTTCGTGGGAAGTGCGGAACCCGTCGAAGAAGTGGATGAAGGGGATGCGGCTGTCGAGCGTGGCGGCCTGGGAGATGAGCGCAAAGTCCATGGCCTCCTGCACCGAGTTGGAGGAGAGCAGCGCGCAGCCGCACTGGCGGATGCCCATGACGTCGCTGTGGTCGCCGAAGATGGAAAGTGCGTGGGTGGCCACGGCACGGGCGGCGACATGGACCACGGTCGGGGTCAGCTCCCCCGCCCACTTGTAGAGGTTGGGGATCATGAGGAGCAGGCCCTGGGAAGCGGTGAACGTCGTCGCCAGGGAGCCTGCCTGCAGGGCACCGTGCATGGCACCGGCCACGCCGCCCTCGCTCTGCATCTGGACAACCTGGGGGATGTCGCCCCACAGATTTGGCTTATGGTGCGAGGCCCATTGGTCCGCCAGTTCGCCCATGGTGGACGAGGGGGTAATGGGGTAGATGGCCACGACTTCGTTCGTGGCGTAGGCCATGCGCGCGGCGGCTTCGTTGCCGTCGAGGGTGAGACGGGCGGACATGTGGAGTCTCCTTCATGGGTGCGGGAGTGGGGGGAGGAGTCCTTTCAGGAGCCGGTGACCTCCTTGAAAGTTGACATAAGGGTTGTTTTGGCAGGGTCGCGGGTCAAGCCTTCTCCGCCCCGGGCGAGCGGGCGGCCCAAGCCGCAGTGACGGCCGGACCGCGCCGCGTACCGCTTCAGTAGATCGCCCAGAAGGATTCCTCAGGATCGACGAACCGGACGAGGACGCCGTCGCCCTCGCCGTAGTGCGGGCCGGGTTCGCCCGCTTCGAGCCATTCCTCCGGCCATGCCATGCCAACCACGTGAAAGCCCCCCTCGGCGTCGATGGCGAGCGCCCCAAGACGCATGGAGCCGGGCCAGGCAAGATAGGTGGACCAGAGGTGCTCGCCATCGGGGGCGAGCTTTGCGATGTACGAAGGGGCCGGGGGTATTTCGCCCTCCTCCACAGCTCCGTTGCCCTTCGATTCGTTCTCCAAGCCGGGGTCGCCGAGGGCGTGGGAAATCCAGCCGGGCGACTGCGTAATGCCTGCGACGTGGATGCTGTCCTCAGCGTCGAGGGCGATGGAGCGCGCAGTATCGCCGTTTTCACCGCCAAGGTAAGTGGACCAGAGGTGCTGGCCATCGGGGGCGAGCTTGACGAGGAAGCCGCCGAAATTGGGCTCTTCGCTGGTCAGCCACCCGCCGGAGAGCCAATTGCCGTGCTCGGTCGTTCCCACGATGAGGACATTGCCTTGCGAATCGACGGCCAGGTCCCTGACGCGGTCCCACTCCGGGCCTCCCAGGTAGGAGGACCAGAGGTGTTCGCCGCCGGGACCGAGCTTGGCCACGAAACCGTCCTGGCCGCCGTTGAAGCTGGTATCCCAGCCGCCGGAGATCCAGTCGCCGGGCGGGTCCGGGTTGGTGGAGTGGGTGTTGCCGGCGACGTACACGCTCCCGTCGGGAGCAGCCGCTACGGCCTTCGCCCTGTCCGACCATGGCCCGTCCAGCATGGTGAACCATTTGTACTCCCCGTCCGGGCCGAGCTTGGCCACGAAACCCGCGGAGGGGCCGCTGACCGGACTCCTTGGAGCGGTGGGCGGGGCGACGGCCTCCTCGTGATCGGTCTCGCCCGCCACGAAGATGTTCCCTTCCTGGTCCACGGCCACGTCGTGAATCCTCGACCGGGAGGAGCCGAAGTTGCCGGCGCTGAAGTAGGTGGACCAGAGGTGCTCACCCTCGGAGTCGAGCTTGACCACGTACCCGGCCCAACGGCGCTCGCCGTGATCGGGCTGCCAGCCGCCGGAGACCCACCCGGCCGACTGCGTCCCTCCCGCGGCGATAACGTCACCCGCGCCGTCCACCACGACGGCGCTGACATGGTCCTGGAAGGAGCCACCCAGATAGGTGGACCAGAGCTGCTGGCCATCGGTGCCGAACTTGGCGAGGTAGGGCTCCTCAAGCCAGCCACCGGGAGTGTCTATCCATCCCCCGCTGATCCAGCCCGTTGAATACGTTCTGCCGATGATATACACGTTGTTCTGAGCGTCGAGGGCCAGGCCTTC
>SLMS01000186.1 GCA_007133495.1 Candidatus Sumerlaeota bacterium | reverse complement strand
GCGCCTCGAAGTTATCCAGCTCTGCGCCGAAAGCGGCCCTCCGGCCGTCATCGACGTCCGCGCCGCCGGAGACCTCCAGCCCCTCGCAGAGCTGCTCTCCTCCCCCGGCTGCCTCAAGATTTTCCACGCCGCCGGCCAGGACATTGAAATACTCCGCCGCGCCCTCGGCGTCCTCCCCCTCCCCCTTTTCGATACACAAGTCGCCGCCGCGCTCCTCGGCTACGGGGCGCAGGTCTCTCTCGTAAACCTCATCCGCTCGGTCCTCGGCATCGAAGTCTCCGGCCACCACACCACGAGCGACTGGGGGCGCCGGCCCCTCAGTGAAGGCCAACTACGCTACGCCGCGCTGGACGTGCTCCATCTCCACGACCTCCACGAAGCCCTCATCGCACGCCTCGAAGAACGCCAGCGTCTATACTGGTACCGCGACGAGCAGGAACAACGCATCGCCTCCATACTCGCCCAGGAGGAAGAACAGCCCGAACTGCTCTTCCGCCGCATCCGCGACTGGGCATCGCTCCGCCCGCGCGAGATGGCCGTCCTGCGCGAACTCGCCAAATGGCGCGAGGAAACCGCCCGCAACGAAGACCTCCCCCGCCGCAGCGTCATGACGGACGAAACGCTCGTCGAGCTCTCACGCTTTCACCCGCAAACGAGGGAAAAAGCCCGCAAGCTCCGCCGCGTGCACCCCGGGCAGATAAACCGATGGTTCGATGCCATCCAGCCCGCCATGGAACGCGGCCTCGCGGCGCCCCGCGAAACATGGCCGAAAAAACCCGTCCAGGAAAAACCCGAAGTGCCGCCCGGCCTCATGGAGCTGTGCCAGGCCCTCGTCCGGACCCGCGCCGAACAGGAACAGGTCGCTCCCACCATCATCGCCACAAGCGCCGATATACAACAGCTTCTCGCCAACCGCCGCGGCCTCGACGAACAACGCCACCCCGTCCTCCGCGGCTGGCGCCGCGAAGTCGCCGGGGAGGAACTCCTGCGCCTCCTGCAGGGCCGCCTCGCCGTCCTGATAGACCCCGAAACCGGCGCCCTCCGTTTTCAAAACAACGAGCAATAACCCCTCCGGACCGGCCGGCCCCCTGGGACCGCCGATCTCCCGATCGGCGCTTTTCCGCGGCACACTCACCCGGCCTGTACCCAGCTCCGCCCAGCACCCGACTCTTAATTCCCAATTCTTAACTCCCAATTCCTAATTCTTAATTCCCCAACGCTTCTTCAATCACCTTGCCGTCCACCGTCTCCGCCGGCGGTACTCCCACAAGATGCAACAGCGTCGGCACGATATCCACGTTGTGCGCCTCCTCCACCGTCACGCCTTGCCGGAAGCCGGGTCCATGGAACACCAGCACCGGGTTCGCCTCCGTGAGCCGCCCGTGCAGTCCCCCCGGATTTCCCGCTCCGCTTATCGTATAGCCCGGCAGAGGATGCACGATCAGATCGCCCGAGCGCTCCGGGTGGCAGTGCAACTCGTCCAGCCGCTCCCTGTCCATTACCTTGATACCCTCGATCGCTTCGAGTGCATCCATCACCTGCTGCTGCTCCGCCTCGCTTAGCGATTTGCGGAAATAAATCAACCGCACGCCGCCCGCCAGGACAACAATCTCTGTGTCCTCATCCAGTTCAGCCTGACTCGTCGCCACCTCGAAACCCGCCTGCCGGAGCGCCTGGGCCGGCTCCATCGAGGCGTTTTTGTCCTCGAATTCCGACATGCCATGGTCCGAATTGAATGTGATCAAAGTCTTCTCATATAGACCCGCATCCTGCAGCGCCCCGAGTATCCGCCCGATCGCCGCGTCAACAGCCAACACCATCGCCTCGATTTCCGGGCTGTACGGCCCGTGATGATGGCCGACCGTATCCGTCGAACCAAAGTTCACCGCAAGGAAGTCCGCCTCGTCGTTCAGAATAATATCCACCGCTCTGTCCGCGACCCGGTCCGGCGTTTCCAGGTCCGTCGAGTACGTTTCGATATGGTGGTACATGTCCCCGTGCACGCCCCGCGTATCCAGGGCGAAGTGCGAAACTGCCGCCGGCCGCCAGCCCGCCTCGCCCAGCATGTCCGCAATCGTCTTCGACTCGTTGTCCCGCGGCCCCGAAACGATCTGGTCAAGCTCCGGTACGTACTGCGAATTGTTCGCCACGCCTGTCGTCTTCGGGTAGGCGCCCGTCACCAGCGACGTCATGTTCGGGGTCGTGTTCGTCGGGAACACCGGCCATGCCTGCTCCACGCGCACGCCACCATCAATCAATTCTCGTATATACGAAGGATTGTACATCTCCACGTAGTCCGTGCGGAACCCGTCCGCCGTCAGGAACAGGATAAACTCCACCTCCGGCTTCTCCGGTTCAGCGGGCTCCCCGTGGACCAGCCACACGCCGCCTGAAGCCGGCAGTCCAACCAGAAAAACCAGAATGTAGAGTAAAATCGCGCGTATTGCTCTCATGGCGCTCACCGCCTCCTGCCGCTCGTTTGATCGGTGGGGGACTCCCCGCCGGACCCGCGCAGGGAGGAACGAAGAAACGAGGGCACACGCCGCTCCGCGGCGTCAAGCCGTTGCGCCAGCCGCTAGCCGCTCCCGACCACCCGCAGGTCGCCCTTCACCGCGTCCAGCTCCACATGCGCTCCGATCGGCAGCGGGTACGACGGCCGGCAGTGCCCAATGGGCAAGCCGAGAAGCAGCGGAAACTTATAGTCCTTCAGGCAGAACTTCACCACGTCCGGCCCCTTCCACCGGTCCGGCCGTTTCGGTTTGCAGTCGTCTATACCGCCAACCGCCACACCCGCAACGTGGTCCATCCATCCGCTCAGGATTATCTGCGTCAGGAACCGGTCTATTTTGTAGGGCTGTTCGTGAATTTCCTCGATGAATAGTATAAACTTCTCTCCGCGCTTGGGCTTTGGCATCCACTGAGTTCCGCAAAGCCCTGCAAAGAGGCTCAGGTTGCCGCCAACAAGCCGGCCCTTCGCCTTTCCCCTGCGCGCTATCTGCGGCTTGAAGTCGCGCCCGCAACGCTCACGGTAGGACAGGCCCTCGTATCCCTCAAAGAGGAACTTGCGCAGCGCCTTCAGCGACCGCTTTCCCGGCGCGTCCTGCTTCAGGAAATAGCTCGGTGTGGGTGCGTGCACCGCCACCGCGCCTCCTGCCGTGTTCAGCCCGCCGATCAGCGAGGTAATATCGCTGAAACCCACGAACGGCTTGCCGGACCGGCCCGCCGCCTTCCAGTCCACCGCCGGCAGCAGCCGCGAACTGCCGTACCCCCCACGGATGCAGAAAATCCCTTTGATGCGCTTGTCCGCGAAGGCGCGGTTTATGTCGCTCGCCCGCTGCCGGTCCGTCCCCGCCAGATAATCGTAAGTCTGCCGCGAGGAGGGGTAACGCTTCACGCGCAGACCGAGCGATTCCACCACCGTGGCGCAGCGGTCCGCATCCGCGCTCTTCGGCAGCGGACTCGACGGCCCCAGCAGAGCCACAAGATCACCTTCACGAAGCAGGTTTGGCGCACGCAGTCCCATCGGTACGGCTCCTTTCAATAAAGTCCCGGCGCAGGGACTCCTTCAGTTCGTTCCAGTCGGTGAAAATGGCCGTCGTGCAACCGGCCATCCAGGTGCTCATGCGCTCGCGCGGATAATCCAGCAGCAAATAGACGGGCTTGCCCGCCCAGGCCGCCATGGTGATTTCCCCCGCCGATCCGCAACCCCGCTGCGTCTCCTCCGTCCAATAGCACACCACGTAGTCGGCCCGTTCGAGCAGCATTTCCAGATCGTAGAGCACGATCCGCCGCGCGAGCCGGCGCAGCTCCGGCAGGTTGCCATTCTTCAGCCCCGGCAGCCGGCCCTTGTCCTCCTCCGAAAGCTGGTCGTGCTCGAAATGCGTCGGGTCCAGCACCCGGTGCCCCAGATGCTGCGCCAGCCACTCCGTAATTTCCCGGCGCCAACCCGCTCCACCGTCCCGGGCAAACTCCATGGCACCGGCAAGATACGCTGTTTTCACTTGGCGGGGGGCCTCCATTGGCATGAGTATCCGCACGCTTGACTGCGCGGCGCGAAGGGTCAAGCCGCGTCCCCCCTTTTCCACAGCTCGATTAGCGGAGCCCCACCCATCAAGATGAAGAACTCCGGCCACCTGGAGGCCTGCCTGAACGACGCGCGCACCGCCGCGCTCCAAGCATGGGAGGCCATCAGGCCTTACTACCGTCAGGACTTCGAAATCTACCACAAGGACGGGGAAGGCCCCGCCACAGAAGCCGATATCGCCGCAGACCGCGCCATCCTCGCCCACCTCCAGGAGCGCTACCCCGCCAGCGAATACGGCTTCCTCACCGAAGAGTCCGCCGATAGCGCCGAGCGCCTGCACCGGCCCTACTGCTGGATCATCGACCCCATCGACGGGACACGCGACTTCATCGCCGGAGGAGCCGACTTCGCCGTCCACGTCGGCCTGGCCGGGGAAATCACTACCGGCCTCCCCCACGAACCGCTCGCCGGCGTCGTGTACCAGCCCATACCGGGAATTCTCTACGCCGCCGCGCGCGGCGCGGGAGCATGGCAGGAAAACCTCAAGACCGGCGAAATCACCCCCCTGCGCGTCTCCGAAAACGACACGCTGGACGGCCAGCGCGTCCTCGTCACCAGCTCCCGCATCAACGAACGCCTCTCAAGAGCCCTCCGCCACCTCGGCATTCACGAGCCCCGCCAGCGCGGCTCCCTCGGCGTCAAACTCGGCGAAATCGCCGCAGGCACCGCCGACATCTACCTCAACATCGAACGCGGCCCCTGCAAGGAATGGGACGCCTGCGCCCCCCACATCATCCTCCGCGAAGCCGGCGGCCGATTCACCACCCTCAGCGGCCGCGAAATACGCTACAACCAGCGCGATTGCCGCGTCCGAAACGGCCTGCTCGGCACCAATAGCAGGCTCCACACACCCGTCCTCGACCGGCTCCGCGACCTCCGCGACCTATGGGCCATGCCCGAAACAGCAAACTCCCACCACGCAGCCCGCCGCTCCGCAAGTTCCAAAGCCTGACCGTTTTCCCTTGTGCTCGGGGACAACCACAGGCAGGGCAGACTCCCGGATGGAATGCACACCTCCGGTGCCCGCTCACCCATGGAAAACCTCCTCAATTCCGGCCAGTGGCGCCCAGTCCTCCGTTCGGGAACAGACCCGGACGAGAATCTTGACCCTTACGGCAACGCACCGCCCCCGAAACCAAAACCCCGCACACCGGCAGGCAGCGGGGACGGCACCGGTGCAACCCCGCCACCCGGCCCGCCCGGTGGCAGAGGCGTCCCCGCCCTTGCCCTCATCGCCGCGGGCGCCGTCGCCCTGCTCCTCGCCGTAGGCCTCCTCCTCGCCTGGGCCCTCTGGCCTGAAAACACCGAGAGCGACTGGCACCAGCCCCTCGCCCGCATCGGCGAGCCCCCACCTCCCGAAGCCGCACTCGCCGAGCGCATTTTCCTCGACGCGGCACCCTCCGTTGCCGCACCCGGCCGCACCCTCACCTACCACTGGGACGTCATCGCCCCCGAAGACGCCGACGTCCTCTTCCAGGACGAAGGCTCCCCACGCATCTTCCGCCGCACACGCTACTCCACCCGCTCTCCCCTCGTCACGATCCAGTTCTTCACCCCGGGGGAAGCCCTCCTGGAACTGCAGGTGCATGACGGGCGGGCGTACAGCGAACCCGTCCGCGTGGGCTTCGACGTGCTCGGCGCCCCCTCCTCTTCGTAGGCATTTGGCGGACCGTTCACGCCTGTTTTCTTCGCCCGTTTGTGCGAAATCGAGCAAACCATTGCGCACCGGTCCAATCAACATTTTATTGGACTTATGCGTCAAAGCATCATTGCCAATTGCCAACGGTGGCATAACCATTGCACAAAACAACCGCGCCGGACGGAACAACCCTCCCTCCGGCCAAATCATGATCGAAGGAGAACCAACCCTCGAATGATGTACGACCCGACGATGAACCACATCGTCCATGAACCCGAGCAAGCGCAGATCGCCCGCCTGCAGACCATGAACCTCAGTGCCCTCGGCACTTACGGTGGCGGGCCCAACCCCGTCGCGGTCGATTACTTCTTCCATGAACTCTCCGCAATGCTCGACCGCAGGAAGTTCAGGAACCTCTTCCTCCGCCTCACCGGCAGGGACCCGCGCACCGAGGCGCTGCGCCGCGAGCTGGAAGCCCGACTCGGCGTCGAGCTCCCCCTCGATGCAGCCTCCCTCAAGGCCCTCAAGGACGAGGTCAGCCGCTACAAATGGATCGAAGCCGAGCGGGCCGGCCACGACATCTGGGTCTCCCGCAACCCGCGTGACCCCGAAGGCACGGCGCTTCAGGAATGGTTCCGGCTCCACTTTGGCGCCTGGTACCTCGCCAACGTCCGGCACGGCTGAACCCCGCCGGGCAAGTGCCCCCTTGGCTCTCCTACCGGAGGCCATGACACACAGTAACTTTCGAGCGGCCCTCAACAGGGGTGTCAGCTCGTGGCGGGAGGCCCCTCGCGGCCTCCCGTTCCTTTTGGGCATCAACTATTGGCCGGACGCTCCTCCGCCCGCCGCCAGAACGCGCACCACCCCGAACAAGCCACCAGCCCCACCAGCACCAACATGTGGTAGAAATGGTCCGGCGGCCCGCCCGCCGGCATCAGGCGGTGCAGCCACCAGCCAAACCCGAATTGCCGCAGCATCATGATCCCCGCGAACGCCACCGACACCGCCGCCAGCGGCGCCACCCCGAGCCCCCCCCGCACGTAACTCACCACGTGCAGGAAATACGCACCGAACACCCACAGGAAGTGGTTGATCTCCAGAAGCGGCGTGAACGGCAGCACCATGAAGGTCCCGAACGCCAGCAGGTTCAGCCCGTCCCGCCGCTCCGGCCCCGTGAAGTACCACGCCCCCACCACCCCCAGATAGACAGCCATCATCCCCGCGTTCAGCACGAACACAAAGCGTTCGAACGCTTCCTTCGACTCCAGCACCGCCGGAAACGCCTGCTCCGCCAGCACGCGATGGATCGAAATCGAGATATGCTGCCAGTAGTGCGGAATGGCGGGAAGGACTTCACGATAGAGCACCATCTCCGTCCGCCAGGCACCTGTCACCAGCAGCACCAGCCAGTAGGCCGCAAGCACCGCCAGGCACCCTCCCACGGCCCGCCAGCGCCGCAACGCCACCAGCGGAATCAGAATGAACACCGGCGCCAGCTTCACCAGCACGCCGCCGGCCAGCGCCACGCCTCCCCATCCGTCACGCCCCTTTACAAACAGCACCAGCGCCAATGACACGAACAGAAAGATCACCGGCTCGATGTTTCCCGCCCCCCGGGCCACGTGCATCGGTTGGTAGTTCGCAAACACCAGCAACACCACCGGCACCCACCAGGCCTGCAGCCGCACCCGGAAGCGCCGCTGCGGGTCGTCCTCCGGCCCCGGAGCAACGTCCTCCGCCTTTGGGCGCATCAGCCAGGCGATCAGCACCAGTCCGATCAGGAGCTGCACCATCTTCGCTCCCGTCCACAGCCAAAACGCCTCCTCGATCCCGAACCAGCCCAGCGGCAGGTACAACACCCCCGCAAACAGCGGATAATTGAACGACAGGAAAAGGTCCCCGAGGTACGGGCTCTCCCCCGCCATCATCGCCCGCGCCGCCTTCCAGTGCTTTCCGTAATCCACCGCCGGGCTCAGCAGCGGCAGATACAGCGCCCGGTAGAAAATCATCGCAAGCGCCACAACGCACAGCCCCACCTTCGCCGTCAGGACGGCGGCGGGCGAGCGGAGCCACAACCGCAGAGAGCTGTCAGCCGGGGTTGTCATCGTCCGCCCCTGTCCGCTTCCGGCCCGCAGAGGGCAACCCCAAGCATCATTGGCAACCTCACCAACGGCACGCGGCGGCGCCGGTTTTCACCAACATAACCGCCAGAGGTCACCGTCTCCGGTTGTCCAGAATACCGGCACTCGCGCTCATTGCCGTCGCCAGAACAGCATTGATCATGGAATGCGAAGGCTCGCTTTCGCCTTTGGGTCGGGAGCTTGCTGCCGCCCCATGCGGATGGGTCAGTCATGGTGCGCGCGGGCAAGCCCGCTACGCAAAGGCGGCGGCAAGCCGAACGCACTCCAAGAATAACCCGCGCCGACTCCCCAACGATGCGAGATACAGCACGGTGCAAACTCAAGGTGTGCCTGATTTTCTGTCACTACAGCATCAAGTCTTCGGCTGCTTGCCGGGCTTGCGCTGTGCTCTCCGTTCCTTGCGGGCTGCGGCCACTTCATCCTTGGCCACCTGCTCTGCTTCCTCGCTGGTCAGCCCGCTGCCCGCAGCCACCTTCTCCATGATGTCTGCCGCGCACTGCCTGCTCCGCTCATAGCTCTCCAAAACGTGAAGCGGCACCACCGCCACCGGCTCCCGGCCCCGTGAGGAGACCACGTAACATTCGCCCCGGGCACGAACCGACTTCATGATCTCACCGATCGACTTTTCGAACTGGCTGGCTGTCACGGTCTGCTTCATCGCGATCTCCTTCCGGCTCCCCGAAGCCTGCCATCAAGCTCCGTGCCGTCAAGCGCGTCTTCCTCCCCGCCTCCCCTCCGCTCAGGAGCTTTCCGTTCTCCCATTCCGGTCGTCCAAATGGCTGCGACCGCCTGCCGGGGTCGTGGGTACTTGTCCCGGTTACCGGTGGTGTCGCTTCGCTCAACCACCGGCTACCATCTTGGACCCCTTGGCGGGGTCCTCGGAGCGCGACACCTGGCTGCCTCTGAAAGATCACCCAGATAAGAATGGAAGCCTCTTGGGGCCATCCGAAGGAGCTTTCTGTTCTGCTGCTCGACCACGTGGCGGGCTGCGGCCTTAGAGAATCATCCGCCGATTTCACCGATTCACGCCGATGGGGGTTGATGCCTGGTGCCGTGTGCCGAGGGAGGCTGAACCTGCGAGAATCTGCGGAATCTGCGGATAACCCCAAAGTCTGTGGCCATCGAGCCAGGGGATGGGGATAGTCGAGAACGGAAACGTCCTGCGTCTCCGCTCCCCCAATCCCGCTTGCCCGTAGGCCCTCCGCCCACCACACCTCGTCCCGATTCCCCTTCGCGGAGTGTGCGCCCCATGAGCTTCCAGGTCCTCTCCATACCACCTGAACAGGTGGAAGCCGACGCGCTCGTCGTCCTTCACGAGGAAGGCGGCCTCCTCGCCGAAGCCGGCAACGAAGAGCTGCGCAAACACCTCGAAGCCTACGCCCGAGACGTGGACGCACGCCGCACCCGCCGCGAGTGGTTCTGCACCCTGCCCCCCTCCAGCGGCTGCCGCACCCGCCATCTCCTTCTCGACTCCGTCCGCTTCTCCGGGCCCGCCCCCCACGACGAGCCGCTCAAGATCGCCGCCGCCCGCTGCGTCAGCACCTGCCGCCAGTACTCCCTCTCCCGCATCGCCTTCCTCGTCCACCACCACCTTGCCGCCGAAAAGGCCGGCGCCATCATCGAAGGTGCCCTCCTCGGCGATTTTCAGGACCGCCGCTTCAAGGGCGCCACCTCCCCGGACGAACCGGAGGAGGAACCCCTCGAGCTTATCTTCGTCACCGGCGGCGAGCACGCCGGCCCCATGGAGCAGCACCTCCGCCAGCGCGAAATCGTCGCCGAAGCGCAGAACTACGCCCGCGAGCTGATCAACGCACCCCACCACGTCCTCACACCGGCCGTGCTGGCCACCGAGGCCGAACGGCTCGCCACCCGCCACGGCATGGAGTTCGACGTGCTCGAAGGCCAGGCGCTCCGCGACGCCGGCCACGAGCCCACCTGGAACGTCGGCCGCGGCAGCGAATACCCGCCGCGCCTGTTCGTCATGCGCTACAAGCCCGCCAACCCTGCCGTGCCCCTTCACCTCGGCCTTGCCGGCAAGGGCATAACCTACGACTCCGGCGGCCTCTCCATCAAAACCGCCGAAACCATGCACCGCATGAACGCCGACATGGGCGGCGCCGCTGCTGTCCTAGGCGCCATGGAAGCCATCGCCCGTCTGGAACTCCCGGTCCGCACCACCGCCATCATCGCCGCCGCACACAACGCTGTGGACGGAGCCGCCTACCACCCCGGCTCCATACTCCGCGCGAAAAACGGCAAGACCATCTACGTCGAAAACACCGACGCCGAAGGCCGGCTCATCCTCACCGACTGCTTCGCACGCGCGGGCGAGGAAGGCACGGACCTGCTCTGGGACTTCGCCACCCTCACCGGCGCCGTCGCCCAGGCCCTCGGCCCCGCCATGGGGGGCGTCTTCACCGATGACGACGAACTCCGCACCGTGCTTCTCGAAGCCGCCGGCAATACCGGCGACGGGCTTTGGCCCCTTCCCCTTTTCCCCGAATATCAACCCCTCCTCCGCCACCACCTTGCTGATCTCTCAAACCGCGCCTCCGAAAAAACCGCCGCCGGTATCCACGCTGCGAACTTCCTCAAGGAATTCGTCCCCGCGGACGTGCGCTGGGCCCACCTCGACATCGCCGGGGCCGCATCGCTCCAGAAACCCCGCCGCTACTACCGCACCGGAGGCACCGGCTTTGGCGTCCGCCTCATTGTCGAAGCCATTCGCCTCCTCGCCGGCCGCATGGGATAGACCATTGCACGCGGGGCCGGAGTTTCACCGCCTGTCCGGTCCACAACACCCAAAATACCTGCGCCAACGCCGCGATAGCGCTTGAATGCCATCCCCGCCGTTTCCGATAACACTGGTCCGGTGGCGAGGAGACACACCCTCGCCCCCGGAAAATCCGCGTTCTGCCGGCGCACCCCGCAGCAGGTTCCCAATTCCGTGCGGTTGTCCTTCGGACTCGTTCTCATTGCAGTACTCGCCTTCTCGCTCCTCGGCACGAGTTGCCGCGGGCCGCGTGGGTTCGTCACGCCCTACGACAGCGCCGCCATCCGCGAGGGCCGCACCGCAGCAGAAGACCGCGACATGCTCCTCGCCCGTCTCCGCGAGCGCGCACCCTATCCCACCGAACTCTGGTTCCGCTCCCGGGTAAACGTCCGCTACGAGGACCGCGGCGGCAGCGACTTCTTCATCGCCGTGGTCATGTACCGCGAACCCGATCAGGTCCGCCTCGGCGGCAGCCGCAGCCCCATCGGCAGCCTCTTCGACGTGCTCGTCATCGGCGAATGGGTCTCCCTGTACTTCAACCGAGAACGGCAGCAATTCATCGGCACCACCCGCGACCTCGCCGAGACGACTGGCGCCGCCGGTGCCCTCTCCCCCACCGAAATGCTCACCGCCATCCTCGTGCAGCAGGAACTCCGCCGCTACCTGGAGGGCCGGGAACCCGTCCTCGTCCGCCCCCGTGGCGAGGACCATCTGCTCGTCGCCACCCGTCAGAGCCCCACCGGCCGGCAGCTTTTCTGGCTCGTCCGGCGGCAGGACGGACTCATCGAGGAACTCGTCGTCCGCGAACCGGACCGCCGCGGTGAAATCCGCGTCCGCTACCGCGAGTACCGTCTATACGAACACCCCGAACGCCCCGGCGAGGAACCGCTCCCCTACCGCCTGGACGTCCTCATACCCGCCGAGGGGATCGAGGTCGAACTCCGCGTCACCGAGTACCGCCTCGCCCCCGAACTCACCGACCGGTCCTTCCAGCCACCCCAGGGCCGCGAAGTGTACAACCTCAGAGACCTGGCCTTCGAGGAAGCAAAGTGAGCCGCCGGCTGATCCGGTATATTGGCGGCAAGGCGGGATTCCACCCCTGGCTCGCCCTCACCCTCGTCTTCGCCGTCACCGGCGTAGCGCTCTGGGCCGCCCTCACGCGCTATGAAATCGTCATGGACGTCGCTGCCCTTCTGCCGGAGGACTCCGAGGTCTACCAAAACCGCCGCCAGGCACACTGGGATTTCGGCGCATACGATTACGACTTCATCTACTGCGTCCTCGAAGTACGCGAGGACGCAGCCGGAGATATACGCGAAAACCCCGGCCGGTTTCTCAAGTCCATCCAGGAAGAAGTCGAATACGCCCTCGACGACCAGCGCTTCTTCCGGCCACGCACCGCGCGTTTCGGCGCACGCGACCTCTCCTCCCTCCGCCAGAACGAAGCCGCCCTCCTCGCCCTGCTCACCGACAGCGACCACGACCTTATCGAAAACACGATCCTTCCCGGCAGGGCTTCCCAAAGCGTCCGCCTCGCCGCCGCCAGGGCGGGAAATCCCGGCAACGGCGCAGGCCTCGATTCCTCCCCCGGCGACCCATTCGGACTGGAGCAAATACTCCGCTCCCGCTCCGTCCTCCAGGCCGGACCCCTGCGCTCCGACCCCGGCGACGGGGTTCACCTCTCCAGCGACGGCCGCATGATGCTCGTCGTCCTCTGGCCTCTGCAGCCCTCCACAAACATCCTCGACGCCACCCGGATCCATCGCTTTCTGGAGGAAACCCGCGAGGCGCTTTTTGCCCGCAACCCGGAGTGGCGTGAGTCGCTTCAAATAGACTTTTTCGGGCCTCACATCGAAAGCGCCGAGGGCGTGCTCGAAATACGCGGCGACGTCATGTTCACCTCGATCATTTCGCTCCTCGCCGTGATGATCCTCTTTTTCGCCGCCTTCCGCCAACCCGAAGCGCTTATTTTCGTCGGGCTCCCGCTTGTCGTCGGTGTTATCTGGACGCTCGGGTTTGCAAGCCTGTTCGTGGACCGCATCACCCAGGTCACCTTCCCCTTCGTTGCCATCCTCCTCGGTCTCGGCATCGATTTTTCCATCCATCTATACAATAGATACCTTGAGGAAATGCGCGCCGGCGCCCGCGTGGACAAGGCGCTCCGCCAGGCCATCACCCACACCGGTCCGACGATCCTCGCCGGTGCCATCACCACCGGTCTCGCCTTCTTCGCCCTTGCGCTCACGCAATTCCAGGGTTTTCGCGAACTCGGTCTCTTCGGCGGGATCGGCATTTTTATGAGCCTCCTCGCCGTCGCCACCACCGTCCCGCCGCTCATGGTGGTTTTTTCCGGCATGTCCGCACGCGTCCGCGGGCCGGTCGCAAGCCTTGGCCTCAAGAAAATAACCTATACAGTCCAGAGCTACCCCCGCATGGCCGTCGCCGGGGGGCTCTGTATAGCTGCGTTCCTCGGTATCCACGCGACCAACGCCAGCTTCCACGAGGATTTCCAGACCTTCCGCCAGCCATCCGTGTCCTACGAACGGCTCACCCAGCGCATCGTCGAACAGTTCGACGTGCCCAGCAACCAGGTCCTCGTGATCATCCAGGAGGAAAGCCTCGAAGAGGCACTCCGTACAAACGACCGTGTCTATCAGCGCATACAGGCCGCCCGCGACACCTACGGCCTTGTCGGGGTGGATTCCCTGCGGATGATATACCCATCACCCGAAACGCAGCTCGCCAGCCTCCAGCGCCTCGAACGGCTGCCCACTGACCGCATCGCCCAGGAAATACGCCTCGCTTCGCTCGAGCACCCGGAGCTGCCCGAGGAATACTTCAACCCCTTCCTCGAGCGTCTCCGCCATCTCCAGGCAAAGGCCTCCGAGGCTCTCGAAAAACGCGAACCCCTTATCGGCCTCGAGCGGACCGACGACCGGTCCTTTGTCGAGGCCGTCCGCGGCTACGTCAGCCTCGATCCCGAGCAGGGCGTCTATCGAATTATCACCCGTGTCTATCCCCCCAAGGACAGTTGGGTGGACGAGGTCCCAAGCCCCTTCGTCAACGCCATTTCCGACGGCCTTCGCCACCCCCCTGTCATTCTCGGCAGCGCCGTCGTCTCCAGCGAAATCAACCAAATGATCGTCGAGGACCTGACAAAGGTCGTCCTCATCGTCCTCATCGCCGTTGTTCTCTATCTCGCATTCTATTTCCGCAGTTTCGGCCGGGCTTTTCTATCCATGATACCCGTCGCCTTCGCCATGCTCTGCATTCTGGGGGCAATGGAACTCCTCGGCCTGCGCCTCAATTATGTAAACCTCATTGCCATACCACTCATTGTCGGTATTGGCGTGGACAGTGGCATCCACCTGCTCAGCCGCTTCTTCGAGAACGACGGCCACAACATGCGCCTGGCCATCGAGAGAACCGGCCGCGCCATCGTCATCACCAGCCTCACCACCATCTTCGCTTTCGGATCGCTCAGCCTTGCCGGCTTTTCCGGCGTCCGCGAAATCGGCATCATGCTTATTGTGGGGACAATGGCGACCCTGTTTGCATCCCTGGTGTTTCTGCCTTCCGTACTCCGCCTGCTCGACCCGCGCTATACGTTCAGCGGCGGTCCCGGTGACGAAATAGGATAGCAGTCAAAAGAAAGATACCGGCACGCCCGGCTCCGGCCGTCCGCACCCCGCTTCAGGAAGAGAGCGCCGCCAGCCTCCGGTTCAACTCCTCCTGCCGCAGCGCCTCCACAAGCTCCTCCAGCTCCCCCTCGATGATCCGGTCCAGATTGTATAGCGTCAGGTTTATCCGGTGGTCCGTCACCCGGTTCTGCGGGAAGTTATACGTGCGGATGCGCTCCGACCGGTCGCCACTTCCCACCATGCCGCGGCGCAGATCGCTCCGCGCTTTCATGTCCTTCGCCCGCTCCGCCTCGAGCAGACGGCTCCGCAAGACGCCGAGCGCCTTCGCCTTGTTTTTCGTCTGGCTTCGCTCGTCCTGGCACGTCACGATCAGCCCCGTTGGAAGGTGGACGATCCGCACTGCGGAGTAAGTGGTGTTGACGCCCTGCCCCCCCGGCCCGGAGGCGCACATCGTGTCTATACGAAGGTCCGAGTCCTTCACCTCCACGTCCGTCTCCTCCGCCTCCGGCAGCACCGCCACCGTCGCCGCGCTCGTATGGATGCGTCCCTGCGCCTCCGTTTCCGGCACCCGCTGCACCCGGTGCGCGCCGCTCTCGTGTTTCAGGCGCGAGTACGCCCCCTTCCCCGAAACCGATACGATGATCTCCCGGAAGCCGCCTCTCTCGCTTTCCGTCGCCGACACCGTCTCCAGCTTCCAGCCCTTCTCCTCGGCGTAGCGGCTGTACATACGCAGCAGGTCCCCCGCGAACAGAGCCGCCTCATCGCCCCCCGTTCCTGCGCGGATTTCCAGCAGCAGCCCGCGCTCGTCCAGCGGGTCCGGCGGAATCAGACGCTCCTGCAGGCGCCGCCCCAACTCCTCCGCCCGCGGAGCAAGCTCTTCCAGCTCCGCCTCCGCCAGCGCCCGCAACTCCGGGTCCTTCTCGGACTGCAACAGGGCCTGCACCTCCCCAAGCTGGCGTTCGGTCTTCTCCAGCTCCTCCGCCACCGAAATCGTTTCCTGCAACCGCATGTGCTCCCGGCCCAGCTCCGCCATGCGACGCGAATCCGACGCAACCTCCGGGGAGCCGAGCTGGTTCTCCACCTCCCCGAGGTGCTCGCGAAGCTGCTGCAGGTGTTCGGTCGTGGAGCGTGTGGTCAAGGCTGCCGGTCCGTCCGGAGGGACTTCTCATAAATACGGTGTGTCTTATGATGCACCGCCCCTACCGACGCAATCGCACGGTTCATCGGTGCATTATCTTCCAGAATCCAGCCCAACTCCGCCGAAGAATACCCCAGCCGGCGCCCGGCCCTGATCGTTTCCGAAATCAGCAACGCCTCCAACCCCCGGTTGCGGAACTCCTCCACCACCCCGAGCGCCATCATCCGGCAGTGGTGGATATGCTTCCGCAGCAGCAGGAAAGTCGCGATCTGCCGTGGACCCATCCGCCCCTCCATGAACCGTAGCGCCATATTATAGTCCGGCAACGTGAGCGAAAACGCCGCAGGCACGCCGTCCACCTCCACGAACTGCACCAGCTCCGGCACCACCACCGGGCGCAGCTCCCGGGCCATGTGCTCGATCTCCGCCTCGGTCATCGGCACGAAGCCCCAGTTCTTCTCCCACGCGCTGTTGTATACTTTCCGCACACGCGAAAGCTCCTCCGCGAAGCTCTTCATGTCCAGCGGCCGCACGGTCACCCGCCTGCCGCCGCGTTCCAGCTTCTCCCGCAGCCGCCCCGCCACCCGCAACATCCGCTCGTTCAGCGTATCCCGCCACACCCACCAGGAAATCAGGTCCCGCGCCTTCTGGTATCCGGCCGACTCGATCAACCGCGGGTACGTTTCCGTGTTCCACGGAGTCATGACCGCCGGGGGGACCAGGAAACCCTCCACCAGCGCCCCGCACTCCTCGTTCGTGCTGAACGAACACGGCCCGCGCAGCGCCTCCAGCCCGCGCGCCTCCGCCCAGCGCTCCGCCCGCCGGAGCAGCGCGGCGAACACCGCCTCGTCCTGCTCCGCGTCCAGAAAACCGAAGAACCCCACCCGCTCGCCGTGTGCCTGATTGTGCGCATGGTTCTCAATCGCGGCGATGCGCCCCACGCACCGCCGGCCCCTCAGCGCCAGGAAGTACTCCACCTCCGCATGTTCGTGAAAGGGATGCCGGTTGCGGTCGAGCAGCTTTCGCACGTCCCGCCGCGGCGGCGGAACCCACAACCCCTCGCCCGCGTGCAACCGATAGGGCAGCTCCACGAAAACCTTCAGCGCCTTGCGGCTACGGACCGCAACGACGCGCAGACCGGCCTCTCCGCCCAAGGTCAGGGCCCGGTGCCCGGGGCTGGCGGCATCGCCGGCGCGTCCTCCGGCATCGGCGCTGCCGGGTCCGGAACACCCGGGTCCATCGGTGGAGCGGTCGGCGCTTCCCCCGGCGCCATCCCGGGCGCCATCTCCGGAGCCACTCCCGGCTCGGCGGGCATCTCCTCCATGAAGTCCTCGACGTCCAGCCCTTCCTCCTGGGCGGTCTCCAGCAGCCGCACCCAGTTCTGCGCCGTCTGCCCGATATGCGACTCCGGATTCTCCCGCGCCATTTGCTGGTAGTGCTCGATCGCCCTGTCGAATTCGCCACGGCGGAAATAGAGCTGCCCGATATTGAACTGCGCGTTGATTGCCGCCAGCGTCGCCGGTTGTTCTGCCATGATCTGGCGGAACATTTCTTCCGAGCGCTCCGGCTTCTCGAAAATGTCGTAGAACTGCGCCAGATTACCCAGAATCTCCGCCCGCTGCCTCTCGTTCTCCTTTTCCTCCAGCGCCACCCGCATGGCCTCCGCGCCCTGCTCGAACAGCTCCTCGGATGCCTCCTCCTCCCCCGCCGAGCGGAGGTTCAGCGCCTGCGCCATTACAAGCTGGGGGTTCACCGGGTCGTCCGGAAATTCGTCCAGGTAGAGCTGATAGACCTCGTTGCTGTCCTCCCACTGCTCCAGCCGGCGGTAATGGTCCGCCAGGATTTCCCGCGCCTGATGCCGGATGGCCTCATTGGGCGCCTTGGTCACCATTTCCTGCAGGTAGGCGCGCGCCTCCTCCAGTTGCTCATCCTCCCCGATGGAGATCAGCAGGATGTTGTGAATCATCCGCGCCTCGTCTTCCAGTTCCGGCACGCCCTGCGCCAGCTCCACGATGGATGCGGAATGCTCGATCGCCCGTTCCTGCTCGCCCAGCATCAGGTATAGCTCGGTGATCATCGTCAGCGCCTGCTGGCCCGCCGGGTCCTCGATCGAGGTCTGCGCCACCACCGCCTCCAACTGCTCGATGGCGTTGCGCACACTGTCCTCGCGCCCGAGGCCCATGTACACCTCGGCGAGCAGGAACCGCGCATCGATCGCGATGTCCTCCTCGGGATGCTCCGCGATGATGTCCTGAATGCGGCGCACGGCCAGAGGTATCTGGCGCTCCTGAAGAAGCTGCTGCGCCTCGACGAGCCGCTCCTCCGGCGTCCGCTGCCGGCACGCCGAAACACCCAGCACTGCCCCGAGCAGCAGCACCACAACCATCGCCTGCCCCAGAAGCCGGGCCGCGGCCATTCTCTCGCGCAAAATCGACAAAGTATGGAACTCCTTTTCCAGCACCGTGAGCCGGACAAAACCCCGGCGGATTGAGCGCCGAACGCTCCCAACGCCGCTGCCTCAGCGCAAGCCCAGTTGCCCCGCCGCTGCGGACGTTCCCGTTGCCCGGGGGAGTCGTCAGTGGCCAGTGAACTGTGGTCAGTTGCTCGTTTATCCGCGGTGCCGCGGGCGCCGTATGGCGCCAAAGGGGTCTGAGACGCACCCGGCTCGCATATTGGCGGCCGCGTTGGCTTTTCAGCCCCCCGCCCACCCATCACCAGCCGCCCACGGCGGCCCGGAGCCTCCGAGATGTTCCCCATCCTCCCCAAGCGCGAGTTCCTCCTCCTCGGCAAGGCATACGCCGCCTTCGGCCGCATCCTCGGCCTGCCCGACGACCAGTTCTACGCCGTCGAGGAGCGCGTCTCCCTTTGGTCCCCCGCCCAGGAAATATACCACATCGGCCTCACCAACCGAGGCTCCTTCGAGAAAATCGAAACACTCTACCGCGACCGCGACCCCGCCATCATCCAGCGCGGCAGGGCCTCCTTCGGGGCCCTCCTTGTCCTAACCCTCGGCGCTTTTCCCCGCGGCGTCGCCAAGGCTCCGCCTGAGCTTGAGCCCCCGCCCGAAGTCATGCGCGAGGAAGTCCGCGCCATCTTCGAGGAAACCAAGAAGCAGATGACCTCCCTTGCCCAGCGCGCCGAAGCCATCGCCGAACTCACCGGCCGCATCGACAACCCGCCGCTCGGCAAGCTCAAGGCCACCCACCTCCTCAAGCTCGCCCGCGTCCACACGCAGTTTCACCTCCGGGTCACCGAGCGCATCGTCAGCGCGCGCGAAAACCGCCGGAAGCAATGAGCACCACCGAACCTCCCGCCGGGCCTCCCCCCGAACCGCCTCGCGAACCCCCACGGGAGGAGCAGCCCGGGCCCGTTCGGGAGCTGGAGCGCATCCCTCAGCTCGACATCATCCGCGGCATCGCCCTGATGGGCATCCTGCTGGTCAACATCCTCTCCTTCGGCATGCCCCACCCCTCCTGGATTATGCCCGGCTTCTGGGCGGGTGAGACAGCCCTGGACCGTGCCACCTCCGAGGGCATCAGCCTCTTCATCCTCGGCAAGTTCTACCCCATGTTCACCATCCTTTTCGGCGTCGGCCTGGCCATTCAGTACCGCCGGCTGCGCGCACGCGGCGCCGCAGACGGTGCCGTCCCTCCCGGAGTGCTCTTCCGCCGGCTCGGGTGGCTTCTTGCCATCGGGCTCCTCCACGTCGTGCTCTTCTGGGAGGGCGACATTCTCCTGCACTACGCCCTCGCCGGACTCGTCGCGGTCTGGCTCCTGAGAGTCTCCAGCCGGATCATTCTCTTCGTGGCGATCACCATGCTCGTGTTCAGCTACCTGTGCTGCTCGCTCCCGATGGGAGCGATGGCCATGCTCCCGGAAGAATCAGGCCGCGCCGCAGAGACCTTCGAGCCCGCGTCCATCGAGATGGCCAAGGCCCGCGCCGGCATTACTCCCATGGAGGCGTTGGAATCCTTCTTCCGCGAACCGCCCCACGATTCCGCCGCCATGGCAGCAATCTATAAGTACGGGACCTGGAGGGAGGCCGCCACCTTCCGCATCGCGATCTACGGCCTCTACATGCTCTCCCTGTGTCTGGAAATGCGCATCCTCGGCCTGATCGGCCTTGTCCTGCTGGGAGTGCTCATGGAGCGCCGCGGATTCTTCACCCGTACCCCCAACCTGCCCTCCTGGGTGTTCGCCTTCTTCTGGGGCTGTCTTGTCGTGGGACTGGCGGGGACCGCCCTCCTCATCTACTACACCGCCGGGCGAATCGACCTGCTCTACGCCCGCTATTCGGTTCTTGTCCTGCTCGGCGTCACTCTGGCCCTCGGGTATCTGAACCTGCTGCGCGCCATTCCCTGGGAGCGTCTGGGCCGCTGGGTCACCGCACCGCTCTCCGCTCTTGGCCGCATGGCGCTAAGCAACTACCTCCTCGCCTCCGTTTTCTTCACCACGCTGTTCTACGGTCACGGCTTCGGGCTTTACGGCGAGATACGCCACGCCGGCCTCGCCCTGCTCGCCGTAGCGTTCTGGGTCGTACAAATGGCATTCAGCCTGGTCTGGCTTCGGTATTTTCGGTTCGGGCCGCTGGAGTGGGCCTGGAGGTCGCTGACGTACAGGAAGCTGCAACCACTGAGCCGCGCGTCCCCCTGACCGGAGTGCATCTCACGAAGTCGCGGGATGGCGGTAGAGGTCTGCCCCCGCCCTTTCAGGGCTCCGGTGCCGTTTGGACGCTTCTTCCCAGGGCGCTGCCCTGGGCTAACTTATCGCGCCCCGTTGGGGCTTCTGCCGGTGGTCAGTCACCGATGGGAAACTGAAGAACGCTGCTCCGGCTCGCATTGAGCGGCCCAACGGGCCAAAACATGACAGCCCCGGGCAACGCCCGGGGTATCTGGACCGGCCAAGCACGACGCCCTGAAGGGGCACAACAAAAGCACGGCGAGTCCACCCGAAGACATCGGGAGCCATGATCCTTGGGAAGCCGCGCGTCCGCCTGACCGCCGCCGCTCAGCCGATATACGCCGGCGAATCCTCCCGGTCCTGCTGTGCCGCCATGCGCCCGGAAGCCAGCGGCAGCCGCACCAGGAACTTCGCCCCGCCGAGCTG
>SLMS01000071.1 GCA_007133495.1 Candidatus Sumerlaeota bacterium | reverse complement strand
GTCCGGGGCCTCACTGCTGTGGAGGAACATATCCCCCCACAGATAGACATCGACACCACGCTCGCGGAACCAGTCGTTCAGCTTGATTGTGTCCTTCATTATCAGCTCGGTGACGCTCATTCCCGAGTCCGCGCTGCGGTAGGGGAACCGGCCCCGCATCGTCACCTCGTCGTGCCCGATGTGGAAGCCTTCGGGCTCGAAAAAGTCCAGCGCCTCCTGATAGATCGTGAAGATAAACTCGTAAGTCCGCGGATTCGTCACCATGTAAGCGTAGGGCGTTTCCGGGTCCTCCGCGATGTCAAGGTTCTGGTTGTTCGTAAATATCCACTCGCTGTGGCCAAGCGACTGTACAAGGGGAATCAGGTTGATGAAATACTTGTCCGCCGCATCGATCACCTTCTGCGCGTCGTCCTTCTCCATGCCAAAGACGGGGTGCTCGATCTCGGGAGCGTTGTCCCAAATAATATACTGGCATTCCCAGATGAAGGAATTGATCTTGTAGCGCGCCATCAGCTCGCGGACCGCCTTCGATATCTGGCCGCCCGCGTTCTTTCCCGACAGGGCATGGATCCCCCGGAAATCGAGCGACGGCCAGTCCACCACCTCCGCACCCCGCAGCACGACACCATCGGTCCCGATGCCAACCAACTGCACGAGCGAGGTGACGCCGAAAAACACGCCGACTTCCGTGTCCGCCGCGATGGCCGCGTAGCCATCTCCCGTGCGCAGTGCGTATCCCTCCTCGTGGTCCGGAATTTCAAGACCATGCCCGGCGAGCAGCTCCGCCGGGACCCCGTAGCGCCCCGTTTCGCCAAGCACGATCGCCCCCGCAGGCGGCGGGTCGGGAGCCGGCCCGCGCACCACCTCCGCCTCGATTTCATATATCTCCCGGAGGTCCCTCAGCAGGAACTCAACCGCCGTCTCAATGCCCGCCCCCGGGTTATCGCCCGTATAGATCACCGTGTCCCTGCCGAGCGGAATCTCCTCCTCTGTGAACTCGAGTTCCTTCGGCTTTGGAATAATGTAATCGCGTTGCCGGTTCGGAACGCGTGCCGTGTCCGTCTCCTCGGCCACGGCCGATGCCGCCACTGTACCGATCGTTTGCCCCGCCGGTGTATAAGCCTCCGGCAGCCGGAGCGTGAACTCGTAGGACATGTCCTCGAACGCTGGCAGTGGCCGCTCCAGGTATCCGAACCAGAACATCGGGTTCGTATCCTCGGCATACACGTTCTTCCGATAGTCGAAGAGCATCAAATCGTCCGCCGGGTCGCTCTCAATCACGATGTCGCCGATGCGCGACTCGATGAAAAGCTCGCTGAACTGGCGCGACACGGTGGATTCCTCAACTCCGGGGCCGGGCGCCTCGTAGGGAATCGTCCCCGAGTGCGTCCGCTCCTCTTCGACCGCGCGATAGGGAACTCCCGCCACAAGGTTCGGATTAAACCCGCCAACCCGCCATTCGAAAATGGACGGCTCCTCACTGTCGAAACGGAAATCCAGTTTCTGATGGTAGCTGTTGTCCGGAAGCAGCGTGATCGTCTTCGTACCGGCAAAGGGCGAGTGATGATCGCCTGCCATGCGGTGATGGATGGTGATCCGCCGGCCGTCGCGATAATCCTCGGCCGTCACCCTTTCCATGATTCTCGTATTGTTCGTGCTCAGGTAATACTGATCCCCCCAGCCAGGCGTGGTGGACACCAGCAGACTGGTGTGCAGCACCGGAATCCCGAAAACCCCGAGCCGCACACCGTCCCCGTAGCTGTACTCCAGACGCATGTCGCCGACCTGCTCCACGAGCGTGTCGTACTGACGCGGGGACGGCCCCTCCGCAACGTCTTCGGCCGCCTGCCGCACCTCCGCCGTGCCTCTCTCAACCGCAGCACAACCCAGCCCCAGCACGACCGCCATAGCGGCAAAACCCGGCAACACTCTCTTCATGTTACTGCTCCCGATCGGTGTCTGGACACCCCTGTTTGGTCCCACCACCTGCTGGAGTTCCCTGCCAACGGTCAGCCTGCCGCCGCACTGGAAATGGCCGACCGGAACTCCTCCATCTGGACGACTTCACGCTTCACCCGGGCCTGTTCCGCCGCGAAGGAAAGCAGGTGCCCCTCCACCGCGAGGTCGAGCGAATGCTCCAGCCCCTCGTAATCCTCCTCCTGAATCGCCCGGAGGAAATTCCGCACCACGCCGGTATCACCGCCGCCGTGCCCGCCGTCCCAGACTTCCGTCTTGAACAGCTCGCGCGTCGCCTTGTCCGAATAGCCCTGGCCGAAGCGGGTCAGCTTCACCTCTCGCTTCTCGAAATGGCCGTCTATCTCCCCGTGCTCGCCGATCGCCCGGATCGTCCGGTAACAATCCGCCGAATGCGCCCGCACGGCAAAGTTGAACGTCGTCCCCTTCTCGAACTCAGCGTTGAGCACCTGGTGGTCCACCGCGTCGTTGTCGCTCCGATAGACGCACCGGCCGTAGGGCCCCGTCTCCAGCGCCCGCCGGCGTTCCTCAAGCCCGTGGTGAACCGAAACCGCACTCGTCGGCCAGCCCACACCCGGACCAAGATAGAAAGCAGGAGCGTAATACGGACATGTCTCCTCCACCGGGCACCCGTCCGTGCAGCGCGGCGGCGCGCCCTCCGGAGCGTTCTCCTCCCGGAAATGCGCCAACCGGCCGAACGAACTCACCTCGCGCACATGGTCGTCCGCCATCCACGTCGCGATATCCATGTCGTGGCAGCACTTCGTCAGAATCACCGGCCCCGACTCGTCCATCCGCCGCCAGTTCCCCCGCACGTAGCTGTGCGCGAAGTGCCAGTAGCCCACGTTCTCGTACATCGATATAGACAGCAGCCGGCCGATCTTTCCTGTCGAGATCAACTCCTTCACCCTCCGGTAGAACGGCGTATAGCGCAGCGGGTGGCAGATCTGCACCATCCGCCGGTGCGCCCGCGCCGCCGCCGCAATCTCCAGGCAGCCCTCCGGCGTGTGCGCCATCGGCTTCTCCAGGAAAAGGTGATAGCCCTTCTCCAGCGCCGCCACCGCCGACTCCCGGTGCATCCGGTCCTGCGTCAGGTTGAACAGCAACGGAGCAAGCTGCGGCCGCTCCATCACCTCCTCCCATGTCCGGAACTGCATCTCCGGCGGAATACCGTGCTGCTTGGCGAACAGCTTGCGCCGGTCCTCGTCCGGCTCCGCCACCGCCACAAACCGCAACTCCCCGGGCTCGCGCTGGGCGTAGATGCCGATCGCATCGCGGCCGCGCTGACCGGCGCCGACCAGAACTGCATCGATGGGCTTGCTCATGAAAAACTCTCCTCGGGCTCTGCCCCTGTCTGGGTTCTTTGTGTTCCCGGGTGGTGTGCGGCGGACTATGGTATTAAATAATACCGTGAATTAATGGGAAGGGCACCACGTGAGCCCCCGGGCGGCAAGGACAATCTGGACCGCTCCGCCCCGGCTCAACAGGAGTCCCCGCTCGCAGGCCTTCAGAGCCAGGACATTTCCGTTCTCCGATTCCGGTCGTCCAATTGGCTGCGACCGCCTGCCGGGGTCGTGGCCACCTTCGTCCCGGTTACCGGTGGTGTCGCTTCGCTCAACCACCGGCTACCATCTTGGACCCCTTGGCGGGGTCCTCGGAGCAGAGGACCTGCCTGCCTCTGAAAAGATCAACCCGATAAGAATGGAGGCTTCCTGTGCAGCGGTTGCTGGCGGGGGAAAAGCGCCAAACGGGAGTTCGGCGATCCCAGGAGGGTGCTGCGCTTCAGGGCGTCTCCCTTCCGCTGCTCGGCCACGTGGCGGGTGCGGCCGTAGGGAATCATCCGCCGATTTCACCGATTCACGCCGATTGGGGTTGCTGCTTGGTGCCGTCTGCCGAGAGAGGCTGAATCTGCGAGAATCTGCGAGAATCTGCGGATAACACCAAAGTCTGTGGCTATCGAGCCAGGGGATGGGGATAGTCGAGAACGGAAACGTCCTGCCTTCAGAGCACCTCGTCCACGTCCACGTGATGCGAATGGAAAATGTGGTCGTACACGATCGCTACTGACCCGAGCGCCCCCAGCCGCGCGTTCGGGTCGCTCACGATCAGCTTCACCCGCCGGAAACGCGGTCCCAGGGCATGGCGCCCCGCAACCTCCCGCGCCCGCCCCACGTAAAGGTCCGCCGCGCGCGTCAGCCGGCCGCTCAGGATCACCGCCTCCGGCGCGTACAGGTTCACCACCGTTGCCACCGCCCGGCCCAGGCCCTCCGCGAACCGGTCGAAAACGCGCAACGCCGCCTTGTCCCCCGTGCGGGCCGCCTCCGCCACCGCCGGGGCCTGCGGGTCGGCAAGGCCTGCCTCCCGCGCCAGCCGCTCGATCCCGATACCGCTCGTCACCGTCTCCAGGCACCCCGACGCACCGCAGTAACACCGGGCGCCCACCGCCCCCATCGGCGTGTGGCCGAGCTCCATCGGCTGCTCCAGCCCGCCCCCCATCAACTCATTGTCTATCACCACGCCCAGGCCGAGCCCCGCCCCCAGCTTCAACACCGCAAAGTGCCGGTAGTCCCGCCCCGCACCGAACCACAGCGACCCCCGCGACATCAGCCGCACGTCCACGTCCACCAGCACCTCGATGCCGAACTCCTCCATCAGCTCCCGGCGGATGTGCCCGGCCGCCTTCTGCTTGTCGAACAGCGCATTCTCTCCGTTGCGCTCCACAAGGTCCGGAATCCCCACTCCGATGCCGCAGACCGGTGGAAAGCCGCCTCCTGCCTGTTCGATCGTCCGCCGTGCCGTCCGCAATGCCCAGCCCGCGAACTTCTCCGCCTGCCCGATCGGAGGCGTCTGCAGCTCCGCCTCCACGATCAGCCCGCCGCCAAGGTCCATCAGCCGCCCGATCGTCCGGTTCCGCCCGATGTCTATACCGAGCACGCTCGCCGCCCGGGCGTTCAGCGAAAGCGGCGTTGGCCGGCGTCCCCGCGGGGTCTCCACGGCCTCATGCTCGAGGATCAGCTCCTCCCGGACCATCTCCTCGATCAGCATCGACGTTGTCCGCATGTTGAACCCGGTTTCCTTCGCCACCTCCGCCCGCGAAAGTGGCGCATGCCGCCGCAGCACGTTCAGGATCGCGTGCTTGCGCAGCCGGCGCTTGTCGATCGAACGGTCCGCAGGCGTCTGCGCCGTGGGAATTACCACCAGCCCTTTCCGCACCGGGACACCGTTGGCGTGCATCGAAGCTCCATTCTCTCAGGAAATAATCTCCTCATCACCCTTCCGGCAACACCCTCCGTGCGCAAAGCCAATGTCACGAAGGCGCCGCCCGCCATACAGAACGGCCCCGCATTGGCGGGGCCGTTCCAGCGCTGCGCTGCCTGTCCACTGCCGCCGGTTCGGCGGCCCGGTCAGGGTTACTGATAAAGGTGCCACGTCTCCGCTGCCGATGGCGGCGGGGGTTCCGGAGCGTCGCCCGTGAAGACAAACGACCCGAACGGCCGGCCGTTAGCAAACCCTGCCGTGTCGCTCGGCTCCCAGTTCACCGCCTCGGAAGGATCGCTGTTGATGAAGCCGATCTGCATGCCCCACACGTCGCCTTCGGCCGGCGGGCCGGTCACCACCGGATCAATGTCGAACTCCGTCCACGGAATCCGGTACTCGATCGTCAGCCAACTGGTGTCCTCATCGTAGGTGAACTCCGCCGCGTCGCCCGTGGGCTGCCAGCTGTCCGGGCCACCTGCCATGTACTCGGTCCAGATGTAGGTCACCCCGTCGCCCTCATAGGGGAACAGGACGATGTGGTAGTACTCGTCGGCCATGGGGCCGCCGGGTGCGATGAAGAACTCGAAGTCGTCACCCGCGAAGGAGACGCCCTCAGGGTCACGTCCGTCGCCGGTGGGCGTGAACGCGAGTTCGAAGTTCTCGTTCTGCACCTCATAAAGCAGGTAGAGGTACGAGTCGTCCCACAGGGCGCGGATCTCGGGGTCCTCGCTGGCGGGAGTCTCGGGATCATTGTGAAGCACAAAGCCCGTGGCGGGATCGGAGGCGTTGTCCCACTCGCCCGCTTCGACAAGCCCGTCAATCGTCACCTGCCCGGCCGCCAGAAGCGGCTCGACGATGTAGGTCTGCTCGGAGGGAACGTCGTCCGGAACATCGACCGGCGGATCATCGGTCT
>SLMS01000116.1 GCA_007133495.1 Candidatus Sumerlaeota bacterium | reverse complement strand
TGGACCTGCGGCGGTGCGATTCGATGGATTCGACGTTCATGGGGGTGCTGGCGGGTCTTTCCCTGGACAGGCTGGAGGGCGGCAAGCCCCGGGTCATCATTGTGAACGCCAACGAGCACTGTCAGCGGCTGCTGCGCAACCTTGGTCTGAGCCAGATCATCGAAATCCGCGAGGAGAAGCTGCCAACGTCCGGCGAGGAGAGCTGCGAGGAAATCTCCGGCGACGAAGCCACCCCCCCCAGCAAGGCGGAGCAGATTCTCCTCACCCTGCAGGCCCACAAGGACCTTGTGAAGGTGGACGAGGAGAACGAGGTCCGGTTCCAGGCCGTGATCGAGTACCTCGAAAAGAGCCTGGCCGAGGAGTCCCGTTCAGGTAACGGCAACTAGCCGCCGTGGCAGATAGCGGGTAGCAGGCCGGCCGCACGCTTTTCCTCCCGCCCGGAGCGCCCCGCCACCAATGCCGGTCCTTCCCCCGTTCCAAGCGCTGGTCCTTCGTTCCTACGAAACAGGCAACACTTCAGAGGTAGTGCAGGTGCTGAGCGGCGAGCATGGCCGGCTGTCGGTCTATTGCCGGGGGCTGCGCCGCAAGGGGAACCGCTTCAGGGCGGTGCTGCAAACGCTTGCGGTGGTGGAGGTTGTGGCAAGTCAGGGAAGCGAGGGGGCAATGCCGACGCTGCGGGAGGCGACGGCACTGTCGCCACAGGACGCATGGGAGCGGGACCTGGGGCGGTTCGCGCTGGCGATGGCGCTGGCGGAGGCGGCCGCGGAAAGCTGCGGCGAAGGGCAGCCGGTGCCGGAACTGTTCGCCACGTTGCTCGAAGGGCTGGAGCGCCTGCAGCAGGCCCCGGCTGAGCCGGAGGGCGCGGCGCTGACAGAAGCATCCGCGGCGCTGCTGCGGGTGATGGAGGAGGCGGGCGAGGGGCCGGCGCTCGATCCGGAACTGACTCGGCCCTGGCCGGCGGAGAAGCCCCGGCCGGAGTGTTTCTGGCTCGACCTGGACTCGGGGTTCATCCACACTCCGGGGACGCGGGCGGAGGACAGCGCCGTGCGGTGGCGCACCCCGCGCGTGCGGGACGGCGGGGTGCCGCTCCCCCCGGCGGCGGTGCGGCTTGTCTATACACTGCAGCGCGGCGGGGAGGCGCCCTTGCTGGATGCCGTGGAGGGCCGGGCGCTGTTCGAGGGGCTGCTGCGGTTTTTCGAGTATCGTGCGGGGCACGGGCTGCGCAGCGCGGGCTTCTGGCGCGGCATGGAACGGCTGCCGAAGTAGGCCGGTGCCCGATTGGGCACCGGCCTGCGTCCAAACAAAACGAACAGCCCGTAACGTCTATACGCCGGGCAAAAAAGGCCCGCCGGAAGCGGGATCGCTTCCGGCGGGCGGGTGATGCGTGGTTGATGATTGCCGCCGGGCGGCAAGGCTCAGTGCAGGGTCCAGTCGTAAACGGAGGTGAACTCCTCGAAGTCGTCCATTGTGCGGGGCTGCATCTGGAAGCCCTCGTTGCGGGGATCGCTGGTGTCGAACTGCCCGAGGATGCTTTCGATGACGAGGGCGCCGGAGGGGATGGTTTCGCCGTCGAAGACGCTTGCGACTTCGCCCTGGATGCGCACGTCAATCAGGTCCCCGCCGTCCACGAGTGCGTAGTTGGCGGCGCTGCTGCCAAAGGTGCCGTCTGCATCCTCGAACTGGACGTTTTCGAGGCGGACGATGCTGCCCTCGGCCGCCTCGTAGTCTTCGGCCGTTGCCGTGGTGAAGTCGAGCACGTTGGGGGCGGGGATGGCGGCGGGGCCGTTATTGCCAAGCAGGCCGGTGTAAACGTTGGCGGTGCGGTTGAGGACCTGGAGCTGGCCGTTGAAGTGAGTGGCGTTGCCGGCGAAGAGCACCTCGTCCCCGACGTTGGAGAGGTCACGGAAATCGTCACCGAACTGACCACGGATCATGACGCCCCACGCGCCCTCCTGAATCCACATGTTCCGGCCGTTGTTTATCGAGACGGTCTGGTCCACGACGACGCCGCTGACGGTCACGTTGTAGCCGCCCTCGCCGCCGGGCGCGCTTTCGAGTATGGACGTCCAGTCGCCGTCGGTGTCCACGGTACCGCGGAAGGTTTCGATGTCCATGACGCCAGCATAGAAGGGGATGGAGTCCGGATTGTCGAAGCCGTTGTCGAAGGTGAGGGTGTCGAGGGTGGTGTCGCCGGAGGCGGGGCCGCTGAGGAGCAGCTGGTAGGCGTTGGTCTCACCGGTGATTTCGTTCACGCCGACGACGTTGACGCCCGCGGCATCGTCCAGGGTGAAGTCGGCCGGTTCGGGCTCTTCACCCGGCGGGGTGTTGAAGCGGAGGACGATCTCGTCGCCGACGAAGTTGCTCGTGTAAGCGGTGCCGATATCCACGTTGATGGGGACAGGGCCGGCGCCCAGCTCGGTTCCTTCGATGGTGATGTTGTCGAAGCGGTTGTTGGCGCCGCTGGTCGTGGCACCATCGAAGGTCATACGAATCTGGAAGTTGGGCTCATCGTCGGCATATTCACCGAAGTTGAAGGTTCGGAGCTGGCGGCTGGTGGGCGGGTCGAACCCGGCCTGGAAAAGGTCCCAGCTTCCGCCACCGTCGGTACTGTACTCGATGGTGTTGTTGTCGAAGCCGGTGCTGCTTCGCTGAATGGCGAAGGCGAGGCTGATGTTCTCGTGGCCTGTGGTGTCCACGGCGATGGTCCAGTGTCGGCCATTGTTAATTTCGCCGGTGCCGCCTTGCACAGCCCAGTCCCTGTTGTCATCGGGGGAGTAGCCGTCCGGCATGTTGATGGTGGTGCCGGTAAAGTCGTTGATACCCGAATCGTCAAGATTCCAGTCGAGCGAGGCGGTGGCGCTTCCGAGATCAGGTGCCAACGGTGCGACGAAGGCGGGGCCGGTTTCCTCGGGGTCATCGAACCCCCAGAATGCCAGGAGTTCCTGGGCGTTGGCGTTGCCGGCGGCCAGGACGAATGCCGCGGCCGTGGCGGTGAGGGCTGCATTCCTGCAAAAACGTTTCATGAGTAAAATGCTCCTTTCGGGCGTTTTGCCATCAGGTGTGGGTGGACGGTCCGGGTCGGGCGGACGCGCCGGTGGCGGGTTCGGCCGCAGTGCGGTGCGGCGTGCCTGGTTCCGGAGCGGGGTTCGGGCGTTGGTCTCCGGCTTCCGGCAGGCTGCTGGGAAGGAGTGCCTGTGGAAGGTTCAAGGGTCGCTGCTCCCCGCTGGTTTGTCCAATGACATCTTGGTGGCAAAGGTCCACAGGGGGTGGGGCGGGGTGCAAAGAGAAAAACTTTGGCTTTCCGTCCGAAAACGCTTGCCGTTGTGCTCCGTAGGTCCTTATTCGGACTCGAAGACTGGTTCCCGCACCCGTTAAGTGTTGGCTCCCGCGCGGTGGTGCGGCCAGCGAGATAACCGCTCCAGTGGGAGCAACATCCTTTCTCCCCGCCCAGGAGGTTTCACCAATGTTTTCCCGTTCTCGTGTGGTGCTGCTGACCGCGCTCCTGTTGTCCACCGCAGTACTTGCCACCACGGCTTGCCGTTCGACGAACGCCAAGCCGGAAATCCGCCTTGCCCGCAGTTCTAGTGCTGATGGCACCGGGACCACCGGTACCGGTAACGACTTCGCCAGCGGCGATTGGGGCCCCGGCGGCGCGCCCGGTGAAGGAGGCATTCCCGGCATGAACGGCATGTTCCCCGGCCAGTCCGGCTTCGGCGACAGCGGAAGCTGGGATGAGACCGGCTCGCTCGCCAATACCGCCTCGACCGACGGCATCGAGGACGGCATGTTCGTCTCCGAGCTGGAAATGATCCACTTCGAGTTCGACAGTGACGAGATCACGCCGGCCTGGCAGGAAGTCCTCCGCGATCATGCCCGCTGGATCAACAATCACTCCTCGGTGATGGTGCAGGTGGAGGGCCACACCGATCCGCGCGGCACGCCGGAGTACAACATCGCCCTTGGCCAGCGGCGCGCCGATTCGGTGCGCAATTTCCTGGTCGAGCAGGGAGTCGATCCGAACCGGCTTTCGACGCTGAGCTACGGCGAGGAGCGGCCCCTGGCGTACGGTGAGGACGAGGAGTCGCACGCGCTCAACCGGCGGGCGATGTTCCTCGTGTACGAATCGGACTCCACGTACGCTTCGGCCGGGGGTTACTGACCATGAGTCCGGCCTGCGGAACGACCCAATGGCTACGCGGTGCCGCCCTGTTCTTCGGGGCGGCACTGCTTCTTGGAACGGCCGCCTGCGGCGGCAGGGACGGCGGGCTGTTCGGACGCGGAGCCTTTCCGAGCGGCGGGAAGGAGCCGGTGACAGGACTGCGCGATCAGGCCGATGCCAACGCCCGGCAGCAGGGCTGGGGTCTGGAGGGCATGGACGACGAGGAGATCGCGGAAGCGGCACGCCGCGGCATCCCCGAGCACGGCATGGCCGAAGAAGGGCCCGCCGGCGAACCCGTCCCGGACCTGCCCAACGTTTACTTCGAGTTCGACAGCGACGAGTTGGGACCTTCGGCGCTGCGTCAACTCGAGCAAAACGCAGCGTATCTGCTGAACAACCAAGAGCTGCACGTTGTCCTGCGCGGACACACCGACGAGCGCGGCACGGCGGAATACAACGTGGCGCTTGGCTCGCGCCGGGCGCAGGCGGCCCGGGACGACCTTGTGGAACGGGGCGTCGCGGCGGACAGAATGCGCACGATCAGCTTCGGCCGTGAAATGCCCGCGGCCGAAGGCGACGACGAGGCCTCCCACGCGCAGAACCGGCGGGTGGAGTTCTTCGTCTATACGATGGAAGAGTAGCACGGCAGGGTCCGGAGTCCGCGGACGCCCTCCCTCCGCGGACCCGTCCACCGGTCCCCGGCCGGTGGTGGATGGGATCGACACGCGGGGTGGCATGGGTAGGTTTGCCGGGATGACTCCACCCGGCTGAGGGGGACATGCAACGCCGACCATGCCGCCGCGTACTCAATCCTACAGCGCCCGAATAAGAGAGCACGAGCCCGGCAGCCGGGAGCGGCACCACCACCTCCGTCATACGGAACGCCCTGCGTGCTGACTCTGACTGCCTTTGCACTGCTGTTTGTGGCCCTGCAGGGGGTGCTGCTTTGGCTGGTTTCGGCGGACCGGACGCTGTCGCCGGGTGAACGGATTTCCGCCTCGCTCACGTTCAACATCCTCTTATGGATGGCGGTTTCGTTTCTACTCGGCTTTGCCGGTGTTTTTCGCGCGGGCTGGGTGCTCGGCGCGGCGGCGCTGCTGACGGGGTTGCTTGTGGCTGCGGGCCTGTTGGGCGGGTTGCGCCGGCCAACGTGGGCGTCCCTGCGGCGCGGTGTGGCTCCGGCGATGGAGTTGCTGGCGGAACTCAGAGTTCCCGGCTGGGGGGCGGCCGCGATGGCGTTTGTGGCGGCGGGGACGTTCCTCGTGCTGGGCATCCGGCTGCCGGTGCTCGATTTTGACGGGTTGAGCTACCACCTCGGGCTGGCACTCCACCTGGTGCAGGACGGAGACTTCCGGTACTACATGGGGGAGTCGCTCTATACGAACCACTTCGCGCGGGGAGTGGAGCTGCTGATGGCGCTGACGGTAATGGCGCTGGGCGGCCTGAACCTTGTAAACGCGGTGCAGTGGATTCTCTTTCCGGTGCTGGTGCCGGCGGCCTACGGAGCGGGGAGAGCGCTCGGGCTGTGCCGGACGCACGCCGTCGTGGGGGCGGCGCTGCCGCTGACGGTGCCGGTGATCCTCTATCAATCGTCGATCGCCTATGTGGACCTTTTCTCGACGGGCTTTTTCGCGGCAGGGCTCTTCGCGGTGTTGGGCGCGAGAGGCCGCGGCGTCGGGCCGGGGCGGGTGCTGTGGATGTTTGCGTGTGCGGGGCTGGCGATGGCAGCGAAGTTCAACGCGGCGATTCTGGCGCCGTTACTGGGAGTGGTGGCGCTTCTGGCGTGGGGCTGGAGGCCGCTGTTTGCCCCGCGGGTGCGGACAGTGGGGGTGACGTTGGCGGGAGTGCTGCTGGCCGGCTCGGTGGGACTGCCGTGGATGGTGCACAACTGGGCGCGCTCCGGTTCGCCGGTCTATCCGTTCGGCATCGACGTGGGGGGCGTGGTGCTGGTGGAGGGGCTGTTCAAGTTGGAGGCCGCCCGGCGCATGGC
>SLMS01000178.1 GCA_007133495.1 Candidatus Sumerlaeota bacterium | reverse complement strand
GCTTCCTTGGGGGGCTGCCGGTTCATATGAGACGGCCGCCTTGGGGAGGTGGCTCTCCCAAGGCGGCCGGGTGGTTTCCAAGTGCCCGTGTGGCAGTATTCTGCGGCGTCCTGCCTCAGAACAGGTCCGGAATGGTGGTCATGTCCACCTTTTCGCCGGGCTTGGGTGCCGGGCGGGATTTGATGTGCTCGCCGGTGACCATCTCCTTGTAGCCCATGCCCGGGCCGACCATCGGGTACACGCCCGCGTCGGGGTCGATCATGACCTCGAGGAAGGCGGGGCCTTCGAAGCTGAGGAAGTCTTCGAGGGTTTTGCGGAGCTTCGCCCGGTCGAAGATGCTCTTGGCATACTGGTAGCCATCGGCTTCGGCGGCCTTGACGAAGTTCTTCATGTGCAGGGACTTGTCGCTGCCGGAGAACCGCTGGCCGAAGTAGAGCCTCTGCCACTGGCGCACCATGCCGTCGCCTTGGTTGTTGAACAGGAGGACCTTGACGGGCAGGTTGTAGGTGGTGGCGGTTTCCAGCTCGCCCAGGTTCATGCGCAGGCTGCCGTCGCCGTCCACGTCGATGACGAGTTTGTCGGGGTTGGCGGCCTGGGCGCCGATGGCGGCGGGCAGGCCGAAGCCCATCGTCCCCATGCTGCCGGAGGTGATCCAGGAGCGGGGGTTGCGGTACTTGTAATATTGCGCGGCCCACATCTGGTGCTGGCCGACGCCGCTGGTGACGATGGCCTCACCGTTGGTGAGTTCGCTCAGGAGTTCGATGACCTCATAGGGCTGGATGAGGTTGTTCTCGCGGTCGTAGTCGAGGGGGTACTCGCTACGCAGTTTGCGGACGTGTTCGAGCCAGGTGGTGTAGTCCTTCTTGAACTTCTTTCCGAAGTCGATCAGCGACCGCAGGCTGGTCTTGGCGTCGCCAACATGGGACCAGTTGACGGCCTTGACCTTGCCGATTTCGGCCGCGTCTATGTCGATGTGGGCGAGGAAGCGCGCGTTGGGGGCGAACTCCTTGACCTTGCCCGCCACCCGGTCGTCGAACCGCGACCCGACGGCGATGAGGAAGTCGCAGTCCTCGACGGCGTAGTTGGCGTAGGCGGTGCCGTGCATGCCGAGCATGTGCAGGCACAGGTCGTCGTTGACGTCCATTGAGCCGATGCCGTGGACGGTCGTGACGACGGGGACGTTGAAGCGGCGGGCAAACTCGCGGAGTTCCTCCGCGGCGTTGGCGTTGATAACCCCGCCCCCGACGTACAGCAGGGGCCGCTCGCTGAGTGAGAGCATCTGGAAGAACTGCTGGGCGCGGCGTTCGGAGATGCGCGACTGGTTGAGGTTCTCAAGGCGCCTTTCGTAGCCGCGGAAGTGGAGCATGCCGGTGCCCTTGTAGGACATCATCGTGTTCTGTACGTCCTTGGGCAGGTCGATGACGACGGGGCCGGGCCGGCCGCTGCGCGCGATGTCGAAGGCGGAACGGACGGTCTCCTCCAGCTTGTCCGGGTCCTTGACGAGGAAGGTGTGCTTGGCGCAGGCGCTCATGATGTTGAAGACGGGCGCTTCCTGGAAGGCGTCCGTCCCCATGGCGGCGCGGGGGACCTGGCCGCAGATGAGCACGACAGGTACGGAGTCGGCCGCGCAGTCGCGGATGGGGGTGACGCAGTTCGTGGCGCCGGGCCCGGAGGTGACGAGGAAAACGCCGACCTTGCCGGTGGAGCGGGCGTAGCCAGCGGCCATGAAGCCGGCTCCCTGCTCGTTGGCGGGGACGATCAGGCGGATGGGATCACCCTTGCGGGACTCGTTGCCGTTGTAGCGGAAGACCGCGTCGTATGTCGGGAGGATCGCCCCGCCGCTGTAGCCGAAAATTGTGTCAACGCCCTCGTCGGCCAGGACCTGGATGACCACTTCTGCTCCAGGCATGGACTGACCGGCCAAGGGGTGGGTTGCCACGTTTGCCACACTCATGATTTTTCCTCTGTGTGAGACGTTACCTTCGTTCGCCCGGGACATACGATTGCACAGGTCCGAAACGAGCGTGTGTAGATACCCGACACCCCCGGGGTGGTGTCAACCGGACCGCGCGGAAAATCGGCGCTCTGCGGGCGCTCCGGCGGTCAGTAGAAAAGCCACAAGGCCGGCCGGCCGGGAGCCTGCCGGTAGCCGATTTCGAGTTCGTATCGCTGGGTGGCGTTCGTGCCCGTGGTGGTAAAGACGCGCACGCGGTAAGGGCCACCGGCCTCCAGCTCCAGACCTTCGAGGGCATCGGGCTGGCCGGCAGGGGCCTCCTGCACCGTCACGCTGAGGTTCCCGGGCGGTGGGCCGGTCAGCTCGAAGCCAAGATTGTGGACGCTGCGGGCGTCGAGGTTGGAGACCTCGCCGAACTCCGCCCCTTCGGGATAGGTGGTCCCAATGGGAACCACGCGCAGGTCGAGCAAGCCGGGCTCGGGCAGATGGAACTCGTACCAGTCGTCCTCTCCTGGCTGGAAGATGGCGGCGCTGGGGATGGTCCTGGGTGTATCGGTGCCAGTGGGGCCGAGGAGGGGTACGGGTCCGATGGGGGCGGCGTCTTGGGGCGTTTGGTTGGGGCGGTAGCGGTCGCCATAGGCGAATTTCACCCCGCGGATGTCATCCTCTTGGGGGAAGTACCTTCCGATGCCGATGAAGGCTTCCATTATTTTGGTGCCGTTGAGGGGATCGACGTGGTTGAGGCCGAGCCCGTGCCCCTGCTCGTGGACGAACAGCTCGGTCATGAGCATGAACCCGTCCTCGGGCGTATAGAGTTCGGGCGCGGTGATGTAGTCGAGGACGATCTCCCCGTCGTTGGGGTAGTAGGCGTAGCTGAGGTAATCGATGGAGCCGGGCTCGTTGATGCGGTGCATGGCGATGCGTATGTCTCCGCGCACGCCGGGGACCCCCGGGGATGCGGGTAGAGGGGCACCGTCGTCTGGGGCCTCGATAAAGGTGATGGGAGCGTGCCTGCTCCAGGAAGTGAGGGCCTCGCGGATGATTGACTTCCACTGTTCCTCACCGCCGGGGAAGATTTGGTTCATCCGTTGGTAGAGGTTGCTCGGGTCACTGCTTTCACCCGGGAAGACGGGCTCGATCGGCGTGCCGTCGGGGACGAAACTGTAAGTGAGGATGAAAGGCTGGCGTGGATGCACCTCGGGCGTCATGGCGGTCCGCGTCCAGAGGCGTGAGGAGACGCGGTACTTCTCCCCACCCGGGGGGAGGAGCTTTTCCTCCACCGCCTTGCTGTCCGCGCCGGGGAGCAGGGTGACGCTGACGCCGGGGAGGGCCAGGCAGCGGACTGCGTCCTCTGGACAGCACGCCTCGCTGTGGCTGTGGGCGGCCGTGGGGAGCAGAATTGCCCCAAGCAGGAGGGCGAATGAGTATTTGAGCAGGTTCATGCTGTCGTGAGGCGCAGGGCCGGGCTGGCCGGGGGGCTTGGTGCGCGCCGGAAGGCGGGAGGGTCTTTGGAATGGGGGCCTTTGCAAGCCGATTGTTGCGGGGGGACGCGGCATTGCGGCTTGCCGCCAAGGCGGCAACGCCGTAACCGACGGCAATCCCAGTATGGAACCGCACCATGAAACCCGTCAACCCGCAGGACCGTAAGCCGTGGCTCGATGCGTCTCTGCCGGAGGAGAAGCGGGTCGAAGCTCTCCTTGCCGTGATGACGGTGGAGGAAAAGCGCCGCCAGCTCAGCGCCTACATGTTCTTCGACACGTACTGGCAGAAGCAGTCCACCACCGACGAGGCGGAGCGCATCCGCTTCATCGAGTCGGTGACGCCGGAGCAGATGGTGCCGGCCGATGGGTTGGGCTTCGTTTCGACACAGCTCCGCGACCTCCCGGCCGGTCTGGCGGCGCGAACGGCGAACCGGCTGCAGAGCTGCATCATTGAGAGCACACGGCTTGGCATCCCGGCGCTCATCCATGACGAGGGGCTGCACGGGCTGATCGGAAACGGGGCGACGAGCTTCCCACAGGCGCTCGGGATGGCGGCGAGCTGGAACCCGGCCCTGCTGCGGCTGGTGGGCGAGGCGATCGGGCGCGAGGCGCGGACTCGCGGCATACGGCAGCTCCTGAGCCCGACGGTGAATCTGGCGAGGGACCCGCGGGCGGGGCGCACCGAGGAGAGCTACGGGGAGGACCCCGTGCTGACTTCCGCCTTCGCTACGGCGTATATACGGGGCGTGCAGTCCCGGGGAGTTGTCTGTACGCCGAAGCACTTCGCGGCCAACTTTGCCGGTGCCGGCGGGCGGGACAGCTTCGCCATCGCGTTCTCCGAGCGGGAAATGCGGGAGGTGTACTTTCCGGCGTTCCGGGCCTCGGTGGCGGAGGCCGGGGCGATGTCCCTCATGGCGGCGTACAACTCCGTTGATGGGCGGCCATGCTCGGCCAACGCCTTCCTGCTGCAGGACGTGCTGCGCGGGGAGTGGGGCTTCGACGGGTTCGTGGTCTCCGACTATCATTCGCTCGTCCATATGTACGAACTGCACCGCACGGCAGCCACGAAGGAGGACGCGGCCGTCCAGGCGCTCGCTTCGGGCCTGGACGTGGAGCTTCCACGGTTTGACTGCTTCGGCGAGCCGCTGGAGGCCGCCCTTGCGGAGGGCCGCGTGGAGGAACCGCTCCTCGACGACGCGGTGCGCCGGGTGCTGCGGATCAAGTTCCGGATTGGCGTTTTCGACAGCCTACTGGTCTCCGAGGAGGAAGCGGCCGCCACGTCGAATTGTGAGGAGCACCGCACGCTCGCCCTGCAGATGGCCCGGGAGAGTCTCGTGTTGCTGCGGAACGAGAATGGCACGCTGCCGCTGCCGGAGACGCTGCGGTCGGTGGCGGTGATAGGGCCCAACGCGGACGCGGTCCGGCTCGGCGACTACAGTTGGGATCTATACGGCAAGGACCATGTGGTGACGGTGCTCGAAGGCATCCGCGAGTTGGTGGGAGAACGCACGGAGGTCCATCACGCAGAGGGCTGCACCCTTGCGGGAGAGGACCGCGGAGGCATTGCTGAGGCCGCCGCCCTGGCAGGGCGGTGCGACGCGGCGGTGCTGGTGCTCGGAAATTCCCACGAACTGACCGGCGAAGCGCGTGACCGGGCGGACCTGGCGTTGCCCGGCGTGCAGACGGAACTGGCACGCGCGGTGGCCGCCGCGGGGAAGCCCACCGCAGTGGTTCTCGTCACCGGTTCGGTGCACACGATGGAAGGCTGGGGCGGCGAGGTGGGAGCGATCCTGCAGGCGTGGTATCCGGGCGAGCAGGGCGGCCATGCGGTGGCGGAGGCGCTCTTCGGGCGGATGAACCCGGGAGGCCGGCTTCCACTCACATGGCCACGGCACACCGGCCAGTGTCCGATCACCCACAACCCGAAACCCTCCGGCCGCGGTTACGACCATGCGGACCTGCCGAAGGGGCCGCTCTTCCCCTTCGGTCACGGGCTCAGCTATACGGAGTTCCATTACGCGGACCTGCACGTGCGGGAGGAGGAGAGCGGACGGATCGCGGTCCGCTTCGAGGTCGGGAACAGGGGACAGCGCGCGGGCTGCGAAGTGGTGCAGGTGTATATACGCTGGCCCGTCTGCCGGGTGACGACGCCGCTGAAACGGCTGGCGGCCTTCCGCCGGGTGAATATTCCGGCGGGGGAGACCGTCGAGGTGCGCTTCCGACTCGATCCGGAGGATTTCGCCGTGCTGGACGAGCGGCTGCGGCCCTTCGTGCCGGCAGGGGAGTATGAATTGCTGGTCGGTGCATCGAGCGAGGACATTCGCTTGCGGGACACCTTCCGCGCGGGTTAGCGATGCGGAAATCGCCCGAACGGGAGGCATTCCGAATGGCCAAGAAGCGTAGCGGCAAGGCACCGAAAGTCGGGGACGTGGTCTCCGCCATGCACGAGCTGGCCCCCCCGGCCCTGGCCGAGGAGTGGGACAACGTGGGTCTTCAGCTCGGAAGCCCGGACGCGCCGGCGGAGCGGGTCATGGTGGCACTGGAGGTGACGAGCGCCGTCGTCCGCGAAGCAGCGAAACGCCGCGCCTCAATGCTGGTGACGCACCACCCGCTGCTGTTCCGGCCGCTGAGGACGCTTTCCGAGGAGGGCACAGTCCAGCGGCTCGCGGCCGGGCTGATCCGCGCGCAGGTGGCGCTGCTGGCCGCACACACAAATCTGGACAGCGTGGCCTGGGGCACGAACGGCGAGCTGGCGGACCGGCTGGGTCTGCCCACGGCCTCGCGGCGGTTCCTCCGCCCGGCGCCTTCACCCGGCTCCAACGTCAAGGTGGCCGTGTTCGTCCCGGTCAGCCATATCGAGCAGATGATCGAGGCCTTCCACCGCGGCGGAGCGGGCGTGATCGGGGATTACTCGCACTGCACCTTCCGCACGCCGGGGACGGGGACGTTCAAGCCGCTGGAGGGGGCGAACCCCTGGCAGGGCAAGGTGGGCGAGATCGAACACGCCGACGAGGTGCGGATGGAGTCCGTCTGCCCGGCGGGCATTCTGCGGCAGGTAATTCGGTCGCTCCAGGCCGCTCACCCGTACGAGGAGATGGCGTTCGACGTCTATCCGCTCGAGGATGCCGGAGAGCCGGAGTACGGCCTCGGGCTGGTGGGGGAGCTGGCAACGCCCATGACCGTGGACGGTGTCGGCCGGAAGCTAAAGCGGGCTCTCGGGGCGAAGACCCTCCGGCGGATCGGCGACGGGGGGAGGCAGGTGCGCCGGATTGCCCTGTGCACCGGGGCGGGCGGGGAGTTCATCCGCAAGTGGCAGCCCAGGACGGCGGACCTCTTCATCACGGGGGAGCTGGGGCACCACGACTGCCTGGAGGCGGCGGAAATCGGCCTGCCCGTGCTGCTGGTGGGGCACTGGCTGAGCGAGGCCATCGTGAACGAGCGGGTTGCGCAAACCCTTGCGCGCACGCTCGGGGAGCGAGGCTTTTCAAGGGTCGAGGTCTTCGCGAGCAAGGATGAGCAGAACCCGATCAGGGAAATTTGAGGCCAAGAACCGGGAAACCCGCGGAAGGCTGAGCCGTTTCGAGTTGACCGCAACCGTGGCAGGCGTATGAACACTGTCACGGAATCGTCACGCCCTTGCCTTGCGCCCCTCCCGGGCCAGCGATTCCATCTTTGCGGGCCGGTCCTGGAGAGTCAGGGGGGACGCCCGCCGGAAACAATGGCCGAGCAGCAACCCGCTTCTCCTCCTGGGAGCCCGGAGGGAGCGGGGGGAACTACGTTGAGGGCCTGGAGTTCGAAGCACGAGGAACTGGAGTAACGCCGGAATGCTGGGCAAGAGTCACCTATCGCGGCAGGCGCTCGCCGGGGGAGTCATCTCCCAACGGTTCGAGATGAAGTATATCCTGACCGCCTACCAGGCGGAGGTGATCCGGCAGTATATCTCCCCCTTCGTAGAGCCGGACCGGAAGGCAAAGTTCGGCCACCGGTATGAACTGAGCAGTGTTTACCTGGACGACCCCAAGCTGTCGCTCTACTGGGCGTCAAACCTCGGTGAGAACAAGCGCTTCAAGCTCCGCATCCGGACATACAGCGAGGACACGAGCGAGCCGAACTTCTTCGAGATCAAGAGCCGGCTGAACGGCATCGTGATGAAGAAGCGCGCGATGGTCCGCAAGGAAGGGCTCGCACTCTTTCTTCAGGGGCAGCCGATTCCGCGGGACTTCTTCGTGGTGGACGACCCCTCGCAGCTCGAAAACATGGAGCTTTTCCGGGAGTACGCCGCCCGGCTGAACGCTACCCCGCGGGTGCACGTGCGCTATACGCGGGAGGCGTACAACAGCCGGTTCGGCGACCCGGTCCGGATTACGTTCGACAGCGACATCGCCTGCCTCCCCACCGTGGGGAGCATCGGGGAGGTGCGGCTCAACGGCCGCGGATGGCGCCGGCTGATGGAACCGGCGGTCATCCTCGAAGTGAAGTTCACCGACACCTACCCCGCGTGGGTCCAGGACCTCATTTACCGGTTCGACCTGCTGCGCGATTCGTTCGCCAAGTACGTGTACAGCGTGCGCCTGCTCAAGGACGAGGGCTTTGACATCAAACATCCGCCGGCGGCGATGACCCACCCGGCACTGCAGGAAGGAAACGGCAATGGGCGGCATCGTTGATGCCATGATGGGCGGCCGGGGGGTGGGGCCTCTCCCTCCGGACCCGGAACTGATTCTGCTCAGCTTTCTGCTGGCCTTCATCCTGGGCCAGATGATCGCCTGGATATATGTCTATACGCACAGCGGGCTTTCGTACTCGCGGGCCTTCGTGCAGTCGATCGTCCTGATCACGCTCATCGTGTGCATGGCGATGATTGTGATCGGACACAACATCGCGGTGGCGGTGGGGCTGATCGGCGCGCTGGCGGTGATCCGCTTCCGGAACATCCTGAAGGACACTCGCGACACGTCGTTCATCTTTCTGGCACTGATCATGGGGATGGCGTGTGGCACGGGGAACTTCCTCTACGCCCTGATCGGCACGGGGATTATTGCGGCCACGCTCGTCTATCTGCACGCCACGAGTTTCGGCAGCAAGCACCTGAGCGACGGGTTCATTCGGTTCGACGTGACGGCGGGGACGCCGCCGACGTTGCGCGAGGTGCTCCGGCGCTACTGCCGGGGGGCGCGGCTCGTGTCCCAGCGGCTCGGCGACGGTGGTCAGGGCGAGATGTCCTACCGCCTCGTCCTGCGCGACCCCAACCGCGCGAACGACCTTGTACGTGACATCGAAGGCCTGGGGGGGGTGGCTAACGTGACGTTTGTCCTCCAGGAAGAACAGGGAGAAGTCTAGGTTGAGCAAAGGCACATCGCCGGTACGCGTTCCCATCCCGATTTCCCAGCGCCTGCTGCATTGGCGGGTGAAGTTTCTCCCCATCGTTGTCTGGCTCGGCGCCATTGCCGCGGCTCTTGCGATCGCCGACAGGCAGCGCCGTGCCCACGCTCCGCTGTCCGGCATCGTGGAGATTCGCGAAGCGGCCGTGGCGCCTCACTTCGACGGGCAACTGGTCTCGCTCGAAGTGGACCTGTTCGACGCGGTTGAGCAGGACGCTGTGATCGGGCGCATGAACGAGGACCTGCTGGCCGCGGAGCTGGAGACAGCGCGGGCGGAACTGGACCGCCGGCGCGCCGAACTCCAGACGCGCCGGGAGGAAATCCGCTGGGAGGACCTGCGGCGCCAAGGCCAGGAGGTGCTCGAGCTGGGCCGGCTGGCGCTTGAGCAGGAAGAAGCGCGGCTGGATGTGCTCGACCGGCAGGCGGAGCTGCAGACCGCCCGGGTGCAACTTGAAGGGCAGACGGTGGTGCTCGGGCGCCTGACAGAGCTTCTCGAAGAAGACGTGATCGACCAGGCAGCCTACGACGAGGCGTATTACGCCCGCGAGGCAACCGAGGTGCGCATCCAGGAAGCGGAGGTCTCACTTCGTTCAGCCCGGGAGATGTACGAGGAGGCGAGCGCACGCCGCGCGGCTCAGGAGGAGGCCGCCGGCCGGTACGCGCGCGAGGTCATGGAGTGGATCACCCCGCTGGAGCAGGCACTCGCGGTTCAGGAAGCCTTCCTCGGGGAGCTTGCCAGCCGGCGGGAACTGCTTACGTTGCGGGCCCCCATCTCCGGCAAGATCACTTCGGTGGAAGTGCGCGCCGGTCAGACCGTCATGGCGGGTACACCGGTCGTGAGTATCGCGGAGGACCGGGCGGACCGGGTGATCGCCTTCGTGGATGAGAGCCACCTCGGGCGCGTGGAAGCGGCCACGGAAGTCGAACTGCGCACGCGCCGCCGGCCGCCGCAGACGCACCGGACGACGATCTCGCGGCTCGGCGGCAAGGTGGAGGAAATGCCCGAGCAGCTCCGCCGCAACCCGCTCCTGCCGCAGTGGGGGTTCCCGGTGCTGATCGAGGACATTCCGCCCGGAAGCCTCCATCCCGGCGAGGTGGTGGATATCCGCATCCTGCCGGGCGGGGCGGGCTCTTGATTCTGGACAGTCTGGCCAACTGGGGACGGTACTTCGCGCGCGACTCGCGCGGCGCCGCGGCCTTCCGGTTTCTCGAACGGGACTTTGACCCCGCCACGACGCAGGAGAGGATCGCCGTGGAGGGTGACGACGTCTTCCTGCTTCCGCAGACCTGCACGCTCAAGGACCCGGCGGAAGCCCGCCTCGAAGCCCACCGCGTCTATTTTGATATACAGCTTGTCCTGCTCGGCGCCGAAGCGATGGGATGGAGTCCGGCTGCGACGCTCGAGGAGGAAGCGCCCTACGACCCGCAGCAGGACGTGGTTTTTTTCAAGCCGGTGGAGCCGCTCTCCCGGCTGATCGTTCCCGCGGGGTACTTTGCCGTCTTCTACCCGGAGGACGCCCACGCCCCATGCCTGCGGGTGCCCGGCGGTGGGACGGAATCGCGGAAAGTGGTCGCCAAGGTGCGCCTTTGAGCGCGCCTGGCAGGGCAGTCTTCACCACGAGGCAAACCAGCATGCTCAGGTTCCGCCGATGGGCACGCTGGGTGGTGGTGTGCGGGAGGTCCTCGTCCGAAAAACCGATCAGATCTTCAAAGCAGCCGGTTCAGGCCAGAGATAATGGAATTACGGGGCGGCCGGCACCATTGTAAAATGGGACCTTGACATCCAAAGGTCCGTATCGTCCCATCTTTACCAGCAGGGGAAGTATCCTCTCCGCCGAGAGGCCGAGCCCAAAGGAATCGACTCTCCAATGATCAGCACCACCGCCGAATACGCGCTTCGGGCCACGGTTTACCTGGCTCAGTACTACGGACAGGCGAAAACCTCCTCGGAGATCGCCGGAGCCACGCGGGTGCCGATAGGTTACCTGTCGAAGATTATGCAGATGATGGGCAAGCGCCGGCTCGTGACGGCCCAGCGCGGGCTCGGCGGCGGGTTCCAGCTTGCGCGCGACCCGCAGGACATCTCGGTGTTGGACGTCATGCGGGCGGTGGATTCGCCCCTCCAACGCATCGACAGTTGTCCGCTCGGCCTCAAGTCCCATGTCAATCTTTGCCCACTGCACAGGCTGGTGGACGACGCCATCGCCCACGTGGAACAGGCCTTCGCCGCTGCCTCCATAGCCAAGCTGGCGAGAAGCGCCCGCGGTGTTCCCCCTCTTTGCGAGATGACGGAGGAAGACCTCTCCGGCACCGCGGGCCGCTAGCACGGCCAATTTCTCAGGGCAGCGCGGGGCAGCACCTCCAGCTTTCATCCTCATCAGCAAATTGAATCAGCACCGCCGGTGAGGCGGCTTCCCCGCGGGTGGAGGCCGTCTTCAACGGGCACAACTTCGGCTCGGCGCACGGCGGAAAGCGATTGCCCTAGGTAAGTGGGAGAGGTTGGGTCGCCAATGAGTGTGCTTTGAACCGTGTCCGTCCGCACGAGGCGGGCCGGCTTCCCGCGGAGCGCAAGGCTTTGCGTTGCTCCGGCGGCGACCCCACCCGACCCAGGAGTGACCCCCTCCCGTGCCCGATCCAAGAGAGGACCGCTTCGGCGACCGCTTTCCCCACGACGATGCAGGTGTCCCACACGGCGCAGCCCGCGACTACTATCCGGGCGGACGCGGCGTCCGCGGCGGGATCATCCGCATCATCAAGACTCCGGCCACGTGGGTGTTCCTTCTGGCCCTGATCGTTGCCACCTACGTTGGGGCGGCCGTCGGCCCCACCTGGGTGGTCGAGCGCGTGACACTCGACGTGCGAACGGCAGACGACGGCCGGCTCTATTACATCGAGCGCGGTGACCGGCGCTACATCGAGGAGGAAGTTGTCCCGCTGGAGGAATCAGACCTCCGCCCCGAGGAAATCGAGCGCCTGAACGAAGCAGGCGAGGACCCGGCGGTCACCAGCCAACTCGTCGTCGAAACGCGCCAGGTGAACGAGGAGGTGGAGGAGACGTACTACCGCCTTACGGCCCACCGGCACTGGGGCTTCTGGTCGCTGCTCCCTGCCCTTGTGGCCGTGCTGCTGTGCTGGATCACGAAGGAGCCGCTCACGGCCCTATTCGGCGGCATTGTGGTGGGGGCGCTGATCCTGACGCGCTACGACATCAGCGAGGAGGTTCTGGTCACCTCGCTGGCGACGCGCGACGCTGCCGGGATTCTGATCCTGTACCTATGGTTGCTCGGCGGGTTGATGGGCATCTGGTCGCGAACCGGCGCGGCACAGGCGTTCGCGCAGTTCATGAGCCGGCATTTCGTCCGCGGCCCGAAGAGCGCCAAGTTCACCGCCTGGATGCTCGGCATCATCTTCTTCCAGGGCGGGACCATGAGCGCCGTGCTGGTCGGCACGACGGTCAAGCCGCTGGCGGACGAGAACAAGGTCAGCCACGAGGAACTCTCCTACATCGTGGACTCCACGTCCTCGCCCATCGCGGGCCTGCTGGCGTTCAACGCCTGGCCGGGGTACGTGCAGGCCTTCATCTTCATCCCGGGTGTGGCGTTCCTGGCCACTGAGGCCGACCGCGTGGCATTCTTCTTCAAGAGCATCCCGTTCAGCTTTTACTGCCTGTTCGCGGTCATCGGGACGTTGCTAATGGCCTTCGACAAGGCGCCGATCCTCGGGAAGAAGTTCCGCGAGGCCATCAAGCGCTCCCGCGAGACGGGGGAGCTGGACGCCCCGGGGGCCGTACCCCTCAGCGCCAAGGAACTGCAGGCGAGCATCGTCCCGGAAGGCTACCGGCCCCACATCATCGACTTTTTCGTCCCGTTGCTCACCCTGATCGGCATCGCCATCGGGACGTTCATCGTCACCGGCTCGCCGCAAATTCGCTGGGCTTTCGGTGCGGCCGTGCTCATCGCGATGGCGCTGGCCGTCGTACGTGGGATGACGCTGCTGGAGCTGATGACAGGCTTCACCGAGGGACTCAAAGGCGTCGTCCTCGGCTCGGTGATCCTCATGCTGGCGATCACCGTCGGCATGATCAGCCGGGAGACCGGCGGTGGTGTCTATCTCGTGGAGCAGCTTGGCGACTGGTTGCCGTACTTCATCCTGCCGGTGCTCCTGCAGATACTGACCATCATCATCGCCTTCTCCACCGGAACGAGCTGGGGAACATATGCGGTGACCTTCCCACTGGCGATGCCTCTGGCCTGGGCCGTGGCGGACGCGCAAGGGGTTGACAATCCGGTCATTTTCCTCATGATTTGCTTCGCTGCGGTGATGAACGGCAGCATCTACGGCGATCAGTGCTCTCCCATCTCCGACACCACGGTCTTGAGTTCGATGTGTACCGGTTGTGACCTGATGGACCACGTGAAGACGCAGATCGTCCCGGCCTCCGTTGCCGGCGGCCTTGCGGCAATTTGCTGGACGGCGGCGGCTCTCATTCTCGTCTGAGGGCCGCACTCACCGGCTGGCAGTTCCACAATCCCCACCCTTCCGGAGAGGTAACCCCACCATGCTCCTCCGCACGTTTGCTTTTGCCCTGCTTGTCCTCGTGCCGCTTGCCGGCGCCCCGGCCAATCCCGCCCCGGCACCGCTCATCGGCATCAACATGGCCATCGGCGACAAGGAAGCCACCGAGAACGTCTCCATGTCCACGCGCTCGACCTATGTGGACGCCGTCGTCAAGGCGGGTGGCGTGCCCATCGTGATCCCGCCCGTCCTCTCCGAAGAGCACGTGGCCCGTTACGTGGACCTTGCTGACGGGTTCGTCTTCGTCGGCGGGCCGGACATCGACCCGGCGCGCTACGGCCAGGACCCGCACGAGACCTGGAACCCCATCAACCCGCGGCGCGAGGAGTTCGACTTCCTCCTGATGGAACGCATCTTGGAGTCGGAAAAGCCGATCCTTGCCGTGTGCCTCGGCGCGCAGGAGCTGAACGTGGCCCGCGGCGGCACGCTCATCCAGGATATCCCGGACCTGACCGACAGCACCATCGACCACCGGCCCCGTCAGCCCGCCAGCGAACACGCCCATCCCGTCATCATCGAGGAGGGGACGCTGCTCCACCGGCTCCTGGGGACCACCGAACTCGGCGTCAACAGCATGCACCACCAGGCGGCAGATGAGCCGGGCGAGGGGATGATCGTCAGTGCCCGCGCCCCCGACGGCATCATCGAAGCCATCGAAATACCCAGCCATCCCTTCGCCCTTGGAGTCCAATGGCACCCTGAACGCCTGACTCACGAGGAGCCGCACCTGCGTATCTTCCTTGGCCTCGTGGACGCGGCCCGGGAGGCCAGGCTGGCCGAAGAGGACGCCGAAACCATCGCTGCGGAGTAGGGCCGGGAAAGTCACACCGGAAAGGCCATCCTTGCCCTCCCTGAACGGGTTGGAGAGAGGGTTTCCCCTCCCCGTGCCCTCCCATGTGCTCCGGGAAGGTAGCGGGTCCAACCGCAAGGAGGTGCCCGAAAGCCGATGGCTGATCAGTCCGAAAGCACGCCTGAACGTACACCCAGTGTGGTGATCAACCCGCCGGTCTTCTTCGGATCGGCGATTTTGATCCTGGCTTTCGTGCTCTATGCCGTCGTGGCGCCGGACCACGCCGAGGGGGTCTTCAACGCCGTGCAGGGCTGGATCACCGATTCCGCCGCCTGGTTCTACATGGTGGCGGTGGCGGCGTACCTGTTGTTCGTGGTGCTGCTGGCGGTATCCGGTTACGGGCAGATCAAACTCGGTCCCGATCACAGCGAGCCGGACTACAGCTACCTGTCGTGGTTTGCCATGCTGTTCTCGGCGGGCATGGGTATCGGGCTGATGTTCTTCGGCGTCGCGGAGCCGGTGATGCACTTCGTGGATCCGCCCGTGGAGGAGGCAGGAAGCATGGCCGCCGCGCGCGAGGCAATGAAGATCACCTTCTTTCACTGGGGCATTCACGCCTGGGCGATCTACGCGTTGGTAGCGCTGGCTCTGGCCTACTTTTCCTTCCGGCACCGGCTGCCGCTGGCGATCCGCTCGGCGCTCTACCCGCTGATTGGCGACCGTATATACGGTTGGCCGGGGCACGTGGTGGACACCTTCGCGGTGCTTTCCACGATGTTCGGCGTGGCCACCTCGCTCGGGATCGGCGTTCTCCAGATCAACGCCGGATTGAACTATCTGTTCGATGTGCCCGAGGGACTATACTCGCAAATCATACTGATCGGGGTGATTACCCTGATCGCCACAGTGTCGGTGGTGCTGGGTCTTGACCGCGGTATCCGGCGCCTCTCGGAGTTGAACCTTGTCCTGGCGGCGGTGCTCCTGGTGTTCGTGCTCATCGTGGGCCCAACCGCGATGCTGCTCCAGACGTCGGTGCAGAACACCGGCACCTACCTCTCCGATATTGTTTACCGGACGTTCAATCTATATGCCTACGAACCGCGTGACTGGATCGGCGGGTGGACCCTTTTCTACTGGGGCTGGTGGATCGCGTGGTCGCCCTTCGTGGGCATGTTCATCGCCCGGATTTCCCGCGGGCGCACCATCCGGGAGTTCGTGCTCGGGGTGCTCTGTGTGCCTGTCGGTTTCACGTTCATCTGGCTGACGGTTTTCGGCAACACCGCGATCTCGCTTGTGCAGGGAGAGATGCTCGAGGGCGTATCCGGACTGGCGGACCAGGTACTCGAAAATGAGGCGATCGCGCTCTTCGCGTTTCTGGAGAACTTCCCTTGGGCCGGGCTGATGTCGCTGGTGGCGACGATGCTCGTGGTGACGTTCTTCGTCACCTCGTCGGACTCGGGGTCGCTGGTGATCGACATGCTGACCTCAGGCGGGGCAAAGAACACCCCCACCTGGCAGCGGGTCTTCTGGGCCGTCTCCGAAGGCGTTGTCGCGGCGGCGCTCCTGGTCGCGGGCGGGCTGGTAGCGCTCCAGACAGCCGCCATCGTCAGCGCCTTCCCCTTCGCCATGATCCTGCTCGTGGTCGCGTGGGGCCTGTACAGGGCGCTCCACATCGAGATCGTCAAGCGCGGCAGCCTGCGCGAGGCGATCGTCATGCCGGACTCCTCCCGCTCGCCCATCCCGTGGCAGAAGCGGCTGGCGAACGTGGTGCGCTTCCCGAAGCGGGCGGAGGTCCTGTCGTATATACAGCAGGTGGTGAAACCGGCGCTCGGAGAAATGTCGCGCGAGCTGAAACAGCGCGGCATTGAATCCACCGTCGCGGACGGGGAGGACGGCCGCGTCTGGATCGAGGTGCACCACGAGGCCGAGACCGACTTCTTCTACTCCGTGCGGCCGCGCTCCTACGCCGTGCCCGCCTTCGTGATGCGGGACACCTCCCACGAAGAGAGGGAGGAAATGCACTACTACCGCGCCGAGGTCCACCTTCAGGAAGGCAGCCAGGACTACGACATCATGGGCTGGACGAAGGAGCAGGTCCTGACGGACGTGTTGAACCAGTACGAGCGCCATATGCACTTCCTGCACCAGTTGCGCTGACCGCTTGTCCATGCACACCATTCCGTGAAGGGAACACCCGCCGATGTTCGACCGCATATTGACCAATTGCCGCGTCTGGACGCTGGACCCGTCGAATCCGGAAGCCGGGGCCATCGCCCTGCGCGCCGGCCGGATCGCCGCCGTGGGCGGGCGTGAAGAGCTGCTGAATGGCGCGGCGCGCGACACCGCCGTGGACGATCTCGGCGGGGGAGTGGTGCTTCCCGGCTTCGAGGACGCGCACCTGCATTTGCAGTGGACCGCGAGGTTCCTGCAGCAGGTGAACCTGATGAACGTGCCGTCGAAGGAGGAGACGCTCCGGCTGGTGGCCGAACGCGCGGCGGAGGCACCGGCGGACGGCTGGCTGCAAGGGAGCGGCTGGGCGCAGGGCCCGTGGGAGGGCGGGGAGTTCCCCACCGCGGGGGACATCGACACTGTGGTGGCGGACCGCCCGGTCGCCCTGCGCGCCCGCAGTGGCCATGCGCTGTGGGTCAACAGCCTGGCGCTCCGGATCGCCGGTATAGACGAACGGACTGAAGACCCGCCTGGCGGAGAAATCCTCCGCGGTGCGGACGGCAGGCCAACCGGCATGTTGCTGGAAACCGCCGCGGACCTTGTCGCCAACCGTATCCCGAAGCCGACGGTGGAGCAGCTTGCCGAGTGGATGCTCCACGCGCAGCAGCTCGCCTGGAAGTCCGGCCTCACGGCCATCCAGGACCTGGACGGGCCGTTGGCATTCGAGGCCATGCAGCTTCTCCGCCAGCGCGGTCAGCTCGGCCTCCGTATAGTCAAGCACATCAACGACACGTATATACACCACGCCTACGGACTTGGCCTGAAGCCGGGCCTGGGGGACGAGTGGCTGTCGATCGGCGCGCTCAAATTCTACGCGGACGGGGCGCTCGGGCCGGTGAGCGCCCTGATGATCGACCCCTACGAGGGCCAGCCGGACAACTACGGCATGGCGCTCCTTGGCGAGGAGGAAATGCTGGAGCTGGCGATCGAGGGCACCCGGCGCGGGTTCGCTTCAGCAGTGCACGCCATCGGCGACCTCGCCGTGCGGCGGGTGCTGGACGTCTTCGAGAAGGTCCGCGCCGAGGAGGCGCGGCTGGGCATTCCGCGCGACGCGCGGCGCCACCGCATCGAGCACCTCCAACTCGTGCACCCGGACGACGTCCACCGCTGCGCCGAGTTGGACGTCATCGCCTCCATCCAGCCGATCCATGGCACCGAGGACTACCCGATGGCCGACCGTTACTGGGGCGAGAGGGCGCGGCTGAGCTACAACGCCCGCGTCCAGCTCGACGCCGGGGCGCGGGTGGCCTTCGGGTCTGACTCACCGGTTGAGCGGTTCGAGCCGCTCCACGGCATCCATGCCGCCGTCACCCGCCGCCGGCTGGACGGCTCACCCGGCCCCGAGGGCTGGTATCCAGAAGCGCGCCTTACCGTGGAGGAGGCGGTGGAGGGCTTCACCCGGGGAGCAGCATACTCCGCCGGGTTGGAGAAGGTGCGCGGCACGCTCGCACCGGGGTTTGTGGGAGACCTGGTGGTGCTGGACCGCGACCCGCGCGAGGTGGACCCGCATGAGATCGCCCAGCTCCACGTCCGGGGCACCATGACCGGCGGTGTGTGGCGGTTCGGCGAGTGGGCCGAGGGCTAGGCCGCAGACAAGAAATCGATCTCCAACTCCAGTAGTCACAACGATTCAGGTATTTCGTGGCACAATCCAAGGGTTTCCTCTTGACCTTTCGGGGGGAGGCCTTATGGGATGTGCCTAGTCTTAGAACAGCGTAGGAACGGGACGAATTCCACCACCTCAGAGTGAGGGCACGCAGCGAGCCACCCAATAACCATCCGCTTCTTGATTTCACGAAGCGAACCATAACAATGCTGGCCCGGGTATACGGGCACGGGAGAGTGCAAAGATGATGCTTTTTGATTATCCGGGCAGGGCGCACCGTCGCCCCGCCACAGTTGTTTCCACCAACCCCTCACAGTACAGGCTCCGCCCCGGAGTGCTTCCGGCAGTTCTGGCGCTGCTGGCTCTGCTTCTTCACGGGGCCGCTCCGGCAGACGTGGAACTGGTCCCGTATGAGCCGAATGAGCGGGATGCCGTCCGCGAGCAGTTGTTGACGGAGTCCTTCGAGCGATGGGCCAGCAGTGAGACCCTGTCGCTGGCCGGTCCGCTGGACGAGCCGGAAACGCCGTGGCGGTTGGCCACGATGGAGCCCACCCCCCGGTACGGTCATGCCATGGCTTTCGACGAGAGCGAGGGCCTGGCGATTCTGTTCGGTGGCTGGAACGGCTCCACTTACTTTGGCGACACGTGGACTTGGGATGGCGAGGTCTGGAGGAGGGTCTCCACCTCGGGCCCGTCGCCGCGCCGTGGCCATGTGATGGCCTACGACTCCGCACGCGATCGCGTGGTCCTTGTCGGCGGGATAAACGCCGAAGGATTCCTTGGTGACACATGGGAGTGGAACGGCAGCCACTGGACCATGGTAAGCGCCTCCGGTGCCCCGTTGGGGGATGGGGCGGCGATGGCGTACGATCCCGTGAATCAACGGATGATCCATTTCGGGGGTGCCACCTCCGAGGGGTGGACATACGCATGGGATGGCACGAGCTGGAGCTTGGTCGCGTTCAGCGGCCCCTCGGAGCGGATGTACGCCGCAATGGCCTATGATTCAGGACGGGGACGGATCGTCCTGTTTGGTGGTTCCGACTGGGCCGGTGTTCGGTCCGATCTTTGGGAATGGACGGGTTCCAGTTGGGTGGAGAACACGGCTACTGGTCCCGAGGCCCGGGAAACCCACGCCCTTTCCTACGATTCTGCGCGCGCCCGGATTGTGCTGTACGGAGGTCTGGGCAGCACCGGGACTCTGGAAGATACATGGGAATTTGACGGGAATACTTGGAGCCAGCAGTCCCCAAGTGTCTCGCCCCCGGCACGTGCTGGCCACGCGATGACTTTCGATAGTTTCCGCAACCAGACGGTTCTTTTCGGCGGCAGCACCGGTGGAAATGAGACGTGGGAATGGGACGGAGGCGATTTCTGGAACCGCCCGGTGACCGCCGGGCCCCGCGGAAGAAGCGGCCATGCGATGGCCTACGACACGGCCCGCGAGCGGGTGGTCCTGTTCGGTGGCACCACCGGCGGCAACGAGACGTGGGAGTGGGACGGCCAGGCTTGGCTGCTCCGCTCCACGGAGGGCCCCTCCTCACGCCGTTTCCACGCGATGGCCTACGATGAATCGCGGCAGGTGACCGTTCTCCACGGGGGAACAGGTGTCTTCGGCCGGCTGAGCGACACGTGGGAATGGGACGGCACGAGCTGGACCGAGCGCTCGCAGACCGGCCCCTCCCCCCGCCAGGACCACGCGATGGCCTTCCACAACACCCGCGGCAGGGTGATCCTGTTCGGCGGGTTCGACATCGGCGGCCGGCGGTCCGACACGTGGGAGTGGAACGGAACCTCTTGGAGCCAGCTCAGCATCTCCACGCCGCCCACTGCTCGTGACGGCCACGCCATGACTTGGGACGCAAACCGCAACCGCACGGTGCTGTTCGGCGGTACTACGAGCGCCGGGACTGTCGGAGATACTTGGGAATACGACGGGTCGAACTGGACCTTGCGGACCAGCACCGGCCCCGCCCCGCGGGAATTCCACGCCCTGGCGTATGATACCGACCGGGAGGCCTCGATCCTTTTCGGCGGCACGAACGGAGGGAACGAGACCTGGCGCTGGTCGGGGACGAATTGGTCCGAGATCAGCGACGCCGGCCCTTCGGACCGCCAGGACCATGCATTGGCGTACGATGCTGCGCGCGGGCGAATTGTCCTGTTCGGTGGCAGCACCGGCAGCCGGGAGACCTGGCTGCTTCCGTCTCCGGGTTTTGTGGATCCGACGCCAACGCCGACGCCCACTCCTACCCCAACACCCACGCCTACGCCAACTCCGACTCCGACCCCGGAGCCGACACCAACACCCACTCCGACTCCGACTCCAACACCGACACCTACACCTACACCGACTCCCACTCCGACGCCAACGCCCACTCCAACACCGACTCCTACTCCAACTCCTACACCAACACCTACACCGACGCCGACTCCAACTCCGGAACCCACTCCTACCCCGACTCCCACGCCGGAGCCGACACCGACACCTACACCAACGCCAGAACCGACACCAACTCCGACACCGACGCCGGAGCCGACGC
>SLMS01000088.1 GCA_007133495.1 Candidatus Sumerlaeota bacterium | reverse complement strand
CCGACGCCTTCGGCAACCCGCTCGCCAGCACGCAGACGGGAGAGTGGGCAGGCGGACTCGGCGGCAACCGCGGGCTCACCACCAAGGAACTCGACCCGGCGGCCGGGATGTATTATTTCTACCAAAGATGGTACGACCCGCAGACGGCGACGTTTGCGAGTAGGGCGCCGTACCCGCCGATGATGGAGCATCCGTCTGCAATCACTGAGAATGACCCGATCTCACTTGTAGATGTAGATGGAGAGTCTTGGTGGGGTGTAGTAATCGGAGCCAGCACATTAGTTGTGTCGGGGGTCAGGGGCTTGGTGGTTCACAAATTGGCTAAATGGGGGGACAGGAAGATTAGGCGCAGGAATCCTGATGGTCCGAATACATGGGGGCAGAAGACAAGACTTCGCGACCGTAACGGGAACCTTCCCAGGCCTGACTATCAAACTAGACACAGATTGATCGATGATTGGAAATGTCTAAGGGACGAGACTCGAGACTCTTGGCCCTGGCTGCTTCCGATTCCACACTACCTGGCCGCAGAAACTGGCGCGGCGACAGCACGTTATGTGGACAAGAATATTGTTCGACCCACCAACAGGAGATACGAGAACTATGTCCCTGGCGTAACTTCTCCCCAACCGCCGTCTCACTGGGGAGCCTACTGGGGAGATGCAGTCTTTGACATCGCCGACGCAATAACCGGCCCCTAGGAGATTGGCCTGTGTGGCTCGCGTCCAAATTCAGACTACTGCCGCGGATTACAGTGGGACTGGTTCTCTTATTCTTCGCTATCCCATGCCTTATAGTAAATGCGGTGAATACCGTCCTGAGTGTCATATTTACCCCCCGCAACGTGGGCTACGATTTCTCTGATGGCGACCTGCCTTATGTGTTTCGCCGATACGAACGCATACGTCCACTCCTGCTTCGTTGCTGTATTCGATATTCTCCGCTTCTCTTGGCGCTCGCCACTATTACTGTTCTTGCGTTTTCTACGGAGTCCGTTTTACTCTTGGGCCTCGCAACCTATCTTGGCCTGTCTCTCGCCGCGGACGTCTTACAGCTCCTGCGATTCCCCGAGGGCAGGGAGCTTCATGAGGTCGCTGGGCGGGACTGCAAGGTTGAGACAAGGTACTATGAGTCCTCGGGGTTCGTCGTGTGTGTGACCGCTGTCTATCTTCCGCGGAGCCGTACGGTTTACTATCTATGGCTGGACGATGAAGTCGTTCTGACACCAAGGTTTGTCTCGACAAGTAGTGGAATAGTTACGGTCTTTGAGTACGCAGAGCGGCACTGCTTGTTCGTGCGGGACGAAGGGACTTAGGGACCCTGACAAGGTATCGGCCCCAGGTATTTATAGCACATGAGGGCACCCAGAAAATGGGGCCGGTATCCTGCCTACGCAAGCCGACCGCTTTCCATGTACTACTTACAGGAGAATTTCGCGACTCCGTCGAGTACGCCTACGACCACATGGGCCAACGCATCCTCCGCCGAGGGCACGACGGCGTGCGCACGCGCTACTTCTTCGCGGGCCTCACCGAGGAGATCGTGAAGACCGCCGTCCCGGGAGTACAGGACGACGACGCCTTCGCGCTCGACGTGGCAATCGAGGGGGGCGACGACACCGCCTGGAACCACGGCGTCGGGTCCGGGGGCATCATCTCCTCGGTGTACGACGAGGAGCGAAGGAAAGACGTAACCCACTTCCACCACGCCAGCAACTGCAACAACCGGTTCGATGCGACGACAAGCACCAATCCAAAGCGCGTCATCTCCCTCTGGCACCGGCGGGACGTGGACTGCGGGCGGGTTGTGATCCATACCGCGACCTCCGAAGGCACCGCCCGCGTGAACTACCGCTTCGGCGCCGGGACGGACTTCGTGGACCAGAGCGGCAGCGTCTGGGACTACAACATCTACCTGGACCTCCCGCCCGGCGAGTGGGTCCGCATCGAGCAGGACATCGCGGCGGACATACTCCGCTTGACTCCCACGGCGCTTTATCAAAACTCGCTTGGAGTGTGGCTCTGGGGCCGCGACTTCCGGATTGGTGACGTGAGGTTCTCGAACTCCATGACGACAGAGCGCAACAGCCTACTTCCCGGCTCGATCGGCCAGGTCGCCTACCGCGAGCGCTGGGAGGGCACCGGCGGAAGCCCGACGCCCACCTACGGCGGGTCGGCCCGCGGTGGCGGGCAGCGCCGCTGGAATTCGTACAATCATATCGGCAACGTCGTGGGCACCTCCAACGCCTCCGGGTATTTCGTGGAGGCCGTCAACACCGACGCGTTCGGCAACCCGCTCGCCAGCACGCAGACGGGCGAGTGGGCAGGCGGGCTCGGCGGCAACCGCGGGCTCACGACCAAGGAATTCGACCCGGCGGCGGGGATGTATTATTTCTATCAGCGCTGGTACGACCCGCAGACGGCGACGTTCGCCAGCAGGGCGCCGATGTCGCCGATGGTGGAGCATCCGTATGGGTTTGCCGGAAGCAGCCCACTGGTTCTGAGCGATCCTGCGGGGCGCCTGCCTCAGCCAGAAAAGCTCCCCGGAGCCCTAGTGAGTGTACCCGAAGATATGCGGGAGCTACTTCTTCGGACACTGCCAACGGGGACGGATATAAACTCCTGCTGGAATGCCATAGAGGCGCACTTCAAATCCCTGAGGGAAATCGAGAAGGCACGCTGCAACTTCCTGTACTGGGCCCGCCGTTGCCAAAGCGCCCTCGCCGACCCGTCGAGGGGAGGGGCGAGCCGGTACATAGACCTATCAAGGCTGGGTCGGTTATTCGGAAGAAGGCCTCCCGCCCAGGCAAGCAGCCCTGTCGAATGTGATCAAGCTGATGAGGCGAGAAGGAACCTCCAAAGCGTCCGGGGGGCAGGCATTAAGTCACAGGCCAATGTCGTAAAGTCGTGCGGGATATCACCCTTCACTCCGAGCTGGCGAGAGATTTTCAGACGGTGGTATCGGTACAGGCCCTGACCAAGAAACAAGACCGAAGAAAGGCAGGCGCGTTGCCCAATGCTTTTGCGCACACTCCTCACCGTGACACAGGCAGTATCGTACAGAAAAGCGTTCGCAATACTGCCTGCGATGGCCCTTATGCTCTTCGCCTGCGAACAAAGAGAGGCTGGGCAATACAACGTCCCCGTCCAAGATCAGGGCAACGGCGCTGAGGGTCTAGTATTGAACGCGGCAGAGGCCGGAGATGATTCAGGGGACTGGCAACAGCTTTATGATTCTGTGTTGGACAGGATGCTCCTGGCAGATGGCGGCCAGGCCGAACTTGAGAGGCTGCATTCCAGGGCACGTCCTCTCCCCCGCCTCGCCGCGGAGGAATATGGCGCTGAGCATGTAAACGTCGGGGACAGCCATGTCTTGCTTGGGATGCTGCTTCTCTACGGGATAGAGCCACAAGAGGAAGAGGCTCTTGATCACTTTCGGGCTGCGCTGGAAATATACAGACAGTCTTCTCCGTCGGACCCGGCCCGACTTGCCGATGCGCTGAATCTGATTGGTTCCACCCTGGTCACGACTTCGAAAACGCCCGAGGAGGCTGTCGCACCCCTTAATGAAGCGATTAGTCTGCTGCACGAACACAGGGATGACGGGGAGTTGCATGCCGAGGACATCGCGACCATGCTGAGCAGCCTGGAGAGTCTTCTGCGCGTATACCGTATTATGGGCGATTACCAAGGACTGGCCGGTACCCTTGAACGAAAAATCGATCTGTTGAAGCAGTACAACAGCAATGACCTTACGCATCTTGCCCGGCTTTTCAAAGAACTGGCCAGGGCCTACCGGTGGGAGCAGCGGCATGAGGATGCCCTGGATGCTCTGACCCGAAAACGCGAGCTTGAGGCGGAAATATACGATGCCGAACACCTTCGAATCGCAGAAACTTATCTGGAGATGGCCTTGACCCATGACGCAGCCGGCGACCGGGAACAGGCCGTGCGAAAGGCCGAGCTGTCACGACAGGCCGGAGAGCTTGCGGTTGGACCGCAGGATGTACAGTGGGCAAGGACCCTTTTCACGGTGGCCGAAGAGCGATTCGCAGACGGCGACTTTGTCACAGTGGCGGTTTGGTATGAGGAAGTGGTTCACGTTCTTTCGTATAGTAGCGAATCTTCGGACGAGGAGAAAGTGAGCATCGCATTGAGCCGCCTTCGGGAGATGCACGAGGGTGAAGTCAGAGGTTATGACGTGGAGGCTATTGAACGTCTGCTGGATTTGACGAGCCCCCGTTCCAACGAGTAGTGTTCTGCCCCGGCTCACAGGTGAGCCCGTGTAGTGGTCGGAGTGACCGCTGTCGAGGCTCACGACCCTTTGCGGCCTTGGATTTCGTCAACTTTTCTGAGCTCCGAGGGTGTTGTGATAGGTCTCTACCAGCGTGCCGGCCGCTTCTCGTATGCAACGCGGAACGTGGCCGCCCGGCGAGTTGGTCCGCATCGAGCAGAACATCGCCGCGGACATTATGCGCTTGACTCCGGCGGTCCTCTACCAGAGTACAGGTGCCATCCGGCTCTGGGGCCGCGATATCCGCGTGGACGACATCAGGTTCTCGAACTCCATGACGACAGAGCGCAACAGCCTCCTTCCCGGCTCGATCGGCCAGGTCGCCTACCGCGAGCGGTGGGAGGGCACCGGCGGAAGCCCGACGCCCATCTACGGCGGGTCGGCGCACGGTGGCGGCGAGCGCCGCTGGAATGCCTATAATCATATAGGCAACGTCGTCGGCACCTCCAACGCCTCGGGGTATTTCGTGGAGGCCGTGAACACCGACGCGTTCGGCAACCCGCTCGCCAGCACCCAGACGGGCGAGTGGGGAGGCGGACTCGGCGGCAACCGCGGGCTCACCACCAAGGAACTCGACCCGGCCGCCGGGATGTATTACTTCTATCAGCGGTGGTACGACCCGCAGACGGCGACGTTTGCGAGTAGGGCGCCGTACTCGCCGGATGTGGAGCATCCGTACAATGCTGCCGCTCAACGACCGACTCGTGTCATTGACCCTTTGGGCATGTTGCCGACAGTAGTTGGTGGTGATGAGTATCAGCAAGGTTTGGTTCGCAAAGCATTGGCGCGGGCTTGTGGAAGACTTCCCGGGCTTCGCCCCCATCTTTTCGGAATCCTTCAAAAACATGATGGTTGGACGCTTTCAGAGAGTTTTTTTGAGTCTCGGCGGGAGGGCCGCGGCCGGGAAATGCGTGAGAGACGCCATCGTCGCGAAGCAAATTGCCTCGATGAATGCCTGAATGGAATCTGCGGGGACAGCTCAATAAAAGTACAGATCGATGGCTTCTCGTGCTGGAAGGAGACCCGTCTGGGATATACCCGACTACTCTTCACTAAGAGTCGAATTTGGGTGTGCCCCGTAGCCATTACTGACTCTGGAACTGAGGGGGACCCTAGTAGAACCATAGACAACACAATTATGCACGAGTTCACGCACCTCTGCAGAGGCCGTAGCGAGCCAGTCCCCACGGCTGTCGGTCGGTGGTTTGAAACACGGTAGTAACAAAGGGAGATCACTTATGACTGAACAGCAGCCCCGGTTAGCCGTCGGAAAGGCCGGCCAAGCGAGTGACAGATCCCGGTTTCATGTAAGGGCGCTTCTTGTAGCGGTCGGAGCCTGGCTTCTCGCTGCAATGGCAGACGCCTTTCAGAGGCAGGGGTCCACCGTCTTCTGGCCGACACTGGACGTGTTTCTCGATCCTGGTCTACATACTCTCCTGATACTGACCCTGTTCGCGGGGGCATACTTTTATTGTCTGTGCATGTACTGGCTACTTCCTCGCATAGCCTCCGGGAGAGTCCAGCTACTGGCGATAACATTTCTCATAATTGTCATCGTGACAGCCCATCTCATACTGTGGATGTGACGGAAAAATGAACCGAAAAGACCTCCAGCACCGAGTGCGGACGGCCTGGCGAGACTTATGGACGCCCCCATACATGATCACTTTCGCCGCCGCACTCCTCATCGGTGTCTATCTTGGCATGCCCAGCTATAGGTGGAAGTATCTCTTGGGACTGGACATCTCTGACGCAGTGCTAATTGTACCCTTTTACATGTTGTCCTTGGCTGCCGCTGTCGTTTTCGGGGCACTTTCTATCTTGGGCATCAAGGCGTTCGGCTCGTCACAGCTCCGGCAGGATGT
>SLMS01000169.1 GCA_007133495.1 Candidatus Sumerlaeota bacterium | reverse complement strand
TTCGGGGAGTCCTCCCCGTCGAGGTAGCCGCTGCCGTCCCGCAGGTGGATGACTTTGACCGAGCCGTCCTCCTGGAGGAACGTCTTCATATAATAATCGGCGGTGAAGCGGATTCCGCGCTCCGAAAAAATCTTCATGCCCGTCACGCGTTTGTAATCGTGAAAATAGGCTGCGTTGCCGCCGTGGAAGGAGCCCTCCAGGTGTTCGTTGATATACTTGTCACCACGGAGGTCGACTCCCCAGAGCGGCCAGCCGAGCACGAGCGCCTCACGCATGTACCACTCGTTGAAGAACCACACGGCGCGGAGGTAATCCTCGTCGTTGGTTGCCTGGTACAGCCAAAGCAGGCCCCACGCGGCCGTCAGTGCATCGCGTGGGAAGCCCCACTGCGTCTGGGGTGTGACCTCCCGGAGGTAGCCGTGTTGGCCCGGTTCGTCCTCATCGAGCATTTGCAGCGATTTCAGATATTCGCCCGCGAGTACTGCCGCCTCAAGGTACTTCTCCTCCTTCGTGCGCTTCCAGGTGGCAAGCAGGCCCATCAACCCGGTGGCGGTCGTCCAATTAATAGAGTGCAGGTACTTCCCCGTGCGGAGATCGTACCCACCCGGGAAGCGCCCGCGGTTGGCGTCGTTCGGGTCACGGACCTGATTGCGCACGAGCCAATCCGCCGCGAGCATTGCGGCGCTGCGGTATGCCTCGGCGGGTTCGGTATCCACGGGGGGCAGAGGATGCAGGTGCATGGGGAGAAGGGGGCAGTTCCCTTGCGGTTCTGTCAACCCGAAGGAGCAGTCCGCGGGCGTGATCAATCCTCCTCATGTTCGACAAGCCGGCGCTCGACGGGGAGAACGAACGCCTGGAGGTGATTATGTGCGGGTTTTTCGCGGCGGAAGTGTTCCAGCTCCCCGAACAGGGCCTCGATCCGCTCTTCAGGCATCAGGGCCTGCATGATGGTGAAGTTGCCGGGGAAAACCTGCGTGCCGTGATGCTTTCCGTCACGGTCCTTTCCCTGCATCATGGGATAGCGCACGGACTCCACCACGCCGTGACGGTCGAGCATGGCATCGATGATATCCGTATATTCGAAGTGCACGTGAATCTGGACGAGTTTTGTCATGAGGAGGCAGTCTTGGCGGAAGCGGAGGAGTGGGATTTGCGGGCCTGCGGCTGGAGCAGCCGGACAACGGCCCCCTGCAGTTGATCAGCCAGTGTATAGACAACGGGGATGACGACGAGAGTCAGGAAGGTCGCGGCGAAGAGCCCTGCCGCCACGGTGATGCCGAGCGGCATCCGGGCCTCGCCGCCGGCGCCATAGCCCAGGACGATCGGCGTCATGCCAAGGATCGTGGACAAGGCCGTCATGAGCACCGGCCGGAAGCGCGCCTTCGCGGCCTCCTGGGCGGCTTCCATCGGTGGCAGTCCTCTTCCGACAAGCACGTTTGTATAGTCAACGAGCAGGATCGAGTTCTTCGCCACCAGCCCCAGCAGCATGATCAGGCCGAGGAAGGCGTAGATGTTGAAGGTCTGCCCCGCCAGCCACAATCCGCCGAAGGCGCCGACGGTCGCCAGCGGCAGTGCCATCATGATGGTGAGCGGATAGATGAAGGATTCGAACTGCGCCGCAAGGATAAGAAAAATGAAGATAACCGAAAGCCCGATGGCGATCGTGAGGTAGCGGAAGGACTCCTCGAAAATCTGGGACAGCCCCGCCATTTCGTACCGCACTTCCGCCGGGAGTGTCTCGCCAAGATGAGCTTCCAGTCTGTTCACTGCGTCGCCGAGCGGCACTCCCGGCGGTGTATCCGCGGAGATGGTCGCTGCCCGCATCCGATTGAAGCGGTGAATCTCGCTCGGCCCGATCGTTTCCACGCTTTCGACAAGGTTGTCCAGCGACACCAGCTCTCCACCGGTGCCCCGGACATACAGATTCGCCAGGATTTCGGGCTCCAGGTTGCCCCGCCCGATAATGTCGGGGATCACATCGTACCTTTCCGTGCCGATCTCTATTTCCGAAATGGGAATGTTCCCGAGGAAAAACCGGAGAGTGTTCGAAATATCCGCCACGGACACTCCCATCTGGGAGGCGCGGTCCCGGTCTATAAGAACGTCCAGTTCGGGCATGTTCATTTCCAGATTGGTCCGGACACCGGTATACCAATCCGGCTGGTCCTCAATCCAGGCTATTATTTCATCCTGCCAGGAGGCGAGGGTATCCAGGTCGGGATTCTGGAGAACGACCTCCACGGGCGAGCCGCCGACGCCGCCGGGCACAAGCTCGGACACAAACGCCCGCCCGCCGGGCAGTGCGTTCAGCCGCTGGCGTAGGTCGTGCATGATTTCAAACTGATGCCGGTCCCTTGCGTCGCGCGGGGTGAGGCGGACGAAAGCAAATGCCCGGCTCGGGGTTCCGGGGCCGCCCATGCCCGCACCGATCGCGAGGAACTGGTGCTGTATTTCATCCATGGAAGCCAGCTCCGCCTCGATCTGCCGGGCGAAGGCGTCTGTTTGGGAGATCGTCGATCCGCGGGGGGTCTCCATAATGATCAGAAACTGGGACCGGTCCTCGTCCGCCGCAAACTCATGGGACAGGTCCATGAAGGCCATGGCCCCGATGCCAAATGCTGCCAGCCCCACAAACACCGTAAAGCCGCGGAAGCGGAACGCCATCTTCAGCAGCCACTTGTAATGGTTGTCGACCACCGTAAACAGCTTTTCCGATATTCTGAACAGCCGGCCATGGCTTTCCGGTACGCGCAGCACCCGCGAGCAGAGCATCGGAGTGAGCGTCAGCGCCACAAACGTGGAGGCGAACACCGTCACCGCCACCGTAACACCGAACTCCATCAGGAAACGGCCGATCAGTCCTCCCGTAAAGGCCACCGGAAGGAAAACGGCGCCCAGGGCCAGGCTGTTCGCAATGTTCGGAAAGGCCACCTCCGTTGTGCCCACCCGTGCCGCCGGTTCGGACTCCGCACCCCCCTCCATGTGGAGGTAAGTCCGTTCCAGTACAATAATGGCATCATCTATAACAATACCAATAACCAGCACCAGCGCCAGCATTGACACCACGTTGATACTGAATCCGAGCAGGTTCATCACCGCCAGACTTATCAGCAGTGACGTCGGGATGGCCACGATGGTCACAATCGTTCCGCGGCCGCTGCGCAGGAACCCGAGCACCACCAGCATCACAAGACCCGTGGCCATCAGGATCGTCACCAGAAGGTCTCGAATGCTCTCCTGCACGTATTCGGAGGAGTCCACCGCTATGGTGTACTGCAGGCCGGGCGGGAATCCCTGGGAGATTCTCTCCATTGCCTCGCGGACGGCCCGCGCCACCTCGATCGTGTTTGCGTCGGCTGTCTTGACAATGCCCATGCCGACGGTCATCTCGCCGGCGAAGCGGGCCAACTGCCGGTCGCTCGCCACGTCCTCCACCGCCTCGCCCACGTCGTGCAGCCGGACGGGGGAATCGTTGCGATACGCGATGATGAGCGAATTGAACGGCTCGGCACTATCGAAACGGCCGCGCGTCTGGACAAGGAACTCGCGTGTCGCGCCTTCAACCCGGCCAGAGGGGATATCCACGTTTTCCCGTTGGATGGTTTGAATGACCTCCTGCACGGTCACCTGGTGGGCGGCCAGCCGTTCGGGGTCGAGCCGGATGCGCACGGCGTACTCCCGCGTGCCTCCGACCTGTATCTGCCCCACACCCCGCAGCGTTTCGAGCTGCTGTTTGATCGTGTTCTCGACATAGTCGGTCATGCGGACATCGGTCCAGCGCTCGTCCCCCGTCATCGCCACCCACATGATGGCCTGGGCGCCGAGGTCCAGCTTGCGCACGATTGGTGTTTCCGCATCGCTCGGCAGGCGCCGGCCTGCCCGGTCCACCGCGTCGCGAACCTCCTGGACCGCTACGTCTATATCGCGCCAGAGTTCGAATTCGGCAATGATCTGGCCCACCTGCTGGCGGGCCGTTGACGTCAGTTGCCGCAGGCCTTCGATCGTGTTGATCTCGGCCTCCAGCGGCTCGATGATCTCCGAGTCCACCACGTCGGGAGAGGCGCCCGGCAACTCGACGCTCACACTGACGATGGGGAAATCAACGTCCGGATTCTCCTGCACCGGCATCTGCAGGTAACCATAGACGCCGAATATACCCATGACCACGAACATCACGATCGTGAGGACCGGCCGGCGAATACAGAAATTCCAAATCATGCGCTTTCCTCATGGAGTGCCCGGTGGCACCTGAATGACTGAAGTGGGGGAGGGCGGTTCATGTTTTCGTCCTCCGGCCGGAGTGGGATTCCGGCCGGGACCGCTTTGTGTACGGCTCAACCGTCGCTTCCCGGAATTGCCGTTCCTGCATCCGCACCGTCTCTTGCTTCCAGATAGGGTGCGGCCGGTTCCGCCCCTTCCTCCAGTACCTCCGGCAATTCGGGAGACTCTGTTTCGGTAACGGTCACTTCCTCGCCGCCGCTCAGGCGAATGTGTCCGGTGCGGACCACCCGCTCGCCGATGCTTGCGCCTTCGAGGATTTCCACCATGGCCTCGCGCCGCAGGCCGGTGCGGACCTCACGCCGGACGGCCCGGCCGTCCTCCACCACGTAAACGATATAGCCGGTGCGCGTTGCCACGAGCGATTCCGCCGGAATCATCGGCCGGTTCTCGCGAATATCCACGGTGACTACCGTATTGGCGAAGGAGCCGGGTTTCAGTTCCCCACCGGGGTTGGGGATGCGCGCCCGCACGCGGAAGGTGCGCGTCGCCTCGTCCACTGCGGGGCTGACAAAATGCACCTCCCCCTGGAAGGGCCGCTGCGGGGACGCCGCCACCATCACGTCCACCGGTTGGCCCGCGCGGACACGCCCGGCGTGGCGCTCCGGGACCGAAAAGCCTACCTCCATCGGATCGGTGCGATAGACCGTGGCCAGGTCGTCGCCGACCCGCAGGTATGCGCCGCGATCGACCCGGCGCTCCGATATCCATCCGTCGAACGGAGCCAGAATCCGTGTGTCCTCCAGCTCTCTTTCGGTAAGGGATATTTCCGCCTCCAGGCGTTCCTGTTCGGCCACCGCCGCGTCGTATTCCGTCTGCGCGCGGTCGAGCTGGTCCTCCGGGATGACTCCATCGCCATGAAGCTGCCGCGCCCGTGCGAGTTCCCGCTCCGCGTTGGCCAGGCGCACGCCCACTGCGCGCAGCCCAGCCTCCCGGACCGCGAGCTGGCGCAGCAGCCGCTCGTCGTCCAGCTCGAATAGCAAGTCCCCTTCCTCCACCTGGCTGCCCTCCCGGAAGTGGATGGCACGGACCCGCCCCGCGATTTCCGGGCGGACGACCACCGACTCCGCAGCCCGCAGCGTCCCCACGCTGCGCACCATCTCCGCCAGCGTCACTCCCTGCACCTCCGCAACCTCCACCGGGTAAGTTCGTGCCTCCCGCGCGGTTTCCTCCTCCTCCTCCTCGCCCTGCATGGCCAGCATTGCTCCTCCGGCGATTGCCACCAGCACGATTGTCACCGTCCATGGATTGAGAAGCAGCCGGCTGACAAGGCCTCGTGAAGCGTTTCCGTTCTGACTGTCCACAGTTTCCATCACTCTATATTAATTCCTCACGGAAGGATTAGCGGCCTCCCTGGGCAGGACACCGCAAAAAAAGACATCCAGTACATCGTTGGCCTGCGCGTCGAAGCTCTTTCGCCGGCCGATCAGGCGATTGGTGAAGATCACGCCATAGAGCAGGTTGCTCATCACGTCGAGCACGCGGTCTGCCGGCATCCGGCGAATGCGGCCCTCGTCTATCAGTTTCTTGACCAGGCCGCGCCATGACGCATACCCTGCCTCGCGGCGGGCGAAATAGACGGACTGCTTGCGGTCCTTGAACTCTGCGCGCTCCTGGACGATCAGCTCCAGCAGGTCGCCGTCTTCGTCGAAGAAGGCAAGGTATGCCCGGACCGCTGCGGTGATCTTGGCCAGCCCATCGTCCACCTCCGCCGCCGCCTCGTTTACCCGTTCCTCCAGCCGGTTGATCCCACGGTCCACCGCCGCCAGGAAGAGTTCCTCCTTGGTGGGGAAGTACCGGTACACCGTCCCCTTCCCCACGCCCACACGGTCGGCCACTACCTGCACGTCCGTCTGACGGTAGCCCTGCTCGGCGAAGACGCGGCTGGCGGCCGCGAGGATTTCCTCCTGCCG
>SLMS01000187.1 GCA_007133495.1 Candidatus Sumerlaeota bacterium | reverse complement strand
TTCAGCGAGCACCTGCACGGTCGTGTCCTGCAGATCGCTGCGGTAGAGCACATCAATGCTCCAGTCGCCGGTATAGAAACTGGCGTCGTCCCTGCCCGCCTTCACCTTGTAGGGCGAGTTCGTGGCGTCTGCGTCCCACGGTGCGGCGGGATCGTTCATTGCCGCGTCGTAGGCTGCTTGAGCGCTTCCGCCGTACCAGGTCAGGTCACTGTTCAGCAGATAGAGGCCCTGCTCCGCGTCGAACCCGTTGTCACCAGGAACGCTGTTCGCCACGGCGACCAGTCCGAACAAGGGGGAGTCCATGTTCCGGATAACGGCGATGCTGGTGGGATGGGGATAGTAGGTGGAGGCGATTTGATCGCCGCCATCGGTGGGTGTGATGTTGGTCCAGTCACCGTAACCGGCGGACTCGGCCAGAACGCGGAAGGAGTAGTCCTCTCCCATGGGCACCAGGTCCTCGGCGTCATCCTTCCCCTCCCATTCCACGGAGTGGGGCCCGGGGGCGAGGGCGCCCAAGTCGAAGGTGCGCACGGTGTCCGTGTCCGGAAGGGGGCCGAACACTTCGACGATAACGGAGTCGGCGTCTTCGTTCAGGTAGAAGCCCAACTCGACGGTTTGCGTTTCCGCGGGATCAAAGTCCGCTGCGGAGGATGAAAGCTGGGAGGCGTAAGGATTCGCGTGGGCCTGGCTCAGCAGCACGCCGGTGACGAGGGCAAGCAACGCAGCAAAGAGGGACCTCATGATCGCTCTCCTCGAAGAAGTGGCACTTGGAAGCGCCGCCGGACCGGTCCAGCTACCTCCGGGAGGCTCCAATCCCCGCACCCCTTCCAGCCCCGCAAATCGAGCAACTCACAACGGCACCAAGGAACTGCACGGCGCCACGCGGCCGAAAGGCAACGGACCGTTCGGTTTCCCTGACCAATTCCTCCCAAGACAAGTTCTCAGCGGCTTTTCCAAGCTTCCGTGAGAATTGGGGACAGCTCCAGGCAATGCAATAGAAAGTGGACCCTGTCGTCGCCTTTTTGTCCTGGGAGCTTGGGCGTCCTCGTCCCGTCCGATGGCCAGAGCGCGCATGGACGTGGGACCCTCCTTCCGTCTCCTGCGTCCTTTTGTCTGTCTGCACGGGGAATACAAAAAGGACGCGCCCCGCGCGGTGGAGTTCCGCGCGGGGCGCCGGCCGTAAAGGCGGTACTGCGGGAGGGAAGCCTTACTCGTAGGCTCTCCAGTCCGGCACGGTGACCGGCTCGCCGATGGTCACGGCGGAGTGGTAGGTGCTGGTGAAGTCGTTGGCACCCCAGGGCGACCAGACGGAGACGGTGTTGGCGCCATGCTCGGCCACGTACACGTTGCCGGCCACGTCCACCGCGATCCCCCGTCCGTTCACGGCGTCAGGGTCGGTGATCTCGAAGTGATCGACAAATAGTCCCGTTTCCGCATCGAGGATGGCCACGATCCTGATGAAATCGTCAACGGCGTACAGATTCCCATCATGGTAGGCCAAGCCGTAGGGGTAGATACCATCCCCATTGTCTGCCGGGTATCCCTCTCCGGCGAGTTCCGTGCCCGTGCGGGACCAGATGGGCTCCCCATCGGAGTCGAACTTGATGTAGCGCGGGTCGCCTCCGCCCCAGCGCCGGTTGCCGACGTAGATGTTCCCGTCGTCGTCAACGGTGAAGTCGCGGAGTGACCACAAGGTGCCGTGGTCGATGATGGGATCACCTGCCCACCCGGTGGAGGGGATGACAACGGTTCCATCGCCGGTGTGAGCGGTGTCGGTCCCGACGTCCCATCTGACGACTTCGGGGCGGTCCGGATCGTCACCATCTCTGTCCAGACCCCAAAGCACGGTGTCCTCGCCGGTGCCGGTGGTGAATGCGGTAATGATCCGGCCGTGGTCACCGACTCCCGGAGCCAGGACCTGCTCGGCCGTGTTCACCAGGTCGTAGCGGTAAACGGCATCGGTGGTGTCCTCGGTGCCCCAGTCGCCGACGTAGAACATGCCGTCATCACGCCCGGCCTTTACCTTCCAGGGAGAGAGAGCGTCCTCGGCGTCCCAGGGCGCGGCGGGGTCGTTCATCGCGGCGTCGTAGGCCGCCACAGGGGTTCCGCCGTGCCAACTCAGGTCCCCGTTCATCAAGTACAGACCCATCTCCTCGGCATCGAAATCACCAGAGTCATCAGGGTCTGTGTTGAGAACGCCCACCATGCCGAAGAAAGGCGAGTTCATGTCCCGGATAACGGCGATTCCCGCGGTGTAAGGGAACGAGGCCGTTCCGGCCGTGATGTTGGTCCACGCAGCATAGCCGTCGGCTTCGGTGATGACTCGGAAGGAGTAATCGTCTCCGCCCGGCAGCAGGTCTTCGTCGTCGTCCTTGCCGTCCCACTCCACCGAGTGCATGCCCGGGGTGAGGCCGCCCAAGTTGAAGGTCCGCACGGTGTCCGTGGCGGGCAGCGGCCCGAACACTTCCACAAGCACCGTATCGGCCATGTCGTTGAGGTAGAAGCTCAGCTCCACGGTTTCAGCTTGGTCGGGAGAGAACTCCGATTCGGAGGCGGCCAGCTGCGAGCCGTAGGGATTTGCCCCGGCCTGGCTGACGAGCAAGCCAGTGCCCAAGGCAAGTAACGGTACAAAGAGGGGCTTCATGGTGATTCTCCTGAAACAAGTTGTGGTGCGAAACGTTGCTCAGGCCGCCTGGGAGGAGGAGTGAGGAAGGCCATGTTTCCATGTACCGCTTCATCCGGAGACTGCGACCGGCAAATGCGGCACCTGCTCAAAGAGTACTCAGAAAATTGCGGTTAAGATGGCTTTCTGTCCTGCTGCTCACTCCTTGCAAGGTCAGCCGAGGTTGTTGTTTCTGCACTAAAATAACTTTCGTAGCTCCCTCCCCGACGGTGCAAGGAAAAACACCGGCTCGTCCCTTAAGTTGCCTGGCTCCCTCATGCCACGCTCTAACCCGCCCGGCGGGCGAGCAGCTCCTCCGCCAGGGCAAGGCTCTTCTGCGACCCCTTTCCACCGTCGAGCAGCCGGGCCACCTCTGCCTGCCGGCCCTCCTCCGGGAGCCAGTGCAGGACGGACTCGGTCCGCTCGCGCGGCGTTTCGTGCTTCGTGGCCAGCAGGTGCGCTTCCGCCCGCGCCGCCAGAGCCGCACTGTGGGTGACGCACAGCACCTGCCGGCCGGCGCCGAGCGCGGCCAGCCGTTCGGCGACCCGGGAAGCCGCCCGGCCGGAGATGCCCGTGTCCACCTCGTCGAAGACGAGCAGCTCCGGGCCGCCCGAGTCCGCCGCCATCATCTCCAGCGCAAGGAGCAGCCGGCTCAGCTCGCCGCCGGACGCCACGGCACGGAATGGGCGCACCGGTTCGCCCGGATTCGCGGAGAACAGCAGGTCCACCTCCTCGGCGCCGTGTGCGGCGCAGTGCCCGCCGGCGGGGAGTTCCACACCGCCGGAGGCGAGCGGCCCGAGCGCCAGGTCCACCTGCGCTTTCGGCATGGCGAAGTCGTGCAGCACCGCCCGTAGCGGCCGGAGGAACCGCTTCGCCCCGCGCCGGCGGGCCGCGCGGAGTGCCTCCGCCCGCTTCGCCAACTTGGCGCGCGCGGCGTCCAGCTCCCGCTGCCGCGCCGCCAGTTCCTCGTCCGAGCGCCCGATGCGGCCGAGTTCCGCGCGCAACTCCGCCAGCCGGTTGAGTGCGTCCTCCTCCGTGGGGCCGTACTTGCGCAGCAGCCGCTGGAGAAGCGCCAGGCGCTCCTCCACCTCACCGAGCCGCGCCGGGTCTGCTTCAAGCGCGCGGCCGTAGTTTTGAAGCTCCGTAGCCACGCCGGTGATCTCTGCGGCCGCGGCGGTCAGCCGGCCGGTGGCGCTTTCGAGCTCGTTGTCTATACGCGCCATCGCCGCGAGCCGGCGCTCCGCCAGCCCGCAGAACTCGAGCGCGTTTGGTTCCGCCGGGCCGCCGCCATCGCTCAAGGCGCTCAGCACGGAGGAAAGGCCCTCCAGCAGCCCCTGCACGTTGGCGAGCCGGCGGCGCTCGGTCTCCAGCCGTTCACGCTCTCCCGGTTCAACGTCCGCCTGCTCCAGCTCTTCTGCCTGAAAGGCCAGATAATCGCGGCGGCGTTCGCGTTCCTCCGCCTCGGCGCGAAGCTCCGCCACGGCCGCCTCCGCCTTGCGCACCTGCTGGAAGGCTTCGCGCACCTCGGCGCGTTGCCTGCCGAGCCCCAGATGCCCGTCCACGCAATCGCGCAGGAAGCCAGGTTCGAGCAGCCGCTGGGAGGCGTGTTGGCTGCATATCCGGAGCAGCGCCGGAGCCAGCCGCTGAAGGCAGGAGAGCGGCACGAGCTGGCCGTTCAATGCCGCGCGGCTCCGCCCCGAGGCCAGTACCTCGCGGCGCAGGAGCAGTTCGCTCTCCTCCTCCGGCTCCACGCCGGCGCCGCGCAGGACCTCCTCCGCTGCCTTGCCGCGGGGCATGTCGAAGATCGCCTGCACGACGGCCTTCCGCGCGCCGTTGCGCACGCAGGCGGCCGAAGCCCGCACGCCGGTCAGCAGGTCCAGCGCCTCCAGCACGGTGGACTTGCCAGCGCCGGTCTCGCCGGTGAGGGCTGTCATGCCTCTCCCGAAATCGAGGGCCGCCTCTTCCACGAGCAGAAAGTTCGAGATTCTCAGGTGCCGCAACATGGCTGACCTCCTTTGCTTCAATCTGCAAAAGCAAAGAAAAGGAGAACACGGCGCAGTGGCGAAGACAAGGCGAAAGTGTGCGCTGGCGCACATCCGGCCGGGACGTTTCCGTTCGCAGGCTACTTATGGCTGTCCTGCGATGGACTCCGGTGCCAGCGCCGTCTGCAGGGCCCACAGATTCGGCCCACTTCGCCCTCCATCTGCACTGGGGGAGCACAGTTTACCTTCTCTCTCCGACCGCAGGGAGTCGGAGTCGAGTATCGCCCTTCATGGGCGCCACCGGGAGGTGATTTTCGCTCCGTAACCCGTACTCCATCAAGTTTCGGACGGATCCTCGCTGCGGTGCTGATCTTGCTCTATTGCTCTGGTCCAATGCCCCCACTTCCCCACCAAGGAGTCACCGCCATGACTGCTCCATCCAGCCTTTTCACCAATGCCGCATTGGCCGTGGGAACCCCGGTTGTTTCCGCGCTGGTTGTCGGCCTTGCCCTGCCCGGCGCCGCACCAGCCGATCCTGCCACGGAGGAAGGCGCTCCGTCCGTCACCAACTGGGAAGTGCCCTGGGAAAACACCCGGCCGCGGGATCCCTACCTCGGCGCGGACGGGAGGCTCTGGTTCGTCGGCCAGCGTGGCGATTATCTGGCCGCGCTGGACCTCGCCAATGGAGAGTTCGAACGCCATGACCTGTCACCCGGTACCGGACCGCACAACCTAATCGTCGCCTCGGACGGGATGGTCTGGTTCGCGGGCAACCGTGACGCGTACATCGGCCGGCTCAATCCCGGAAATGGCGAGATCGACCGTTACGACCTGCCGGAAGAGACCGCCCGCGACCCCCATACCCTCATCTTCGACAGTGACGAGAACATCTGGTTCACCTCCCAGCACGCCAACTCCATCGGTCACTTCAATACGAGGACCGGCGAGGCCCGTGTCACCGCCGTCCCCACCCCGCGGGCCCGCCCCTACGGCATCGTCGTTGACGGGGACGACCGGCCTTGGGCGGTGCTTCTCGGCACCAACAAACTCGCTACCGTCGATCCCGAAACGATGGAGCTGGAGGAAATAGAGCTGCCACGGGAGGAGACCCGCCCCCGCCGGCTTGCCGCCACCGAGGACGGCCGCATCTGGTACGTGGACTTCGCCGCCGGACACTTGGGCGTTTACGACCCCGCCACCCGCGAGGTGAACGAATGGCTGAGCCCCTCCGGGGAGAGTTCCCGCCCCTACGCCATGGCGGCTGACGGCCGCGGCAATCTGTGGTATGTCGAATCGGGTCCCACACCGCATGTGCTCGTCGGGTTTGATCCCGAAACCGAGACCTTCTTCGACCAGACCGTTCTTGAACGTGCCGACACCGGCAACACGCGGCACATGGTCCATCAGGACGGCTCTCTCTGGTTCGGGCTGGACAGCGATCACGTTACCCGCGTTGAGCTGCCGTAATACAGTAAGCGGCCGGAGCCTGGAGGCTATTATTCCCGACCGGGCTCCGGCCGTTCCTCCCTTTCCTCGTTACCTTCGCTTGC
>SLMS01000111.1 GCA_007133495.1 Candidatus Sumerlaeota bacterium | reverse complement strand
TTGCAGGCCTTCTCGATGCCGCGCTGGAGCCGTTCCCGACAGTACGGGGCCGTCGATCCGTCCCGCTTGATGACGGTCATCTCCGCCTTCTCGATGATTTCGTAGGTCGTGAAGCGGGTATGGCAGAGCGGACATTCGCGGCGCCGGCGTATCGATGCCCCTCCGTTCGCGGGCCGCGAATTGATCACCCGCGTGTCGTCGGAAGCGCAGTTCGGGCACTTCATCCGCTCATCCTGTCCGATCCGATGGACCTGACTCCATCCCGGACGCCAACGGCGCCACCGTCCTCACAACACACAAGTATCCCACCATCCGCGACAAGGATGGCGGGACACCGAAACAGAAAGTCAACCGGATACGGGCCGCGGAGGCGCTCAGCACCCGGGTCAGAGATGCTTGTCGATCATCTTGGCCATGTGGTCCTTCGGGACGGCACCGGCCTGCGCCTCGACGGGCTGTCCGTCCTTGAAGACCATCAGCGTCGGGACGCTCGTGATCCCGTAGCGGGCGGCCACCTGGCCTGCCTCGTCAACGTCCACCTTCACGACAAGAGCCTTGCCGTCATAGTCGGTCGCCAGCTCCTCCACAAAGGGGGCGATTCGCTTGCAGGGGGGGCACCAGCTTGCCCAGAAGTCCACGAAAACGGGTTTGTCGGACTGGAGGACCTTGGTGTCGAAATCGGTGTCCGAAACGGACTGGGTAGCACCTGCCATAATACTGGTTCTCCCGATGAGAGTTCAAAGTTGAGCGATCTTGGCCTGGCTCGCTCTGAGGAGTGATGCATCCGTTATGCCAACGGATGCGTGCCTTTTCGGGACGCCGGCGCTCAGCCTGAAGATTCGGCCGCCGAAACGCCCATGATGCTCTGCCCCGCGTCCACGTAGATCACCTGTCCGGTGATTCCGCTGGCATGGGGGCTGAGCAGGAACGCCGCCGCGTTGCCGACTTCATCGGCGCCCACGTTCCGCCCCATGGGGCTCTTGCGGGCTCCTTCTTCCAACATCTTCCCGAAGCCGCTGATTCCCCGCGCGGCAAGGGTCTTGATGGGTCCGGCACTCACGGCGTTCACCCGAACCTGCTGCTTGCCTGCATCCCAGCAGGCGTAGCGCATCGCTGCCTCCAGGGTCGCCTTCGCGATACCCATCACGTTGTAGTTCGGATAAACCTTCGCCGTGTCGTAGGTCAAGGTCAGCACCGATCCGCTCTCGGACTTTTCGAGAAGCGGCATCATCGCCCGGGTCAGCTCCACCAGGGTGTACGCGCTCACGTGAAGGGCCATGTTCCACCCCTCGAGCGAAGTCTTCAGGATGCCCGGCGTCAGGTCTTCCTTCTGAGCAAAGGCGATCGAGTGGACAAGCCCGTCCAGCGAGCCCCAATCCTTGCCGATCTCTGCGGCCACCGCCGCCGTCTGCTCGGAGTTCGACGCGTCGAGTTCGTAGCAGGGGAGCTTCGGGTCAACTGATTCCGCCAGCTCCCGCACCCTCGCCTCAAGCCGCTGATTCTGGTAGGTCAGGGCCACCTGCCCGCCCTCCCGCAGAATCGCCTCCGCGATCGCCCACGCGATCGAAGAACGGTTGGCCACTCCGGCCACCAGTACTTTCTTCCCTTTCAGCAACATCCAGTTTGCTCCCGGGGCGTAGAATGGCTGAGATGGGAGTCCCGGCAACGCGGATGGGGCAAGCCGGAAACCGGGGCCGCCGCCCGGAGTCCCCGCCCGCCCATGAACCTGCTCCGAAACCCCAGGAAGGCCGCTCTTGCTCACGCAGCCCACACTCGTCCGCACCGCTGGCCCGGCCTCGGAACCCACGCCCGGAGGCTGGCGCGCATGACCCCGCCAGGACAGAAGGACTCCTCGTCGCTCTACCTTGTCCACGGCAACAACCTCGTGGACGTGAACGAGGCACGTCTGCAGCTCGTCGAGCAGCTCCTCTCCCGCGAGGAGCGCGAAACCGGGCTGGCCGAAATCGCTCCCCCCGCCAACCAGCCGCTCACGCTGGACAGGTTCCTTTCCGAAATACTCGACGAGCTGGGCACCACCTCCTTCATCCCCGGCTCCAAGCGCGTCGTCGTCATCTATAATCTGCAGGAACTCATGAGCGCCCGCCGCGGAAAAGCCCGCCCCAAGGCCGGTGCGAAAAAGGGGAAGCCCGCGAAGAAGGACCGCATGGCCGTGCTCGTCGAGTGGCTCGAGAACGAACTCCCCACCACAGGGAACATCGCCATTTTCGTCTGCGAGGAGGACGATCTGAAGGGCAAAATGCTGCGCGAGGACGCCCCCCTTGTCCAGCTCGCCCACCGCAAGGGCACCGTCATCACCAAGCGCGAAAAAGCCATCCAGTTCGAGTTCGACGATCACCTGCTCAACGGCAACGCGCCCGCCGCGCTCAAGGTCTTCCGCGATTGGGTGAAGCGCTCCGCCGGTGATTCCGGCTCGCGCCTGCGTATCTACTCAACCATCTCGCAGATGCTCGAACTGCTCTTTCAGGCCCGCTGCGTGCAGGAAGGCAAGCGCGAGGGAAAGCCGATGGGACAGCTCATGGTGGCCGACTTTCCGTCGCTCGAAAAAATACCCGCGTGGAAGGCGAAAAAGATACACCAGGCTGCGCAGCGGTTTCCCCTCCCCGCCCTCAAGGAAATGATAGAGGACGCCCACCGGCTCCAGCGCGTCATGTACCCCAGCGGCGAGGAGGACTACGTCCCCGACTGGGAAGGCATGGCCGAAACCCTCGTCATCAGACTCACCGCCATGCGCAGCGGGCCGTAATGCCCGCCCGGATGCCCATCACTCACCGCTCGTGGTTCGTTTGTAGAGCATCGCATGAATGGGGTGACCCTGTTCGATTGCCTTGCGCTGATAGTTCGTCTGCACGTCATCGGGGTCCGGCTCGCGGTCGAGCCGGCGGTCGTGCTCCAGCCGCAGGAACGGCGCCCCGCCGAGCAGTTCACGAATCACCTCGTAATAGACCGTCACATCCGTCTTGATGCGGACCGTGCCACCGGGCTTGAGCGTGCGCTCCAGCGTTGGTAGCAGGCGTGGCTGGAAGAAACGCCGCTTGTGGTGGCGCTTCTTCGGCCAGGGGTCACTGTATAGAATGATATACGAATCAATTGAATTGTCCGGCACGAACTCCTCCAGCAAATAGTGCGCGTCGCACTTGACGATGCGCACGTTCAGGAGGCCGCGCCGGCGCCACTTGTCTTTCGCGCGCCGCACCTCCGCACCGTCCCGCTCGACGGCGAAGAAATTCGTGTCCGGGCGGTTGGCCGCCTCCGTGGCCAGGAAAAGCCCGCTTCCGCTGCCGACTTCCATTTCAACGGGTCCGGTGCGGCCGAATACCCGCGGGAAGTCCAGCGGCTTGGGCAAATCACCAATCGGGATTTCAAGGTCCCATCCACCTTTTTCCGCAGGCCGCAGCGGCGGATCGCACTGCGGCGCCTTGATTGCCTTGTCCATTCAGCCGGCAGGCTCCCTCACGAACTCCTCGATATTCGTCGAGGCGATCGCCGTCTCCGGGTCGTTCTGCAGAATCTTCCACGCGTATAGACCCAGCAGCCGCTTCACCCCGTCGCTTGCGTCCGGTTTCGTCAGCTTGTCCAGCCCGATGCTGAGCTGGCCCTCCTTCAGCGCCACCCGGACATAGAACACCTTCGTGAAGCCGCGCTCGACCGTGAACGACCGGATCAGCAGCACTTTCTTGTCGGAGGAAAGGAACGCCTCCTCCGCCTTGTAGCGGTCCCCGCCCTCGGTGAATTCCTCCGGCTGGAAAGCCAGCCAGATGTCCTCCGGCACCAGCGGTCCCTGCAGGATAACGTGAGGCATGATCGTTGATTCCCTCTTTCTCGATTCCTCCGGCTAGACCGGGATGACTTGCAATTTTCGCGGAAAGCGCGAAAGCACCTTCGCCCCTTCCTCCGTCACTACACAGTAATCCTCAATGCGGACGCCGTAACGTCCGGGAATATAAATACCCGGCTCGATCGTCACCACGTTGCCCGCTTCCAGCCTCTGCTTCGTGGCACGCGGGCCCAGCGTCGGCGCTTCGTGTATCTCCAGGCCGACGCCGTGGCCGAGCCCATGGCCGAAATACTCGCCGTAGCCCGCCTCCGCGATCACCTCGCGCGCGATCGCGTCCACCTCGGCGCCCGTCATGCCCGGCCGCAGCCCCTTCACCGCCGCCTGGTTCGCCTGAAGGCACACCTCGTATATTTCCTCGAACCCCGCCGGCGCGCTCCCGCCGAGCACCGGCGTGCGCGTGATGTCCGAGCAGTAACCCTTATAGACACCGCCGAGATCGACTTTCAGAGGCTCGCCCTTGCGCAGGCGCCTCGCCGATGGCTGATGATGTGGGCGGGAGGAGTTCGGCCCGGAGGCAACGATGTTCGGAAAAGACTCTCCCTCGCCGCCCAGCTCCTCCGCCGCAAAGCGGATTTTCCGGCTCAGCAGGTCCTCGCGCAGTCCCGGCCGCGCCTGTTCCAGCGCCAGCGCCATCATCTTCTCCGAAAGGCGCACCGCCCCCCGGATATGCTTCAGTTCATCCTCATCCTTGACGCTCCGTAGCGCCGCCGGAATATCCCCGGCGTTGACCAGCCGCGAGCCGCGGGCAAGGCGCCGCAAGCGCTCAAGCTGGTCCACCGTGATCGAACCTTCAAAGCCGATGCGCCCGTAGCCGGACTTCTTGAAGAGCGACTTCAGGAAGGTCTCCACCTCCCGCCCCGGCTGGACGATCACTTCAAACGGCTTGCCCAGTGCTTTTTCCGCTGCCTCCGCGTACCGCGAGTCGGTAATAAAGCGCGCCCGGCCGCTGTCCACCACCAGTACGGAGTACGTGCAGCGAAAGCCGGTGAAGTAGAACGTGTTGGTCCTGTCCAGGACCGCAAACGCGTCGAGGTCCTGCTCCTTCAGCTTTTTGCGAAGCCGTTTGATTCGATCCTGCATGGAGGAAAAAACCTTGGAAAACTTGGTGCCGTGCAATCAGCCGGGCGAAAGGTGGCGCACTTGAACGCCGATGACAAGCGGGAAGCCATGAGCCAGCACGGTGCCACCGTCCTCGACGGTGGCCAGCCCGCGGACGTGCGCCGTGCCGCAGAACTCCTGCGCTCCGGCCGCGTCGTGGCCTTTCCAACGGAAACGGTGTACGGACTCGGCGCCGACGCCACCAGCGCCTCCGCCGTCCGCGAGGTGTTCCGCCTCAAAGGCCGCCCCGCCGGCAATCCGCTCATCGTGCATGGTCCGTCCGTGGAAGCGGCGCGCCGCTGGTGCCGGAACTGGCCGCGCCAGGCGCAGATGCTCGCGGACCGCTTCTGGCCCGGGCCGCTCACCCTTGTCCTCCCCGCTGCGAAGGGAATCGCGCCCGAGGTCCTCGCCGGAGGGACAACCGTCGGCGTCCGCATACCGGCCCACCCCGTCGCCCTCGAATTGCTTGGCCTTTGCGGCTTCCCCGTCGCAGCGCCCAGCGCCAACCGCAGCAACCGCCTTTCGCCAACCACTGCGGGCGCCGTCGCCGAACTCCTTGGTGCAGGGGTCGCGGCAATTCTTGACGGCGGGGCGTGCGAAGTCGGCATCGAATCGACCGTGCTCGATCTATCCGGCACCGCCCCCGCCATCCTCCGGCCCGGTGCCGTCTCGCGCGAGGAACTCTCCGCCGCACTCGGTGAGCGGGTGCGCCTGCTCGGCGAAGCGGCCGGAGGAGCCCTCCGATCGCCCGGAATGTTGCCCCGGCATTACGCTCCCAGAGTACCCTTGGTCCTGGTCGCCAGCGCGCCCGAGCAACCCCGCGAGGCCGATTTCATCATCCAGTTTGGAGATACCGCCCATTCCGAACCCCGCCGGATCACTCTGCCCCGCGAGCCCCGCGAATACGCCAGCCGTCTGTACGAAAGCCTTCTGCTGGCCGAGCAAAGCGGCGCCGCGCGCATCCTCGTCGAGCGCCCCCCGCGAGAGGAAGCATGGCTGGCCGTGCTGGACCGGCTCGCGCGGGCAAGCGCCCGTGAAAGACCCGGTTTCCAGGGTGAAAATACTGGGAAAGCAAGGGGACATACCCTGTGAAGCCGCTTACCCATCGGGAAAGCCCCTACACGCTCCCGAACCTCCCTGAATTGCCACCCGAGGCGCTTCTACGGGGAAACCCCTAGCAGGTCTCCTGTACTGAAAACACTGCACTTGCAGGGAATCCACCCTGTTTAGGGGAAATACTCCTCCAAACAGGGTGATTGGCCCCGGTACTGCTCTCCCTGACAGGCACGAGACCAACTTGTCCGGGTTCAGCCACATGCGGAATTTGCAGCGGAAGGGATTCACAGCCACCGAGCTGATGATCGTGGTGATGGTTATCGGCTTTTTGCTCGCCGTCGCCATCCCCGCATTCCTGGCCGCGAGAAGTGCCGCCCGGGCAAGGTCATGCCAGGCCAACCTCACCTATATCTGGGAAGCAAAGCAGCAGTGGGCCATCGAGATGAATGAGTCCTCGGGTGCACAGGTTGATTGGGACGACCTGGTCGGAGTGGAGCTTTACCTGCGCCACCTGCCCGAATGCCCCGGTGGGGGAGAATACGACATCGGCACGCTCGACGAACTGCCACTATGCTCCATCGGCAACGAGAGTGCCCGTCACCCACATATCATCTTCCCGCTGCCTCCGGGCTTCACTGCCGAGGACGAGTAGTCCCGCCCCGGCCTCACGTGTCGCTCTTGCGGTTGCGGACCTCCTCCAGCAGCCGTACCCCGTCCAGCACGTTCACGTAGGGAAGCAGATCCTCCACGTTCGCCAGCACGAACTCCGTGAGCTGCTTCTTCACGATTTCCTGCAGCTCCTCGCGCTTCCACGGCTTGGCGATGTAGTTGTCCAGCCCGGCTTCGTTCACCGCCCTGATTGTATCCTCCAGCCTCGCCTGTCCGGTGATCAGGACCTTGCGGGCGGCCGCAGTGCGCGAGTCCTTGTTCAGCTCCACCAGGAAATCCACTCCGGTCTCCCCGGGCAGCAGGTGATCGCACAGCGCCAGGCCGAGCAGGCCGCCCTTGGAGAGCGTCTCCCCCAGGACCTCCTGTGCGGCGGTGGCGTCCTCGGCCGCCTCCACCTGAAAATACCCACTGAAAGGTTCGAGGTCGCGCACAATCGCGTCCCGCACCTCCTGTTCATCTTCGACGCAAAGAACGAGAATCTGCTGACTCATGAAGCCTCTCCGTGTTTGGATTCCTGTTGGTCCTGCGCGGGGGTGCCCGGTCTCTGCAACTTTTTCCTGCTCTCCCCGGGGTAACGGACAGGGAGCGTTACGGTGAAACAAGTCCTTCCCGGCCGGGAGTCAAGCTCTATACTCCCGCCGTGACGATTTACAATCCGCTGACAGATCGAAAGCCCCATTCCAAGGCCGAACTGCACCCGCCCTTGTTTCGTCGTGAAATGCAGCCCGAATATCCGTTCTTGTACTTCCTTGGGAATGCCCGGCCCGCTGTCGATGATGCGGACATGGACGTGCTGCCCATCCGACGCGGCCTCCGTCTCGATCGTGAGCGTTCCCTTGCCTCCCATCGCCTCCAGTGAATTGGAGATAAGGTTCGTCCAGACCTGATTCAACTGCGCTGCAAGGCACTCCACTTTCGGCAGCTTACCGTAGCGCCGTTCCACACGAACGTTCTTGAGTCCGGGCCCGAACAGCAGCAGCGTGTCCTCCAGTCCCTCGTGTATCTCCTCGAACGCTGGGGAAAATTCGTCCGGCCGCGCGTAGGAGCGGAGGCTCTTGACGATATTCGTCACCCGTTCGGCAGCCGAGTGAATGTTCCGCAGGCCGGTGCCGAGTTTATGCACCCGCTCGAGTAACTTGAGCCGCTCCTCCCGTGCCCCGGCCGGCAGCCCCCTGAACAGGGCCTCGTATTCCTCCCGCTTATAGACACCGATGCCGACAAGCCGGCGGGCGAGCGCCATGTCATTCAGTTCTTTGCCCAGGCGCTCGCGGAACCGGCGTTCCTCGCGCGTGGGGAGCGCCTTGAGCTGGCGCGCCGCGCGGAGCCGCTCGGTGAGTTGCTCGCCACCTTCAACCAGTCGGTGGATTGCCTCCAGGTCCTCAGCGAAATATTCGGCTGAGCGGAGAATCGCGGAAATCGGATTGTTGAGTTCGTGCGCAATACCCGCCGAAAGCAGGCCGAGCGTCGCCATCTTCTCCGTTTCGAGCAGGCGCGACTGCGTTCGTTGCAGAAGGTCCAGCGTCTCGGCGAGCTGGTCCCGCTCCTTCGAAAGCGCGGTGTTGAGGTTCTCCACCTCGACCTGCAGTTCCGCAGACCGCCGCACCCGCGTTGCGAGCGTCCGGATCAGCACCGTATCGAAATAGACGGAAAGGTCAGCACTAGCCTGCAACGCAAGATCGAGCTGCTCGAGCGTGATCGGCAGCGCGGTGAGCTCCGTTGCCGTGCGGCACGTATAGAAGGCCGTCTGCCTCTGCGCCAGTGCAAGGAGGCCGACGATCTTCCCCGCGCTCTCCATGTGCATGACCACTTCCTTGTCCTGCGCCATGCGGCTCAGCCGGACCTTGCCCTCTATAATAATCCATATTTTGTCCACCGGCTCGCCTTCGCGGAACATCACGGTCCCTGCGGGAGTGGTCTCCCGGGGCGGCCGGTCCAGCACCCTGTCTATCTCGCGGATCATCTCTTCTTCGAGGCACTCGTCGCTCAGGTCCGTGACGGAGAGGAAGCTCCGCTTGAGGGTGCGCAGTTGCGCCGCCAGGTCCCGCCGGAGCCTCTCGGAAGCCACCAGCGCATGGGAAAGCTGCCGCGGATCGAAATACTCGGAAAGATGCTCGACCTCTCCCGGTGCCTGTTCAAGAAAGTAGTCCGTGACCAGTTTTCGGACTGCCTCCGCCAGTTCCTCGTTCTCTGCCGGCTTCTTGAGCCGGGTGTTCAACGCACCCCGGTTGAGCAGCCGCGTGAGATCCTCGAGCGAGGAATGCCTCGATAGAAGCAACTTTCGGGTGGCGCGGTAGCGGGGATTCTCGTGAATTTCGAGAAGAATGTCGTCACCGCGCCCACCTTCCAACGCGTCGTCCATGACGATGAGCGGGATCGGTACCGAGCGCTCTTCGAGAACCTGAAGGGTCTCGCGGAGTTCCTCCGCCCCGGTCACCGTCTCCACGGAAAGCAATGGTCCGCCCGCCTCGCTGAGACGCTCGCTCATGGCTTGCCGGACCTGCTCCGGCTCGGCCGTGCAGAGCAACAGAACGCATTGCTTTCCGAAGGTCGGCGCTTCGCTCATGGTTCAGGCATAAGGCCCAGCAGTTCCCACACATGCGGTGCCAGTTGGATGAAGATAACCCACCCGGCGACGCCGATCAGGCTGCCCGTGATCATCATGTTGCGGGTCGATATCACCCCCGAACTATACGCAATCGCGTTCGGCGGCGTACTGACCGGCAGCGCCATCGCCAGCGAACAGCCAACCGCGATGAACACGCCCGCTTCCACCGGTGTGATCGCGACGCCGCTGGAGGCGGCGAGTGTCAGCCCAAGGGGCACAATCAGGTTGGCCGTCGCCGTGTTCGAAATGAACGTGCTCATCAGGATTGCAATAAGCGCAAGCAGACCCACCAGCAGCAGCGTGCTGATGTTTTCCCAGTCCACGAGGCCGATCAGCCAGGTGTCCAGCCCCGAGTGTCGTACTCCTGCCCCGAGGGCAATACCACCGGCCATCAGCCAGAGCACGTGCCACTGGATCGTCTGAAGGTCCTTTGTCGTGAAAACACCGGTCGCAACCAGGACCACCACGGGCAGGAACCCGACCATGCTCGAACTCATTCCGTGGAGTGCTTCGGTCATCCAGAGAAGCACAGTCGTGGCAAAAGTGATATAGAAAACTATCGCAGCGGGCGTCTTGATGAAGCTGGATTCTATATTGAGCGTGATGGACTTCGTCTCAGACTTGAAGAACCACGCGATGAAAAGCCAGGCCAGCACCATGATGATAATCACGAAGGGGATCATCATCACCATCCACTCGAAGAAGCCGATGGGGAAGCCCTGCTCCGTGAGCGCACTCACGGCGATGGCGTTCGGTGGCGTCCCGATCGGTGTGCCGATACCCCCGAGGTTCGCCGCAAACGGAATCGAGAGCGCAATCCCCGCTCCGAGCCGGTCTCCGGGCGGCAGCGCACGGATAATCGGAAGCACCACTGCCATCATCGTGGCTGCCGTGGCTGTGTTGCTCATGAACATCGAGAAAACCGCCGTCACCAGCATCAGCCCGAAAATGATCCACAGCGGAGAACTACCGAACGGCGTCAGCACCACACGAGCAAGGTTCTTGTCCAAACTGTATTTCGAGGCGCAATTCGCCAGGACGAACCCGCCCAGGAACAGCATCAGGATCGGGTCAGCCAACGTTGCAAAATACTGCCCGAAGGACACCGCGTCCGGAGCGAACTCTTCCGGCAGCGGGATTATTGCTCTGTCACTGATAAACAGGATCAGGAGGAAGATGATCAGCACCGCTGTCGCGTGAAGCGGAATCGCCTCGGTTATCCACAGCACGACCGCGAGAAGGAACACAGAGAACACCCGGTGCCCTTCGGCAGACAGGTCCGGGAACGTGAAAATCCACGGGATGTGAAAGGCAATCGCGGCCACGATCAGACTGATCGCCCGCCACAGTGGCATCGCTCCGCCTGTGCCCGCGGAACCAGCTTGTTCAGACATCGAAATCCTCCATCAGGGATGTTGGGCCTGCCTGTCTTTCATGAGCCGTGGGGAAAGCCGGGTGGCGCGCCGACGCAGCCCCGCGAAGCGCACCGGGAGGGCGCCAATACCGCCCGCTCCGAACGCATTCTTCTGGCCATGCGCCGGGACCGGGGCAAGGCCGTATCCGGACACAGGTGGCCCACAAGTCAACTTTTCGATAAAACACCGCCGGCTTTTTGCTTGGAACGTAGCGCCACGCCGGCCACACCTCAGTAGCTGAACTTGTCCAGTTTCACCTTACCCCGGAAGATCCAGTAGATCGAAGCCGTGTACGCCAGGACGAACGGCATGCCTATCAGCGCGATGATGAACATGATTGTCAGGGTCTTCTGCGAGGACGACGCATTGTAGAGCGTCAGGTTGTACGCGGGGTCGAGCGACGAGACGATCATGTTCGGGTAAACGCCGATCCCGAAGACAAGCAGCAGCGCCGCAATCACGCAGCAACTCGATACGAACGCCCGGAAGGGCAGCCCAAGATAAAGGGCCCGCGGGATATTCGCGATGGCAAGCACCTTCAGGACCACCACACCCCACACCCACCAGAACCGCTCGAAGTTGTCCGTCATCTCCGGATACACCGTGAGCGTGAAGATCGTCGTCAGGATGTACATGATGACGAAGAATGAAAGCGTCCGCGGAATCCACTCCTTCACCTTCGCCTGCAGGTCCCCCTCTGTCTTCAGGTACAGGTAAATGGAACCGTGCATCATGAACAGCGCCAGGGTGAAGATGCCGACGAGCACCGCGTAAGGTGAAAGCAGGTCAAAGAACGTGCCCTGGAACTCCATGTCCGCCCCGATGGGCAACCCGACCACAAGGTTCCCCACCGCCACGCCGAACAAAATTGTCGCGAGAATGCTGGAGATGGAAAACGAGACGTCCCAGATGCTCCGCCACCACGGCATTTCTTCCTTGCTGCGCACCTCAAGCGCCACGGCCCGGAAGATCAGCGCGAACAAAAGCAGCATGAACGCGAGATAAAACCCACTGAATGCGGTGGCGTAGGCGTGCGGGAAAGCGGCGAAAAGCGCTCCCCCCGCCGTCACCAGCCACACCTCGTTGCCGTCCCAGACTGGTCCGATCGAGTTCATCGAGAGCCGGCGCTCCTCGTCCCCCTTCGTCAACAGGTGCAACGCCCCCACGCCGAGATCAAACCCGTCCAGGACCGCGTAACCCATGATCAGAAAACCGAGCAGGAGGAACCAGATGGTGTTCAGGTCCATGCCATCACTCCTCCTTGTCTCCGGCAAGATGCCCGCGGCCGGGTCCGCGCCGCGTTGCGGCTTCCACCACGTCCTCCGGCCCCTTGGGCGTCTTGCTCACGGGTGTATGTACGAAATCCTCCGGACCGCTCCGGATTTTGCGGTCCAGAAGATAAACATACATGAAGAAGAGCAGGGCGTAGATCAGCATGAACAGGACCAGGGAGCCCAGCACCGCTTCCGGTCCCACCGCTTTCGAAAAACCATGCTCCGTACGCAGAATCCCGTAAACGAGCCACGGCTGGCGCCCCACCTCCGCCGCGATCCAGCCCGTGTGGTTGGCGAGGTAGGGGAGCAACACCGAAAACACGAACACCCACAACAGCCATTTCGTCTCGAAAAGCGTCCCCCGCCACAGCAAATACAGCGCGAGCAACGTTATCCCTATGAAATACATCCCCAGCCCCACCATGATATGGTAGGAGGTAAAGCTGATGAAAACAGGCGGCCAGTCCTCTTGGGGAAACTGGTCCAGCCCCGCCACGGGCTCCTGGAAGCTGCCATGAACCAGGAAGCTCAGCATGCCCGGTATCTTGACCCCAAAATCCACCCTCTCCTCGGCCGTATTCGGAATCCCGAACAAGTAGAGCGGCGAATACTCCTCCGTTTGATAGAGTCCTTCGAAGGCCGCCAGCTTTGCCGGCTGGTGCTCCGCCACGATTTCTGCCGAAAGATGCCCGAGAAACGGCTGCACCACCGACCAGAACGCACCGAACGCCAGCGCGATGGCAAAGCAGCGCTTTGACATCTCCAGGTGCCGCCCCTTCACGATATAGTAACCGCACACGCTCATCACCACGAACGACGCCAGGACAAAGCAACCGACCACCGTATGCAGGATCCTCACCACGCTCGATGGATTCAGCACCATCTCCCAGAACGAGGTGATTTCCGCCCGTGGCATCACGCCGTCCAGTGCTCCCGGATCATAGACGAAGGGCATCTCCAGCGGGAAAGAGTTCCCCGCCTCATCGTACCCCATTATATGGAAGCCCGCTGGCGTCTGCATCCAACTGTTTGCCACAACGATCCAGACCGCCGAGAAAATTGACCCGAGGAACACCATGATGGTGGAGAAGAAGTGCATCTTCGGGCCGACCTTGTTCCAGCCAAAGACGAGAATCGCCAGAAAACCGGACTCCAGGAAAAAGGCGAAAATGCCCTCCGCTGCAAGGGCCGACCCGAACACGTCCCCCACAAACCGCGAGTACGTCGCCCAGTTCGTCCCGAACTGGAACTCCATCACAATGCCCGAGGCCACCCCGAGGCCGAAGGTCAGGGCGAAAATCTTCACCCAGAACTTCGTCATCTGCTCGTACACGGGGTTCCCCGTCTTGAGGTACATCCCCTCCATGATGACCAGAAGCGCACCCAGCCCGATGGTCAGCGGCGGAAACAGATAGTGGAACATAATGGTCAGCGCGAACTGAATGCGCGAGAGCATTACGACATCTGTCAGCCACTCGAACACCGGGCTACCTCCGGAGCATCATGGATGGGGAGACGCCAGTCTCCTCCGTGCAACAGGGGCGTCGCACTGCCGCAACGCCCCGCTGCACACGCCGGTGGGGAGCCGTGTGCCTGGGAACTGTTGACCTCGGCCGGGTTCAGGCCGTTTCGCCGGGCTTCTGTCCCGGCTTGTTGTTGCCGCTGACCTCCGATGGCGGGCGGATCGTCTGCCGCCGCATTTCGAACTCCGCCACCGTGGCCAGGTTGATGTTCTCCAGCTCGGCGCGGATGCTCGCCCGCGTCGGCTTCCAATGCTCGTGCATGGGGCAGGCGCGCTCGTCGCTGCACTCCTCAAGGCCGAGGACGCAGCGGTCGAGCCACTCGCTGCCCTCCACCGCCTCGGCGATCTCGAGCAGCGAAATCTGTTCAGGGTCACGTGCGAGCACCACCCCGCCCTTGTAGCCCCGTTTGGTCGTCACCAGTCCGCGCTGGGCCAAGGCATGGATCAGCTTGGACAGGTAGGGCTTGGGGATGCTTGCAGCTTTGGCAACATCACGCACCAGTATGGGCGAGCCACTGGGCCCTTCCATACAGGCAAGCGCAAGAACGGCGTAGCCTGTGGTCTGGGAGAGTGAGAGCATGTTGACGGACCGGCTTTCGAGGTTGGGTTCCTGCTGGTTGCGACAAGGGGCACGGCAGGAGATTGGCGGGTCAACAATAAAGATGCCCTTGGCGCCAACAAAATTGGGCAGAAAGATGTGGTCTATTGGCGCCTCCGGAGGCAGGAAACGGGACCCGGGAGCCCGCCGCGCCTCCGCGCTGGTGCTTCTCCGTTGACGGCGGCGCAGGCCCTGCGGCTGTTTACCTGCCGCGAAATACGGGACCCGGCTTCCGCCCGGCGGGTGGGAGGAGGGTCTTTTCCACCTTCGAGGAACCAAAGACGTTATGATTCAGAAGTTGAGAAACCCCTACTGGATGAAATGGGGCCTTTGGGTTGTCCTTGGGCTGACGATCCCGGCCTTTGTGCTCTTCTACGGCTTTGGCGACATGGGGGGAACCCCCCAAGTACAGCGTGGAGCGCTGCTGACCGTGCACACCGACCGCGGCCGCGTCGAGTTTGGCCCGCGGGAACTGGAAAACGCCCGGCACGAGGCCGCATCCTACTACACCAACGTTTATGCGTCCTACACGGGCATCCCTTCCTTCCAACTCCGCCAGATACAGAGCCAGATATTCGGCGCGATCCGTCACCCCGACACGGTTGACTTCGCCGTGGCGCAGGTGGCGCTCCAGAACCGCTTGGAACGGCAGGGCATCCGCGTGACCGATGAGCAGGTCCGCCAATTCCTTCGCGATGCGGGCATCACGCGCCAGCAGCTCCAGAACATCCTTCAGGCCAACCGCATGACCGAGCACGAGTACGCCTCGATGCTCCGCGGTCAGCTCCGCACCGACATGGCCGCGCAATCGGTCAGCCGAGTGGCCCGCACCTCCCTGTTGGAACTTTGGCAGGAGTACCTGCTTTCGCACGAGCGGCTGACCTTCGACTACGTCCGGCTTCCCGTCCGCGTGGACGAGGAGGCAGAGCTGGACGAGGAGGTCCTCCTCGCCCGGTATGAGGAGATGGTCGAGGAGCGCAGTTCGGAAGTCATCGAGCGCGAGAAGTATGTCTATGACTACGTGACGGTGGAAGTGCCACCCGCCACGCCCGAGCAGCCCACCGAGGAGGAACTCCGCGAAGCGTGGGAAGAGGCCCCCGCGGACGACCAGGAGCTATACGCCGAAGGCGGCATCGAGGTGCGCCATCTGCTGATCTCCATAGGCCCGGCCGCGGAGGAAGAGGAACGTGAGGAAGCCCGCGAGCAGGCCGCGCAGGCGCGCGAACGTATAGTCGAGGAGGGCGAGGATTTCGCCGAGGTCGCCAACGAAGTCTCCGACGACATGCGTAACCTCGACTTCGACGGCATCGACATCCAGGAGGACGTGGACCCCGAACCCCGTCTGCGCGGGGGATTGCTGCCTTACCGCCTTCAGGGCGACGAGATAGACGCCTGGGGCGAGGAATGGGTACGGTTCATCAACGAGGCAGACGAGGGCGTTGTCTCGCCTGTGATCGAAACGCCACAGGGCTTCTCCGTGGCCAAGGTCGTCTCGCGCACCGAGGAAGGGAAGCGGCCCTTCGACGAGGTGCGCTCGGTCCTCCGCAACCGCATCATGGCGGAGCGGCGTGAGGCAGCCCAGCAGGAGCGCGAAGAGAAGCTCCTGGAGGGGCGCGGCCGCATGGTCGAAGCGGCAGCCGTGCAAGCCACGCTTCAGGGCATCGCTGGCGAAATGGACACAGAGGTACGCACGGCCGAGCCGGTCACCCCGGACCAGACATTCATCCCCGGGATCGGCAACCTCTCCAACGAACGCGAGGCGTTGCGCCTGCTCCTGCGGGAGGGTGACCAGACGGGGCTGCTGGAGACAAATGACGGCCGGCCGGTGGTCATCCGGCTCGCGCAGATCAATCCCGAGCGCGTTCGCGACCTCGACGAGGTGCGCACCACAGTCGAAGACACGGTGCGGCGCGAGCAGGCCCGCGACGCGGTCCTCGCCAGGGCAGAGTCCATCCGCGAGCGCGTGGAGGACGGGGAAGACTTCGCCGCCATGGCCGAGGAGCTGGAACTCGACGTGGACCACATCGAGGACAGCCCCCGCGAGGAGATTCCGGAAATACTCACCGCCTTCACCTCGCTCGATCAGGACCTGCTTCGGGTGCGCCAGGGCGACGTGGTCATCTCGCGCGGCGGCGTCGGCGACTTCGTCTCCGAAGTCCTCGTGGCGCACATCCGTAACGTCGAGGAGCCGGAGGTCACCGAGTTTATGGCGGACCTGCGCGAACTCGAGCGCGACCTGCTCAACGCCAAGCGCCAGGGCTACGTGGAGGACTTCCGGCGCGACGCGCGGGCGCGCCTGCGGGCTGACGTGAGCGAAATGCTCCTCGAGCGCACCGAACCGCGCCGCCGGCAAAGGGAGCCCAGAGAGCCCAGGGAGCCAAGAGAACCGCTGGAGGAGCCACCGGCGAAGTAACGCGCAGTACCCGGAGCGCCCGCCCAGCGCCACTGGAGAACACTTGGCCGCGAACTGAAGGGGTTTCCGGCCTTCCCACACAATCGTGCCGCGTCCTCCGCCGATAGTGCCGAAATCGGAATAAGCCCTTTAGTCCAAGTATAAATCGATTGCAGTCTGCCGGTGGCACGCATGTCGATGCCGTTTGCGTGGGCTTGCCTGGAAATAGCCCTCGCATTTTGAGCCGCCGGAGAGTCAGGGTTAGAGACGGAGAGTGGGGAGACCGGCCGCGTTCCGGCTGGGAGGCGGTCTTGGTTTCCCGCTCGAATAACCAACCAACCGAAGCAGGGAGCAGTCGCGCGCGTCATGGCGAAGGAAAAGTCCAGCAAGAGCAGGCAAACCGACAAGAAACCAACGCCGGGGAAGAAGCAGGCCTCCTCCGCCCCGAAATCCGCGCGAAAGAGCAAGTCCGGGAGCCCGGCTCCGAAGAAGACGACCCGGAAAAACGCTCCAACACCGGTTGCGGGGAAGAAGAGCACAGCGGCGCCGAAGAAGAAGGCCGCCAGCTCCGCAAAGACCACAAAGACCTCCGCGGGAAAACAGGGCTCACGCAAGAAGTCACCGGCCACCACCGCGACCCAGGCGGTCTCCCCGGCCACACCTGTGCAATCCGCCGAACGGCCAGTTGCACACAACGTGCAATCAAACCCCGGGTCCATTGAACCGGGCGCACGCGAGGAACTTCGCCGGCTGGAGGAAGACCCGCGGGAGCTGCCTCTTGAATACGGCGAAACGAAGGTCGTCCTTCTCACCCGCGACCCCGAATGGATTTTCGCCTACTGGGAGATGAGCCCCGAAACCCGCAAGGACTTCGGCCTCCCGCGCGGCCAGCACGACAAGCACCTGCTGCTCCGGGTGTACGACCTCGCCATGGGTCAGCCGGGGCAGGGCGCCGAGTTTTTCGACGTTTCGATCAACGACTACACCTCCTCCTGGTACATCCGTGTGCCGAAGGCGGGGACTTCCTACGCCGTGCAACTCGGCGTGGTGGAAGACGATCATTTCCGCTCCATTGCCACCTCCAATACCTTGCACATCCCGCGGCGCGGCATCTCCGAGGAAACAGACGTACAGTTCGCCGAGATCGACGACGAGGTGTACCAGCAAATCGTCCACCTCTCCGGCGGCGTGCGGATTGGGGAGCGGCTGGGGAGCGACGAGTTCCTGCGGTCGCTCCAACAACGGGTGAGCCAGGCGCTCGAGGAAGGCCCCTTCGGGAGCGCCGGGTTGTTCAGCGGACAAATGTACGGCATCTCCAGCGGGCTGCTCGGCGGGGCGAGCGGGGAGTTCTCTGGCGTGTTTCACGAGGAACTGAGCAGCGGGATGCTGACCGGCGGCGCGGGCGAAGAAACGCTACGCAGCAGGGCAGCCGCCCCCGGACGCGATTTCTGGCTCGAAGTGGGTGTGGACGTGATCGTCTATGGCGCCACGGAGCCGGACGCGCACGTGAGCTTCATGGGCCAGCAAGTCCGCCTTACTCCCGACGGGACCTTCCGCATCCGCATGGTGTTGCCCGACAGCACGGTGGAGTTCCCGATCGAGGCGCGCAGTGCCAGCGGCGGAGAGGTCCGAAAGGTCAAGCCCGTGGTGACCCGGCAGACCGAGGGCGATCCGAGAAAGCCGTCCTGACGGCCTCGCGGTACGGCAGCATCCCACCTCTTCCTCACCTTGGCGAAGCTCTTGCTCCCTCCGGAGGTCTCGGCGGACTGGGTGGTTTCGTCACTTGCCCGCGAAAGGCGGCTCTGCTCTCAGGGGATCCGCTCGATTTCGTGGTGCCAGCTTCAGAAGAGGGAGACCAAATGCCCACAGTTACTTTCATGCCGCTGAACAAGGCCATGGAGGCCGGCGACGACGAACTCGACACAACGGACAAGCTGGTCGTCAGTCACGACATTGCACAGCCGGCTGGGCTGCCAGGCGCGGGCTTTCGGCGACGTGAAGGTTAAACTCCTCAACTGGCCGCCGCGCGAACTGTAAACAGATGCCCATAATTACGAGGAGTTGCCATGTAGACAGGCTGGAGCGACCTGAACGAAATCGGAATCGCGCTCTTCGAGCGCATTCCGGACAAGCACCCCCTTGCAGGTACGGTTTACCGGCCTCCTCGGCTGAGTTCTGGAGATAGAGGGCTTCACACGCAAACGCGAGGAATCAACCGAAGGCAAACTCGAAGCCATTCAGATGGCCTGGCTCGAGGAACACCGCGAAAACCAATAGACCCACTTACCGCCATGACCCCACCCGGCAAGAAACCCCTCGGCGCGTCGTTCTGGAAAGAGCTGATGGGCGAGGGTGCCCGGTCCATCAGCGAGGATTTCCGGCCGCTGCTGGCCTGCCCGGACGACGACGCCCCGCTGGAGTACCGCAGCGAGGAGGGGCTTTTCCGCTGCCCGGCCTGCTCGCGTGTCTATACAATGGAGGACGGTGTGCTGCCACTGCTCCCGTCTGCCGATCCGTATCAACTGGACGAGGAGGAGACTCGCTGGCTGGCCGGGGAGGCGCGTGCGGCGAACCGTCCCCTGGACGACCCCGCGGCGAGCCATCCCCGCATCTGGGAGCACGTGGCGGGGGAGCGCTTCCGCTGGCGGAACAAGGTGGTGGTGGAGCTTTGCGCCGGAACGGGTTGGTTCGGGCTGGACGTTGCCCGGCGCGGGGCAAAGGTGGCGCTGCTGGATATCGTGGCGGGCGAGGGTGGCCTGCGCACGGCGGGGGAGCGCGCCCAGCAGGCAGGTGTGGAGGTGGACCTGCTGCAAGGGGACGTGTGCCGTATCCCGCTTGCGGAGGAATCTGTCGATGCCGTCGTCGTGGCCGGCGGTGTTTCCGCGCAGCGGCGGCCCGAGCGCATGATGCGGGAGGTCGGGCGCATTCTGAAGCCGGACGGTGTTTGCCTCGATATACTCGAACCAACTGGCAAGCCGGTGCCGGCGGGGCGCCGGCTTTCCGTAGCGGATTATCGCGGAATTTTCGCCGAGGGAGGCCTGGAAATGGAGTGCCTCTTCCCGGGCGATGCCGGCGGCAAACCGTCCGGTTTGTTTGGCAAGGTGCGGCAAGCCCTGCGTGAGCGCCGTCCTTCTGCGGATTGTCTTTTTGTTGGCAGGAAACCCGAGCCGTTCGACCTGTTCGAGTGGCTGTCATCCTGGAGAAAAAAAAGAGGACAATGAACATGCCGGCCGAACTGACGGTTGACCTTGACGAAATCCCGAAGAGCGTGGCCATCCGGAAAGTGCTGGGGGGGCGGGAGATTGCTCTTTTCCGCATGGGGGACGAGGTGTTTGCGATAGACGCGGTCTGCCCGCACCGGCGTGGGCCGCTGGACAGCGGCGATCTGGACGAGGAAGGAATCGTGACGTGTCCCTGGCATGGGTGGCGTTTCGATATACGGACGGGCAAGTCTCCCACGCACCCCGGACAAGTGCTCACCTACCCGGTCCGGCGCGAGGGCGGGCGCGTCATTGTGAGCATTGGAAGCTAGATTTACGGATACCCATACAGGAAACGGACAACGGAATGCTTGACAGACTGAAACGCTGGATCGGTGGCAAAGACCGGACGGAATCCGGCGGAGGCAAGGGGACGGATTCAGTCGCCGGTGCGGCGCAGGCGGGCGCGGGTGCCTTCGAGGAGTGGCTTGACGGCCGCTTCCCCGGCGCGTCCGCCTCGCGTTCACTCGTGCTCGAAAAGACGGACGAGGCGTTTGCCCTTTTGCGGGATCAAAAGGGCCGCGATGCGGAACTGGACGAGAGCTTTGCGGCGGACGCGGCGTGCCTGCTGGGCGAGGAGTTCCGCAGGCGCCACGGCGGCGAGTGGACGGACTCGCGTCTATACGGGCCGCACCTTGCCGGCATTGGCGGCATCGCCGAGGGCCGCTTCCACCCGATGGCCGTGGTGGAACGGAAATGGGCCTCGGGTAAGAGCTTTACCCTTGCGGCGTTCTACGGGTCGCTTTCTCCGCGGATTGAGGCCGAGCAGCGCATCAGCGAGGCCCCCGCGCCGTCCACGCAGGAATACGTGGAGCGGCTGCGCGGCAGGACCGGTGAGGAGGCAACGCAGGCGGTAGCGGGTGTCATCGGCGAGTTTCGCGAGTTCTGGAGGGGGCGCTACGGCATCAGCCCACCACTTTCATTGACCGGCATCCGCGAGGTGGACGGTTTCCTGCGCAGTCATTACTACGTGAGCTTTCTTTCGGAAGGCCGCTTTGTGCAGGTGGGTATGTTCCTGGGCGAAGTGGGGCGTGGCCTCTTCGATGGGGAGTGGGATTTTTCGGAAATGGAGTCTGTGGACCGGGCGGCGTTGCGTTTTCCCGAGCTGGACTACTATCCCGTTGGACGTATATACAAAATGATGACCGAGCGTCCGGCAGGTGAGCCGCTGGATGAATACCTCCGGCTCATCCCAAGCGCGCGGAAGGAACTCCGGGAGCAGGCACAGTCCTGATGCTGCCGGGTGTTCAGGCCTGCTCGGAAAGTATGGTGTCGAGGAACTGCCGTGTGCGGTCGTGCTCGGGATTGGTGAATATACGTTTCGGATCGCTGTCCTCGCGGATAACCCCCTCATCGAAGAACAGCACGCGGTCGGAGCTGTCCCGGGCAAATTTCATCTCGTGCGTGACGATGAGCATGGTCATGTCGCCGCTCTCCTTGATTTCGCGGAGCAGGTCGAGAACGCCGCCAACCAGCTCAGGGTCGAGGGCGGAGGTTATTTCGTCGAACAGCATGATTTTCGGGCGCATGGCCAGCGCACGGGCAATGGCGACGCGTTGCTTCTGTCCGCCAGAGAGCTGCGCCGGGTAGGCGTTCAACTTGTCCGACAGGCCGACCATTTCGAGATAGGACTCCGCCCGCTCCCGCGCCTCCCGCTTCGACAGGCCCAGCACGTGTATGGGCGCCTCAGTGACGTTTCTGATCACCTTCATGTGCGGGAAGAGATTGAAGTGCTGGAAGACCATGCATATTTTCCGGCGGATGCGGCTGATGTGCGCGCGGCTGGCGGGTACTTCCTCACCATTTCTTTTCATCGTGTAGAGGCTTTCGCCCTCCACCTCGACCCGGCCGCCGGTGGGCTCCTCAAGCGTCATGAGCACGCGCAGAAGCGTCGATTTGCCTGAACCGCTCGGGCCGATGATGCTGACGCACTGCCCCTCGGGTATGTCGATGTCTATACCCTGGAGTACCTTGAGATCACCGAAGGCTTTTTCTAGCCCTTGGAATCGTATGATCGGAGGTTTTTCTGTGCTGTCGCTCATGGCGGGAACCTGTCTCCTATTGTGCCGGAAGCGCCGTCCAGCGCTCCATCCGGCGGATCAACCAGGCGGAAATGAGGCTGACGATCAGGAAGAGCGCCCCCACGATCGTGAAAGCCTCGACGTACTGGAAGCGTTGCGAGCCGATCTGGTAGGCCGCGGTGAGGACTTCGGCAACGCTGATGGCGTACAGCAGCGGCGTGTCCTTGAACATGGCGATCAGGTAATTGCCCAGCGCGGGGAGCACCGGCGGGATCGCTTGTGGCAGGACAACGCTGGTCCACGTCCTCCCACGCGACATGTTGAGGGCGGCGGCCGCTTCCCACTGTCCTTTCGGCACGCCGTCTATACCGGCGCGGTACACCTCCGAGGTATAGGAGCTGTAGTGGAGCCCCAGCGCCAAGACACCGGTGACGAAAGCGGAGGTGAACATCCCGCCGAAGTCGGGCAACTGGATGGGGAGGACAAAATAGATGAAGAAGAGTTGCACAAGCAGGGGCGTGCTGCGGATGAACTCCACGGTGAAGTGCGCGGGCCAGCTTATGATTTTCCAACGCGAACGCCGGAGAATGGTCAGAAGCAATCCACCGACCAGTGCCAGGGAGAACCCGAACACGGTGGCGGCGATGGTCACGCGGAAGGCGCGGGCCAGCTCCGGCAGAATATGCCCAACAAGTGCCCAGTCCCATTGCCATTCCATGGCCTAGCGGATGCCTCCCCTGTCCAGACCGCGGGAGAACCACCATTCACCTGTCCGCATAACGGCGGTGATGCAAAGTGCCACGGCGAAATAGATGATGAGGATGGTGCCGAAGACCTCCGTGGTGCGAAGCGTGTCGTCGCGGATTTGCCTGGCGACGAAGGTCAGCTCACCAAGGGTGACCAGCGCGGCCAGGGCGGTGTTCTTGAGCAACTCGATGAAAATGGTCCCCATGGGCGGGATCATGGAGACCACGGCCTGTGGGATGATGATGCGCCAGAGGCGCTGCAGGGGAGTGAAGTTCAGGGCAATGGCCGCTTCGTACTGGCCTTTTGGAACCGACTGGATCGCCCCACGGACGACCTCCGCCCCGTAGGAGCCGGCATTCAGGCCAAGGACAATAACCCCCGCCTGGAAGGCCGTAATATCCATGCCGAGAAACGGCAGGACGTAGTAGAACCAGAAAAGCTGCACCAGGGCGGAGGTGCCGCGAAAGACCTCGATATATGCAATGCAGAGCCAGCGCAGGGGAAAGAACTTGGATAGCTTGCCAAGCCCCGCGGCGAACGACATGACGATGGCCAGAAAGATACCACCCAGCGTCAACTGGATGGTAATAAGCAGACCCTGGAAGAGTACCGGAAGTATCCGGACAATGAATTCGAGAGACTCTAGCACTGGCTCGTGCGGGCTATCCTCTTACGATTCGCCGCGGGCGCAGAGTTCCTCCGCGGTGACATCCCCCGGGAGTTCCTCCTCCGTGAAGCCGAAATCGCGGACGAGTTCGAGGTGTTCCTCGCTGCCGATGAAATCGGCAAGCCGTGCGTTGAACTCGGCAACCATGTCCTGGTCTTCCTGCCGGAAGGCGAAAGCGCCGTAACCGCGCACCTCTTCGCCATCAATGACGGGATTCTCGAAGGGGTCGGCGCGCTCGATCTCGCCCGTCTCGTCGCGGTCGATGATGCGCTGCACGGTCAAGGCGGTCCCGGCATAGGCGTCCACCCGGCCGCTACGGACCCCCGCGACGGCGCTGGTGTGGTCCGGGAAGCGCTCGATCCGATTTTCGGGGATGTCCATGTCCAAGGCGTAATCCCATTGAATGGCCCCGACAACGACCCCGATGGTGGCGTCCTCGTTATCGCGGATGTCCTCGTAGCTGTGCAGAGCCTTGGGGTTGCCGGCGGGAACGACGAGCGCCTCTCCGATGCCGTAGGTCGGGTTGGAGAAGGCCACCTGCTCGCACCGATCCGGCAGGATGTACATGCCGGCGGCGACGATGTCGAACCGCCCGGCGTTGAGCCCGGGAATGAGCGAGCCGAACTCGGTCTGGACTCCGTCCATGTCCTCCACGCCCATGTCGGCAAGGATGACACGGGCAATTTCGGGCGCTTCGCCGGTGACACGGCCAGTGGCGGTGTCGGTGAAGCCGTAGGGTGCCTCGTTGGCGAAGCCGACGCGGACGACACCGTCCTCGCGGATGCGCTCAAGGGTGCTGCGCTCGTCCCGTGGGCCGCAGCCGGCAAGGCCGAGGACGAGAAGGGATAGCGCCAGGACAGGGAGAAGCCCCTGTCCTGACGTGCCGGCTGTTGCTGGGCGGAGAAGTGTTGGGATCATGATACGAAGTCCGGGTTCTGAGTGGGTTCGAGGGGGCTGATGTCCTCTCGTTCGGCGATGAAGGGGGGCCTGGGCTTCTGGCCGGACCACGGCTCCACCGGCGCATTCTCGATACTGTTGTACACAAAGAACACGTTGCTGCGGGGGAAAGGAGAAATGTTGCTGTTCGAGCCGTGCATGGTGTTGCAGTCAAAGAGGAGGACGGTGCCAGCGGGTCCCTTGGGGGCCTTGATGCCGCCGCTTTCTGCGAGCTGGGTGAGGCTTTCGTCGTCCGGCGTACCGACCTTCTGGGCGCGGAGCGAACTCTTGTAGTTGTCCTCGGGAGTCTCCCCCACGCAAGCGATATAGTGGTTCTGGGAGCCCGGAATGAGCATGAGCGGCCCGTTGAACTCGTTGTTCTCGGTCAGGGTGATCGAGCAGCTCACCGTGCGCATCCGCGGCAGACCGTCCTCAACGTGCCACGTTTCGAAGTCCGAGTGCCAGTAGAATCCCTGGCCCTTGAAGCCCGGCTTCATGTTGACGCGCGACTGGTGGATGTAAACGCCGCCGCCGAGAATCTGCCCGGCGATGGCGAGCAGGCGGGGGTGCCGGCTGAGCCGGTCGAAGAGCGAGCTGAGCTTGTGCACGCAGAAGATCGAGCGGACGATGTCGCTGTTGGGCTCCTTCACCGCTTCCTGCCGCCGGATGGTCTCGGGGTCGTTCGTCATCCGGGTCAGTTCCTTACGGAATACAGCGACCTCCTCGGGGGTGAAGAACTGCGGGAGGGCGATGAAACCGTCCCTTTCGTACTGCCGGAGTTGCTCGGCAGTGAGGCCGGAGCCGTCTGCATCCTCCGGCCTTGTGTTGATCACCGGGTCCTTCCGTTCGATGATCTCAGGCTTGTCCTGTTGGCGCGAGGGATACAGGTCCTGGACAATTGCCATGATGTCTGGTCCTCCTTCGGCTTCGGGATTTTGTTGGGGACACGCGAGCCTGCTTCGCAATGGAAGCAGGCTCGCGTGGTACGGCCAACGATACGGGGTCGGGGAGGGGGAAGTCAGGCGCTGGCGGAGTTACCTCCCTGCTTGTCTTTCTCCAGCGTCACTTCCTCTTCGATGACGGTCTCCTCTTCCTCCTCGATCAGCGGATAAACACCTTCCTCGTCGTGAACCTCCCGCCCGGTGAGCGCCGGACCGAACACACACACGAGCCGCAGGTCCTTGAAGGCCCGCAGGTAATGTTTGTCGTGCTTGTCGAGGGCGTAGATCGTGCCCGGCACGATGCGGAACTTCTCGCCGCTGGGGATCAGTTCCACTTCGCCTTCGCCCGCGACGCAGAAGACTGCCTCAAGGTGGTTCTTGTACCAGATGTAGGTTTCCGTGCCCGCGTAGATCGTGGTCTCGTGGACGGAGTACCCCATCCCGTCGCGTTTGAGCAGCAGCCTTCTGCTGACCCAGTTGGGGGTTTTGACCTCGGCGTCGGTGCCGAAGGTTTCTTCTACGGTGCGTACGATCATATTACTTTTTTGCTCCTGCTGTCATTCGGCTGTAGGGCGCCGGCTTGACGCCCAGAATCTCAACAACGCTTTCCTCCAAAAGCTGGAGGCCCTTTTCAAGCAGATCTTCCTCGATCGTCAGCGAAGGCAGCAATTTAATCGCCTCGCTGTTCGATCCGGAGGTCTCGATGACCAGGCCGCGCTTGAAGGCTGCGGCGGTGATCTTGTCCGCCAGGCTGTGGTCTTCCTCGGTGCAGATGGCCTGGACCATGCCGCGGCCGCGCACGGAGAAGCCGCCTTCGGGGTAGCTCTCGGCGATGTGTTCGAGCCAATCGCGCATGAGCTTGGCCTTTGCCTCGACTTCCTTGGTGAAGCGGTCGTCGCTCCAGTACTCGTCGATGGCGGCCTTCGCGGTCACGAAGGCCAGGTTGTTGCCGCGGAAGGTGCCCGTGTGGGCGCCCGGCTTCCAGATGTCGAGTTCCGGCTTCATCAGGACGATGGACATCGGGAGGCCGTAGCCACTGAGCGACTTGGAGAGCGTGATGATGTCGGGCGAGATGCCGGCCTTCTCGAAGCTGAAGAACGGCCCGGTGCGCCCGCAGCCCACCTGAATGTCGTCCACGATCAGCAGGATGCCGTGGTTGCGGCAGACCTGCTCCAGCGAACGCAGCCATTCGAAGCTGGCGACGTTGACGCCGCCTTCGCCCTGGACGGTTTCGACGATGACCGCGGCGGGCAGGTCCACGCCCGAGCCGGGGTCCGTCAGGACTTTCTCCAGGTACTCGGTCGTGTCGATGTCCTCACCCAGGTATCCGTCGAAGGGGAGGAAGGTCACGCCCGGGGGCGTCATCCCGGCGGATTCGCGGAACTTGCGGTTGCTGGTGGCCCCGAGCGACCCCATCGAAAGGCCATGAAACCCGTGGGTGAAGGAGATGACGTTTTCGCGCTTCTTCACCATGCGGGCGAGCTTGAGGGCCGCCTCGACGGCGTTGGTGCCGGTGGGGCCGGTGAACTGGATCTTGTAGCGCATGTTGCGCGGGCGCAGGATTTTGTCCTCGAAGGTCTGGAGGAAAGCCTGCTTGGCCTCCGTGGCCATATCGAGCCCGTGAGTGACCCCGTCGCTCTCCATGTAGGCGATGAGGTGCTCCTTGAGCACGGGGTTGTTGTGTCCGTAGTTGAGCGAACCCGCACCGGCGAAGAAGTCAACGTACTCGTTGCCTTCTTCATTGGTCAGGAGGGCGCCCTTCGCTTCGGTGAAGACGGTGGGGAAGGAGCGGATGTAGCCGCGAACTTCGGATTCGAGTCTGTTGAAGATTTCCATGGTTGTGTACTCCCTGGTCCTTAGAGGGGTGTGTGAGGTGTGCGGCCGCTGCCGGGGAGCGGCCCGATTCGGAAGAGGTGTTCCTCCTCGTGGTGTTGGTCTTTTCCGAAGGCTTCCGCACCGAAGAGTTTTGATTCCTCGCACGGAACGCCGAGTTTTTCCGCGTAGGAGCGGAACAGGCGCGCGGAAGGTTCGTTGTCTGGTGTCACCGTCGAGGTCAGGTAGCGAACGCTGCCCTCGGGCTGTGCTGCGAGGAGTTGCTCGAGGAGGCGTTTGCCAAGTCCCTGTCCCCGGGCTTTCGAGCTGACGGCGATCTGCCAGACGAAAACGGTGTCCGGCTCCTTTGGCGGGCGGTAGCCCACCACGAACCCCCGCAACTCGCCCTCCTGCTCTGCCACCACGCACGTCTCGCGAAAGTGATGACACAACAGAAGGTACGCGTAGCAGGTGTTGGGCTCCAGCGGCGGGCTGGCCTTGACCAGCTCCAGCATGCGGGCCCCGTCCTCGCTCCTGGGAAGGCGGAATGCGATGTCCGTGCCGGACTCCTTGTCCGGTTGCGTCGTGCTGGTCAAGGTTCGTGCTCCAGTCGAGTGGTTTCGTCCGGGCAGAATGCGCTTTCGGCGACGCCGACATCTGCCGCTTCGGGCACGGGAACGCCCCCAAGCCTTCCGGTTTCCATGAGGTCCACGATGCGTTCCAGAGCGGAGGCCAGCATGGCCTGCTCATCCTCGGGCAGGGCGTCGAGAGCCTCCACAAGACCCTGCTGCAGCGGAGAGGGCGAACTCCGGGCCAGTTCCATCCCCGCCTCGGTCGGGTAGAGGTGCACGAGCCGGCGGTCCCTCCCGCTGCGCTCGCGGACCACCAGCCCCTTCTCCTCCAGCCTGTCCACCACACCGATCAGGGTGCTCGGGCTGACGTGGACCAGCTTGCCAAGCCCGGTTACGGTCAGCGAACCGTGCTCGCACACGGCCAAAAGCGCCACCAACTGCGGCACCGTGATGCCGTGGCAGCCGGAGAGCTGCTTGGAGTAGAGATCGACTGAGCGGATGATTCGCCGGATGGAGTGCAGAACCCTTAGCTGGCAGCCGTGTTCCGCACGCCGTTCCGGCCCGGTAGTTGGGGGGTCCCCCTCGGTACCGGCTTCCCTCCTGGAGGCCGGCACCACGGCGGAGGAGCCCGCCGGGGCCGTTGATGGTATGTAGTTAGTGCTGCGAGACATGGCTATCCGTGGCTTTTTGGGACATCTGCCCGGTGGGGCGGCACGTTCCCCGTTTCTGGTCAGCGTGGGAACAATTTTGATGCCGCTTCATTTCGCCTGTAATCATTTCAGCTCCGGTGGTCCCTGTCAACCCCGCGGATCGGATTTTTTGGCCCCCGGGGCAGGAAAGGCCTGTGTCTCATCGAAACACCCAAGCCGGGGTCTCGGGTGCCAGCTCGCCCTCCACAACAATAGCGCGCAGGGAGAGCATTGCTCTTGGCCCACTTACGCCCGTTTTAATGAAGTGATACTTCCATTTTAGTGAGACCCATCGCTGGCCGAGAAGCTCCTCCGGGAGCGCGATCGGCCCGAATTCCTGCTCGTGGCCCTCCTCGGGGTTGCGGACGTATTCGATGGGGTCCCCGGCGGTGTCGAGGAGGTCGCGGAACCTCCCCTCCGGGCCGACACGGTGTTGGAGCCGCAGGGCGTAGGTGCGCTCATTGGGCAGGATGGTCCCTGCCGTGAAGGACACTTCCGCCGCGGTGACACCCCGGGTATCCAGGACCAGTTCCGCCCCGGTGACGTACCCTCCGCCGCCCTCCTGCGGATTGGAAGTGTTGATAAAGGCGGCCCCGAGACCGTGGAGACCGGTAACGCGGCTGCGGCTTTCGAGGTCGTATGGATGGCTCCAGATGTTTTCGCCCGGATCGGGGAGAAGAGGGTCCGCCTGGGCGGTCTGGCGGAAGACCATCGCCGGGGGGTGGGTGCCCGGCTCGGCAGTGCGCGGCCAGTAGCGGAACTCGTAGGGCTCCTCGCGCAGCGGGTGCGGCTGGGGGAGTAGCTCCTCCCAGGGGTAGTCCGGATCGGGGAGGAAAATGGCCGTGGCGGATAGCTCCTCGGGGGGCTCGAGCGTCAAGTTGGCATCCTCCCCCGTGAGATATCCCTCCCAGTGGGAGAATTGGTACCCAGCCTTGGGGATGGCTTCGATCTCGACCGGAATGCCTTGGAAGTAGGTCCCCGTCCACGGGAAGGGGCGGTTGGGGTCGGGTAGCCCTTCGAGCTGAGGTTCGATGAGAAGGTTGCTGATCCGGATGCTGCCGCGCCGGGGGGCGGGCGTATCGAGTGTAATTTCGGCGGTGCCGGGCAGGGCGAAGTAGTTCACCGTGTGGAGCTTCATCCATTCGGGGCGTTCACGGCCGAAGTGGCGCATGAACTCCGGGCTACGGCCGGCGCTGGTGCGCCAGCGCTCGCGGTGCTCGTTCATGTGTGGGAAGATGCGGCCGTAGGTTTCGTCCAGGAGGGGCTCGAAATGCTCCCGACGGTAGATGGTGTTCATGCGGTCGGCCAGTTCGTTCACGAAGTCATTCCGGAAGCCTTCGTTCTGGAGCAGGTTGCGGAGCATGGTTGTGGACCAATCGGGGTTGGGCCAGGAAACCCCGCCGGGCTCGGTGGCGAAGCTCAGGGTATCGTGGGTGTGATCGTAGTCCATCGCGTCGCCGAACCCCGCGTCCATGTCGAACATGATCCAGCGCCACCTGCCGTCGTGCGTGGGAGGCGCGCCTTCGCTGCGGTCGGGGGTGGCCTTGCGCCAAAAGTCTATATTATTGCTGGGCCAGTCGGTGTTCTTCATGTATATTTTTGCTGCGTTGTACCGTATGAAGTTCTCCATGTCCATTTGATCGGCTGCGTGAGCGAAGTTTTCCGGGTCTCTCATGTCGTTTTGAGTTATGAAGGTCCGGAGATCTAGATATTCCTGGCGGTGATGTGGTTCGCCGTCCTTGAGCACCGCGTTGCTGGTCAGGAGAACAATGTCGTCCGGATCGATCCGGTGCCGGCGGGCCAGGTAATGGCGGTCGATTCTCTCGCGGATATTGAGGATGCCCCAGAATTCCCCGTTCAAGAAAATGATCGAGGGCTGGTATTCCTGATAGTCGAATCCGATATCGCGGATGAGAAGGTGCTGGAACGCATCGCGAATCATGGTGCGCCAGTAGTCGGCCCCCGAATTGCGGAGGATGAAGCGGCGAAACTCCGTGATGGGGCGGTGCTCGATGTAGTCTCTCAGATCGGGGAGAAGGGGAAAATCGACCACGTTAGTTTCGTCATATGCCCGGCGGGCATAGAGCCGGAAGCTCTTGAGCGGTTGAACGCGCGAGGACCCACCGTGGAGCCGGGTTCCCAGGTTCTGCCGCAAAGCGGGGTGTTCCTCGTTCTCACGATAGTACTCAAAGAATACAGGACGCTCAGTCTCCAAACCGCGCCGGTGGTAGTTGGCAGGGGAGGAGTGGCTCGGAGCAAGGTGGAGGTTGTGCGGGCGCCAGGAATCGTAGTCCATTCCGGCCACGTAGATGCCATCGTAGTAGTCGAAGAGTTCGTCTTCCTGAATTGCGAGAGTGATGACGGGAAGAGAGTAACGCTCCCGGCCTTCAGGCGTAACGAAGTAGGTGTGCGTGACGACGCCGCTCGGGATGGCACCCTCCTTCACGGCACGCGCCCGGACGACGGTGCCCTTGAACACCGGCCCGTCCGGCGCGATGATGCTGTAATCCTGCCGCCAAGTCGTATTGATGCCGGTGGTTCTGTCAGGTTCCTCCGACCGGTCAACTATGGGGAGCGGCTCGCCGTCCCAGGCGTGGGACTGATAGGTGGCAGTCAGCAGTTCACCATCCGGGTCGTCGCGGTCCTCGCGGTACTGCTGCTTGTATTGATAGGTGGTTCCGCCGAGGTTGCCGGCGTCCGGAAGGGATCCGTCGAGGGTATAGACTATCTCCGCATCCGGCTCGTCTGTCTCAATGGTGAGTTCGAAGGGATCCGTATAGAATCCGCCATCATGGGAGAAGGTTGGAGGGTCCAGTATTTCCGTGGCGGCTGGTGTTGTGTTGGGCGCGCCGGGCGTGGGTTGGTCAAAATAGAACCAATCCTCCGCGCCGTCCGGCTTGCGGCCGCGGGAGATGTTGGTGGGGACGGGAACCTCCGGCACGAAGTCCACCACCTCGCCGAGTGGATCCGTGAGGATGAGCGGCTCGCCGGAGGAACTGATGGCAAAGTTTGTGTGCGGTGGGGAGACTTCTTGCCGGTCCTCGCCGGAGGCGAACACAACGAAGAACCCACCGGGTTCCACCGAGCCACTCTCGAAAACCCAGAGGCGGGGGTCTTCCTCCGTGTCGGAAAGCCCCCAGCCTTCGAGGGCGACTGGCTCGGCGCCGGGGTTGTGCAGCTCAACCCAGTCGGGCGTCTCCCCCGTTTCGTCGGCCAGCCCTCCATGGTTGGACGCGACAAACTCGTTAATGACAAGTGTTCCGCCGGGGATTGGGCCCATTGCCGAAAGAAAAAAGAGAACGAGAAGGGCGCGGAGCGCCTTTGCTATCTCATTCGTATGGTGAAGTGTCTTCATGCTGTCTCTTGAAATCCGCCCTTCATGGATAAAGGAGTTGGCTCAACGAGCCAGGATTCAGCGCCAGACCCAGGTTGGCGCGTTCTCCGGGATTGCCTCAGCCTCAATGTCGCGCAGGGAGAGCTTCGCCCGTGGGCCGGTAATGCCGGTCTCGATATAGTAGTACTTCCAGCGCAGAGTCACGTAGGGCTGGTCCATGGCGTCTTGAGGAAGAGCGATGGGGCCGAATTCCTGTTCGTGCCCTTGCTCTTCGTTGCGGACGTACTCGATGGGATCGCCGCCGGCATCCAGCACGTCTCGGAACTGGCCTTCGGGACCGAGGCGGTACTGCAGCCGCAGGGCGTACTGACGAGAGTTCGGGCGCAGAGTTCCAGCAGTGAAGCGGACAAAGGCTGACGTGGCCCCTTGCGTGTCGATCGCCAATTCTGCTCCGGTTACGTACCCACCGCCGTCATCCTGGGGGTTTGACGTGTTGATAAAGGCAAAGCCAAGTTCGTATAGACCTGTAACGCGGCTGCGGCTTTCGAGATCGTAGGGGTGAGTCCAGAGTTCATCCGGTTCGTCCGCAAGGAGCGGGTCGCCCACCGGAATCTGGCGGAAAACCATGTTCGGCGGGTAGGTTCCCGGGTCAGCGTTGCGCGGCCAAGGGCCGGAGATATACGGACCCGCTGCAAGCGCGTGCGCCTCGGGGAGGATGCCCTTCCAGGGGTAGTCCTGATCGGGGACGAAGACGGCCGTGGCGGATAACTCCTCCGGTGTTTCGACAGTGACTTCGCGCGGACTGCCGGCAAGGTCCCCCTCCCACTGGGAGAACGCAAAGCCCGCTTTGGGGACAGCCTCAATGCCTATCGGAACCGTCTGAAAATAGACTCCCGTCCATGGAAAAGACTGACCGGGGTCGGCAAGTCCTTCGAGGTGCGGTTCAATAGTCAGATTATTGATACGGATGGCTCCGCGGCGGGGCGTGGAGGTGTCGAGTGTGACTTCAGCAGTTCCCGGCAAATCGAAAAAATCGAGAACGTGCTGGCGTACATATCCCGGGCGCTCATGGCCCCAGTCCTTCATGTGCTGGGTGGTCCATTGAGCGCTGTTGCGCCACCGGGCGCGGTGTTCATCGAGATGCGGAGCGATGCGTGCGTGCATTCTGTCCAGAACAGGTTCGAGGTTTTCGGGCCGGAAGATGGAGTTCATCTGGTCGGCCAGGGCGTTGATGAAACCGTTCCGGAACTCCTCGCTTTCGAGCAGGTTACGCAGCATGGTGGTGGACCAGTCGGGGTTGGGCCATTCGACGCCACCGCGCTTGGTGGCGTGACTCAACATATCGTAGTCCACATCATACTGGCCCTGGCTTCCGGTCTGGTGAAAAGCGAGGTCGAGATCGTACACGATCCAGCGCCACCTGCCATCGTGGCTTTCGGGAGCGCCCTTGCTCCGGTCCGGAGTCTGCTTGCGCCAGAAGTCAATGTTGTTGCCCGGCCAGTCTATATTGTTTATGATGATCTGGAGGGCGTTGTACTGGATGAAGTTTTCGATGTCCATTTGTTCGGCGACGTGGTCGAAATGCTCCGGGTCGTCCATGTCATTCTGGGCAATGTAAGCGCGCAGATCGAGAAAGTCCCACCGGTTCTGAAAGGAACCGTCCTGGACTTGCGCATTGTTGGAAAGCAGGCCCACCTCCTCGGGGTCGATGAGGTGCTGGCGCGCAAGGTAATGGCGGTCGATGCGTTCGCGGATGTTAAGTATCCCCCAGAACTCCCCGTTCAGGAAAACAATGGTGGGATTGTAGCCCTGTTGATCGAACCCGAGCGGCTTGACGATTTCTTGCAGAAACGCGTCGCGCAGCATTGTCTGGGGATAATCGTTGCCGGAGTTGCGGAGCAGAAAGCGCCGGAACTCAGTGATCGGCCGCCCCTCGGCCTGGTCCGTCAGCCCGGGAATGAGCGGATAGTCGAGGGTATTCTTGTCGTCGTAGGCGTTTCGTGCATATAAACGAAAGCTCTTCAGTGCGAAGTATCGTGATCCGCCGCCGTGGATGCGTGCACCCAACCCCTGGCGGACCGCGGCGTGGGGCTCATCCTCAAAGTATTCGAACCAGGCGGGGAATTCCCACTGCCTGCCACGGCGCCTGTAATTGCTGGAGGTGGAGTGTGTGGGGAACCTGTCGGGATTTGAATCGCGCCATTGGTCGAAAAGGATTCCCGGCACATAAATACCGTCTTCGTAATCGAAAAGGTGGTTCTCCTGTATGGACAGGGCAATTACAGGAAGGGAATAGCGGCTGCGGCCCTGTTCGGTTACAAAATAGGTATGTGTGGTGACCTCGCTGGGCAGTGCCCCCTCACGCACCGCAATGGCCCGGACGGGAGTGCCCTTGAAAGACGCCTCGATGGGTGCGTAGTGGCTGGCATCGCGCCGCCAGGTGGTGTTGATGCCGGAGAGGCTGTCGGGTTCGGGGGAGCGGTCCACGATTGGGATGCCCTCGCCCGCGTGCTCCATGGACTCAATTGTGCGTGTGGAAAGCTCCCCCGGCGGGTCGGGAGGCCGCTCCTGATATTCAGGCTTGTAGTAGTAGGAAGTGCCGCCGATGTTTTCCACTGCCGGGATCGACCCGTCAAGCGTATAGACGATCGCCGCGTCCGGGTCCGGCGCCTCGATGGTCAGCCCGAACGGCTCCGTATAGAAGCCACCCTCGTGCGAGAAGGTGGGCGGGTCGAGTATTTCCGAATAGGCCGTTGTTGTGTTCGGCGCTCCGGGGGTGGGCTCGCCGAAGTAGAACCAGTCCTCCCCGCCGTCAGGCTTGCGCCCCCGGGAGATGTTGGTGGGGACGGGGATTTCGGGCACAAAGTCCACCACGTTCCCGTCCGGGCCGGTCAGAATGAGGGGCTCGCCCGCGGAGCTGATGGCGAAGTTCGTATGCGGCGAGATTTCGTCCTGGCGGTCTTCCCCGGAGGCGAAGACCACGAAGAACTCACCCGGCTCAACCGTTCCCTGCTCGAAGACCCACCGGCGCGGGTTGTCCTCGTCGTCGGAAAGCCCCCAGCCTTCCAGGTCCACCGGCTCCGTGCCGGGATTGTACAGTTCGATCCAGTCCGGGGTTTCGCCAAGGTCGTCCATGTGCCCGCCATGGTTGGAGGCGACGAACTCGTTAATAACAAGTGGTGCGGCCGGTGCCTGTGTCATCGCCCAGGAAAAGGCAAGGGCCCCGGCGCATCGCAGCAGCCATGCAGTCCCGGGATGGTGGCGGGAGTCGGATGTTTTGAAGATCATTTGGGTACGGGGAAGACTGTACTCCAACGGGTTCGGAATGGTGGTGGGAGTCAACCGCCGGCCGGGTGCGAAGGCAAGTCGCAACTCGGGGTTTGGCTATCTGAACACCCAGAAGGGCATATCGGCCACGACTTCTCCTTCCACGCTGACATCGTCCATGGCCAGCATTGCCCGCGGGCCGGATGCGCCGGTTTCGATGAAGTAATACTTCCATCGAAGTGAAACATACTCCTGGCCGATGGTCTCGCGCGGCAACGCAACGGGGCCGATGCGCTCCTCATGCCCCGGGGTTGGGTGGCGGATGTACTCGACAGGCTTGTCGTGACTGTCGAGGAGGTCGTGGAACCTCCCCTCCGGGCCGATCCGGTACTGGAGACGCAGGGCGTAGGTTCGCTCGTTCGGCAGGACGGTCCGGGCGGTGAAGGCGACCTGCGCGGAAAGCAAATCCCGCGTGTCCAGGGCCAGCTCCGCGCCCGTCACGTACCCCCCTCCGTCCTCCTGCGGGTTGGAGGTGTTGATGAAACCGGCGCCGAGGCCATTCAACCCGATGACCCGGCTGCGGTTGTCCAAAGCGTAGGGATGCCCCCAAAGCCCATCCGGTTCGTCCGCGAGCAGCGGGTCTCCCACGGGCGTCTGGCGGAAGACGATGTTTGGCGGGAAGGTGCCGGCTGGGGCGCCGGCGGGCCAGGCATCGAAACGATAGTGTACCTCGCTGAGGCGGTGCGGCTGGGGGAGAACCGTGTCCCAGGGATACCCCTCGTCGGGCACGAAGATGGCCGTGGCGCGGAGTTCCTCCAGAGGGGCGAGAACTGCCAGGGGTCCTTCACCCCCCAGATCGCCATCCCAGTGCGAGAACCGGAAGCCGGCTTTCGGGATCGCCTCGATTTCGACAGGGACCGACTGGAAGTAGGTGCCGGTCCAGGGGAACGGCTTGAGCGGGACCTCCAGTCCTTCGAGGTGGGGGGCGATGTTGAGGCTGTTGATGCGGATGGTGCCCCTGCGGGGATTCGGCGTGTCGAGCGTGATGGTGGCGGTGCCCGGAAGGTCGAAATAGTTGATCGTATGCTGGCGAATCCAGGCGGGGCGCTCTTCGCCGAATTCCTTGAAGTCATCAATGGAGAACCTGGCGCTGTCGCTCCAGCGGGTGCGGTGTTCGTCGAGGTGTGGGTCTATACGCTCGTGCATGCGGTCGAGGATGGGTTCGTAATGGGCCGGGCGGAAGATTGAGTTCTTTTGGTCTGCCAGCTCATTAATAAACGCGTGCCTGAAGGTTTCGTTCTCCAGCAGGCGGCGGAGCTTCACCTTCGACCAATCGGGGTTTGGCCACGGTTCGTTGTGGTCGAGCGTTGCGGCGGTGAGTGTGTCGTGGGAGGCGTCCTGATCGAAGACGGGCACCATGGCGATATCAAGGTCGAACACGATCCACCGCCAGCGGCCGTCATGGGCGGGGGGAGCGCCTTCGCTGAGGTCGGGAGTGGCCTTCCTCCAGTAGTCTATGTTTCTTCCCGGCCAGTCCAGATTTCTGGTGTATATCTGCGCCGCCTTGTACCGGATGAAATTTCCGGTATCCATCTCACTTTCAACATGGGCGTAGGCGTCAGGGCCGGCGATGTCTTCGTTGGTGATGAACTCGCGGAGGGCGAGAAAATCCTCCCGGTGACGCTCGTCTCCGTGTCTGATTTCGGCGTTTCGGGTGAGGATGGCCACATCGTCCGGGTCAACAAGGTGGCGCGCTGCAAGGTAGTGCTGGTCTATACGCTCGCGGAAATTCATGATGCCGAAGAATTCGCCGTTTACGAAGACCACGGCGGGGGAGTACTCCTGGTAATCGAGCCCGAGAGGCCGGAGAATCCGCTGCAGGAACCCATCGCCGAGCATGGTGCGGAAATAGTCCTGACCTGAATTGCGGAGGATCATGCGGCGGAATTCCTTGATCGGCCTGCCCTCGGCGCTGTCCACGAAACCGGGGTAGTCGAAGAAGGGGTAGTCGAGCACATTTGTATCGTCGTAGGCGTTGCGTGCGTAAAGCCGGAAGCTCTTCATCGCGACCGCACGGGTGCCGCCCCCGTGAATACGGAAGCCGAGATTCTGCCGCAGATCAGCCCGGGCACCGGCCTCGTAATATTCGAGATGAACGGGGTACTCCCACTCCCTGCCGCGGCGTGTGAAATTTCCGATGAAGCCCTGGGACGGTTCTTCCGTGGCCGTCTTGTCAGGACCCGGCCCGGGAGTGAACTGGCCATCGGGGTTCTCGATACGCCAGTCGTCGTAATCCACTCCTGCCACGTAGATACCGTTCTCGTAATCGAAAAGATGGTCCTCCTGGATGGCGAGCGACACCACGGGCAGGCCGTAGCGGTCCCGCCCATCAGGTGTCACAAAATAGGTATGCGTGACAGTCCTGCTCGGTATCGCGTCCTCGCGCACCGTGCGTGCCCGGACAACCGTACCCTTGAAGGACGGGCCGAGGGGTTCGAAACTTGACGTGTCGCGGTGCAGCGTCGTGTTGACCCCGGCGATCCGGTCCGGCTCATCGCTCCGATCGGCGATGGGAATGCTTTTTCCGTCGTAGTAGTGCGACTCGATGGTGCGTTCGAGCAACTCCCCCAGCGGATCGCCCGGAAACTCGGCGTACTGTTGCTTGTAGTGATAGGTGAAACCGCCGATCTTGTCCGGGGTGGGCTCAGACCCGTCCAGCGTATAGATGATCTGTGCGCCTGGGTGGTCCGTCTCCAGGGTCAGCTCGAACGGTTCGGTACGGAAGCCACCCTCGTGGGAGAAGGAGGGAGGTTCGAGGACTTCCACGTGACCGGCGGAGGTATTCGGCGCGCCGGGGGTGGGCTCCTTGAAGTAGAGCCAATCCTGGCCGGCGTCGGGTTTGCGGCCGAAGGAGACGTTTACCGGCAGGGGCGTCTCCGGCACGAAGTCCACCAGATGCCCGTCCGGGCCGGTAAGTAGAAGCGGCTCGCCGGCCGAACTGATGGCGAAGTTCGTATGCGGTTCGAAGGCGTCCTGCCGGTCTTTCCCCGAGGCGAAGACGACAAGGAAGCCGCCGGGCTCGACGATTCCCTGCTCGAAGACCCACCGGCGCGGGTTGTCCGCGTCGTCGGACAGCCCCCAGCCTTCCAGAGCCACCGGTTCCGTGCCGGCGTTGTGCAGCTCGATCCAGTCGGGGGTATCCCCCTGGAAGTCCGTGTGTCCGCCGTGGTTGGAGGCGACGAACTCGTTGATGACCAGCGGCGCAGCAGGCACGGTGGCTGCCGCAAGGAGCGCAGCCCCTGCGGCCAAGTGGACAATGGCCTTTGTCATCCCTTCCTCACTCCGGGGATGTGGGTGACACCGGTGGGGGGAAGCCTGCGGGCCACACGGCCCTCAGCAAACGCATGGGGCGCCGCCGTGCAACCGGAGACTGTGGAGCGCTGCTTCCCGGTATTATGGAGCCTTTCTTGCTTCCTGTCCACCTGAAGAGCTTCCCTTTTTGCACGCAAGAAGGGGATGCTTCACTTGACCATCAGACCGGCTGGGACGACCATGCACACGGTAAAGGCGGTCCGAAAACAAAGCCGTGACGAGGAGCCAGGAACATGAGAAGTCCAATTCATCTTTCCCTGAGCGTGGTGGTGCTGCTGCTCGTTCCGGCACTCGCGCTGCCCGATATCGTTGTCCTGCGGGACGGAACGCGCCTTGAGGGCCGCGTCGAGCCCGTTGTCGGCAGCGATGAGCGCATCGCGTTCATCAGCAGCAGCGGGCGCATCGAACTCCCCATGGCCCGCGTGGCCGAGATCATCGAGGAGGACGACGCGACTGACTGGACCCGCATCGGCCGGCAGCACCTGCGCGCGCGCAACTACACCTCCGCGCTCCGAATGTTCCAGCAGGCCGTCGAGGCCGACCCGGACCACGAGGAGGCCCGCGAGGGACTCGAAGAGGCGCGGAGCATCATCGAACAGCAGCAAGAGGAGCGCTCCCGCCAGATGAGGGAACAGATCAGCCGGGAACTCGAACAGATTCCCGAAATGATCGAGGAGCAGCGCTTCGACCGCGCCGAAGAGGTGCTCGACCGGATCCTGGCGTCCGGGGCCACCGAGGACCAACAGGCCTCCGCACAGCGGCTAATGCGCGACCTGTACCTTGCCTGGGGCTTCTCGCGTTATGACCGGCTCGACTACCGCACGGCCGAGGAGAAATACCTCCGCGTCCTCGAAATGGACCCGGACAACCAGGAGGCCCGCGACAGGCTCCTGCGCATCTGGCGCAACGATCCCGAGAAGAAGCCCGAGGTCCTCGAAGCCTACATGACCAAGCTGGAGGAAGACCCGGCGAACCTGGAGAACAACCGCGTCGCCGGCGAACTGCTCTACGAGGCCGAGCGCTACGAGGAGGCGATCGAGCCGCTGCGCCGCGTCCACGGAGTTCCACGCTTTGCCGGACGGGGCTACGACCGGATGCTCCGCACCTCCTACCGCGAGTTGATCGGCCAACTGACCGAGCGGCGCCAGTGGGAGCGCGCCATCGAGCGCTACGAGGAACTGCTCCAGCTCTTCCCCAGCGAAGATACCGGGCCGCTGGTGGCTCTGCGGTACGAGCGGGACAAGGCTCAACTGGGCGAGGAGGACTGGGACGGGCGCGCACTTCTGGCTCAACAGCTTCGCGAGGAGGGACTCACCCGAATGGCCAACCGGGAGATCGAACTCGTGCTGCGCTACGACTCGGAAAACGAGATCGCCCTCTCGGTGTTGCGCGAGGAGGCCGAGTCCGAGCTCGCCCGTGCCGATCGAGCCTATCGCCGTGGTGAGTTCCTGATCGCGCGCGACATCGCCCAGAGGTTCCGCGAGGAGCACACCCGCTTTGACGAACTGCTCGAAGAGGCGGAAGAACTCTACCAACGGGCCGACATCGAGGCACGTCGGCAGGCGGCCGAGACCCGCGAGCGGGCCCGCGAGATCGCCGAGCGCGGCATGCAGTACTACACCGAGGCGCTCCGCCACCTCGACCGGCTGCATGACGAACGCCGGCGCGCCACCTTCGGCATCAGCGAACGCCAGCAGGCCATCACCCTCGCCCGCCGCGCGGTGGACCACTATCAGACCGCTCTGCGGCTGGACCCCTCGCTCGGGCCGATGTCCGGCATGGACCTGAACTCCCGCCTGCGCGACGCGCAGAACCTGCTGAACGCACTGACCGACCGCCCCGGAACCATCCCCGGCAGGCGGACCATCACGCGAGGACCGATCAGGTAACCGGCGGGTCTTCTGCCCGCAAGCGCCCCGCTTAATCAGACCGCCCCCGGACGAGGTCACTCTCCGGGGGCGGTTCTTATGTCATTTGCTTGCAGAGGCGTGCGGCGCCGTGCCGGTCACTCCTGCTGGCCGGGTTCGTCGTGGCCCCGCTGGCCCGCGGCGGTGAGGACCTCGGTACCGCGCTTGGCCAGGTCGGCGATGATGCTCTGCGTCAGGTACTTCTCCTTGATCTGCTCGTTCTTGAGGATGTCCTCCACGGCGCCCGAGACCAGCACGTCGCCGTTGTACATCATGTAGCTGCGGTCGGTGATGCCGAGCGTTTCACGGACGTTGTGGTCGGTAATGAGGATGCCGAGCCCGCGGTCACGCAGCGATCGGATGATGTTCTGGATGTCCTCGACGGTGGGGGGGTCGATGCCCGTGAAGGGCTCGTCGAGGAAGATGAACGTGGGGCGGGTCATCAGGGCTCGGGCGATCTCCACCCTGCGCTTTTCGCCGCCGGAGAGCTTCTCCGCCATGCGGTGCTGGATGTACCCGATACCGAGTTCTTCGATGAGCTGGTTGGCCCTTGGCCGGATTTCCGCCTTGCTCATGCCGCGGGCTTGGAGCACCGCCATGAGGTTTTCGCGGACGGTCATCTTCCGGAAGACGCTGGTCTCCTGGGGCAGGTAGCTGATCCCCAGGCGCGCCCGGTGGTGGATCGGCATGCGGGTGATCTCGCGGTCATTGAAGAAGACGCGCCCCTCGGTGGGGGCGGTGAACCCGACGAGCATCTTGAAGGAGGTGGTCTTCCCGGCGCCATTGGGGCCGAGCAGCCCGACGACCTCGTTGGTGTTGAGTTCAAGGTCCACACCGTTGACGACGCGGGCCTTGCCGTACTCCTTGGCGAGTCCTTCGGCGCGGAGGACTGTGTTTGGGTCGATTCCTTCTTCGATCATCGTGTTCGCGTTCCGTTCGTTCGGGCGGTGGAAGCTGCGTGGGAGCGTTTGGCGGCTCCAAAGCGCGGAACTCTCCCCGGCGGGTGCGGAGGGTGACAACCGGAACCTCAGGGCCGGGCGATGCCGGGAGCAGGACTGCCGTGTTTGCCTCACCCTGCCGCTTGTTCGCGGTACTGGAGGTCGTAGAGGCGCCTGTAGAGCCCGCCGCGGCGGAGCAGCTCCTGGTGCGTGCCCTCCTCCACAAGGTGGCCGTGGTGGATGACCAGAATCTTGTGGGCGCGCTGGATGGTGGAAAGCCGGTGGGCGATGACGAGGGAGGTTCGGCCGGCGCAGAGCGTGGCAACGGCCCGTTGGACCTGCTGCTCGGATTCGGTGTCTATATTGGACGTCGCCTCGTCCAGGATCAGGATATGCGGGTCGAAGGCCAGGGCACGGGCGAAGCTGAGGAGTTGCTTTTCACCGGTGCTGAGCGTGGCGCCGCGCTCCTTGACGCCGCTTTCGTAACCGCTGGGCAGGCGGCGTACCACGTTGTCGAAACCGGTGCGCTCGCAGACTTCGCGGATGCGCTCGTCCGTGATCGACTCGCGGCCGAGGCGCACGTTTCCGGCCACCGTGCCATGGAAGAGGAAAACGTCCTGCATGACGATGGCGATTTTCTCGCGCAGGTCCGCCTGGCGCATTTCGCGTACGTCCACGCCGTCCACCAGAATCTGCCCCTTCTGTATATCGTAGAAGCGGCAGAGCAGGGCCATGAGCGTCGTCTTTCCGCTGCCGGTGGGGCCGACGATTGCGGCGGTTTGGCCCTCCTCGACGGTGAAGCTCACCCCCTTGAGCACCCATTCGCCGGGATTGTAGGCAAACCACACGTCCCGGAATTCGATACGCCCGCGTGACTGGCCGGGATGGACGGGGTTTTCGGGGTCGATGATGGTCGGCTTGGTGTCCAGCAGCACAAAGAGGCGCTCGCTGGCGGCGATGGCGGACTGAACAATGTTATACTTTTCGGACAGGTCCTTCACCGGCTGGAAAAAGCGCTCCAGCGCCTGCACGAACAGCGCCAACTGGCCGACGGTCACCGCTCCCATGGCGGCGGTCTCCGGCGCGAGGAACATCCTGCCGCCCTGCCAGACGACGATGGCGAGCCCGAGCGTCGTCGCGACCTCCACGATCGGGAAGAACAACGCGTACTGGAAGACCGTCTTGATGTGCGCGTCGCGGTGGGCGCGGTTCAGCTCGTCGAAGAGGCGGAACTGCGGGTCCTCGCGGGTATTCGCCTGGACGGTCCTCATGCCGGTGATGTTTTCCTGCATGAAGGTGTTGAGGCGGGAGAGCCGCACGCGCGTGAGCCGGTAGCTCACAAAGACATTGTTGCGGAAATTCCAGGACGCCAGGGCAATGAGCGGAATAACCGGCAGAATCAGCAACGTAAGCTGCCAATTGAAATAGAACAACACGCCAAGGATCACAATCAGGGAGAACACCTGCTGGAAAATGCCCACAACTCCCTGGGCGAAGAGTTCGTTCAGGACGTTGACGTCGCTCGTCACGCGCGTGATGAGCCGGCCGACGGGGTTGCGGTCGAAAAACCGGAGCGGCTGCGACTGTATGTGGCTGAAGACCTCCTCCCGCAGGTCCCGCATCGTGTGCTGGCCGATCTTCGCGATCATATAGTGGGAGGTTTTTTTCAGGAAGAAGATCATCCCTGCGGAGAGCAGCAGCAGACCCGCCATCAGCGCCAACCCGCCGTAGTTCCCGGGCATGATATAGACGTCGATGGCCTCCTTGATGAGCACCATCGGCAGGGGGGTGAGCACGGCGATCAGCGTTGAGAGGAGAATCGCCAGGATGACGGCCTTGCGGCGGGGGCGCAGGTAGCGCAACAGGCGCTTCATCTGGCGCAGGTCGCCACGGCGCTGAAGCGCCTCGTTTTCCTCGGCGCGGTAGCGTTCGCGGCGTGCTCGTTCGAGGACTTCGGCGGGATTCATGTTGCCGGGTCCTCCGCGAAGCCTTCCTCGTCGTAATCCTCGATCGCGCGCTCGGAGAGCTGCCGACTATACATTTCCGAGTACCACCCGGGCTGGGCATTAAGTTCGTTGTGCGTGCCGCGCTGGATGATGCGGCCTTCATCGAGGACGAGAATCTCGTCCGCCGTCGCGACTGTGGAAAGGCGGTGGGAAATGAGGAAGGTGGTCTTGCGCTCCATGATGCGGCGCAACTCGCCGAGGATGGCCTCCTCGGTGTGCGTGTCCACGGCGGAGAGCGTATCGTCGAGCACGAGAATATCCGCCTGGCGCATGAGCGCCCGCGCGATGGCGACGCGTTGGCGCTGGCCGCCGGAGAGGTTCACCCCGCGCTCCCCGAGCACGGTGGAATAATTGCGCGGCAGATCGCCAATGTCGCTGTGGACCTGCGCAATCTCCGCCGCTTCCTCGACGAGGTCCTGGGGCGTGTTATCCGCGGATCCGAACCGTATGTTCCACCCGATGGTATCGGAAAAGAGAAAGGTCTCCTGGAACACGAAAGATATACGCCGGCGGAGTTCGGAGAGCGGCCAGTCGTTAATATCCTTCCCCCCGAAAAAGATCATTCCTCTCGGTACAGGGTAGAACCGCGACAGTAGATTCACCAGCGTCGATTTCCCTGCACCGACGGGCCCGACGATGCCGACGGTCTTGCCCGGCGGAGCGTGCAGGTCTATATCCTTCAACTGCGGCCACAGGGTGCCTTCGTATTGGAAGGTGAGCGAGCGCAGTTCGATGCTCGGCGGTCCGGCTTCGACAACGACCGCGGCACCGTCCTCCGGCTCGGTCACGCTGGGAACGGACTCCAGGATGGCGTTGATGCGCTCCAGCGAAGCAATGCCCCGCTGGATCAGGTTGATCACCCAGCCGGCGGCGATGAGCGGCCAGACAATCATCCCGAAAAGCAGCAGGAAGGAGAGGAGCGTGCCCACCTCCAGATGCCCCTGGATGATCCGGTGACCGCCGTACAGCAGGAGGACCGTGAACCCGAAACCGACCAGCAACCGGATGGAGGGAAAGAACATGGCCTGGAGCCGGGCCAGCTCGAGCGACTTGTCGATGTAGTCGTCGTTGCGCTCGAGAAATTTGCGGAGCTCGAAGTCCTCCTGCCGGTAGGCCTTCACGACGCGGATGCCGGCGAGGTTTTCCTGCACGGTGGTGGTCAACTCGCCGAAAGAGTCCTGCTGCAGTCGCGACATGCGGTGGGTGCGGGTGCCGAAGTACCGCACCAACGGTGTCAGTACCAGCATCGGCGCCATGCAGACCAGGGTCAGCCGCCAGTCCAGCCAGAGCATCGCGGTGAGGGCGATGGGCAGGCTGAAGATCGTGTTCGCCGTGTACATCACCCCGGGGCCCATGAGCATCCGGAGCGCATCGGTGTCGTTTGTGGCGCGGCTCATCAGGTCGCCGGTGTTGCGCGCATCGAAGAAGCTTGGGTCGAGGGACTGGAGCTTGCGGAAGAAGTCGTTGCGGAACTCGTACTCGACCTCGCGGGAGATGTCGATGATCACCCGGCGCATGAGGAAGCGGAAGCAGGCGGCCACCCCGGCGACGCACACAGCCAGGAAGGCGAGGTGAAACAGGTTGTCCGGGTGGATGCGGCCTTCTTCGATCAGGTTGACCGTCTGGCCGATGATGATGGGAACGGTCAGGGCAAGGGAGTTCGCCAGGAAGACAAAAAGTATCCCGAAGACGATGGCCCAGGCGTGGCGCCGGACGTATGGGAGGAGGGAGCTTAGAGTGCGCAATTTTCCTTCAGCGCCGAAGTTTTTCGCGCGGCGGTTGGCGCGGACGCCTCGATAACCGGGCCACGCAACGCAGAGCAAAGAGGACGCCAGACAAATACGACCGCACGGTCTGCCAGCGGTACCCCCTGGCGAACCGGCCGAAGAACCATCGTACCTCGAACGGCAGGAAGTCGCGGCAAAACTCCACCACCCCGTAGTTCTTCACGATAAAGCGTATCCGGCTGCGGTAGCTGGTGCGGACAAGCCGGGCGGAGCGCTTCTCCAGCGCGGGCGACTCGTAGTGATAGGCCACCGCGCCGGCCGCGTAGCGCACCTTCCGCCCCTGGCGCCGCACCCGGTAGCAGAGGTCGGTCTCCTCGTAGTAGGCGGGCCAATAGTCCTCGTCGAGCCCGCCGAGATCCTCCAGATCGCCCCGGCGGAAGGCAATCAGCGCGCCGGTGACGTACTCCACGTCGCGGTCCTTGTCCCAAGGCGCCCCATCTGGCCGGTCCACACCGAAATGCTCGCACATGCCGTTGGGGTGGAGAATGCCGCCGGCGTGCTGGAGGGTGTTCGTGTTGGGATAGAGCAACCGGGCGCCCACGATCGCGACCTCCGGCTCGTCCCGGAGCGGTGCCAGCAGGTTCCGCAGGGCATCCGGCTGAACCCGGCAGTCCGGATTGATCAGCACCACGTAAGGTGCGGTGCCCTCGCGCCATCCAAGATTGTTGCCTCCGGAAAACCCGAGGTTTTGCTCCGAGCGGATCGCCTTCGCCACCAGCGGATGTTTTTGGGCAATTTCGTGGCTGCGGTCCGGCGAGGCGTTGTCCACGCAGACGATTTCCAGCTCCACGCCGCGGGAACGGCCGAGCGCCTCAAGGCAGCCTTCGAGGAACTGCTCGCTGTGGTAGGACAAAATCACCACCGTCGCGCGGAACGTCTCCTCCGCGGCATCCGGCGGTGCTGGTTGCGATGTGGGGGCGGCGGGCTGCTCGATGGGCTGGTCCGCCGCCGTCTCTGCGCTCAATAGTCCAGGACGATCTCCACCCGGCGGTTGAGCCTGCGCCCGGAAGCCTCGCGGTTATCCCCGAGCGGTCGATGGAAGGAGTGCGAAGTGGTGGCGAACAACGAGGCGTCCCGCCCCGGCTGACCCGCCAGCCAGCGCACCACTTCCGAGGCGCGCGCAGCGCCCAGCTCCCAGTTGTCCGGGTAGGGCATGTTGCGCACGGGAACGTTGTCGGTGTGTCCTTCCACGGTGATGCTCCGGGGCAGATGCTCGCCGAGAGCATCGTCCAGGGTCTGGAGAGAGCGCAACCCCGCATCGGAGAGCAGGGTGGTGGCGGTCTGGAACAGGTCGTCGGAGTAGAGGCGGACGCGGACCTGGGCGTCCTCGCGTTCCACGCTGACGGCGCGGGAGGAGATGCGCCCGGCGAGCCCTTCACGGAAGGCTGCCTCGGCGGCTTCCGCCGCTTCGGGGTCGCCGGCGGGGGAGTCCTTCTGGATGGCCTCCAGTTCGGCGATTTCGGACTGCTTGGCGGCGAGGCTCTCGCGCAGTTCCTCCGCGGCCTCCCGGGCGGCGGAGCGCTGGCTTTCCAGATCGGCGATTTCGTCGCGCGCTTGGCGGAGTTCGGAACGGGCGGCCTTGAGCGATTCGTCCGCCTCGTCAAGCTGTCCGGCCAGACGTTCGCGGCGTTCGCGCTCGGAGCGGATGGTCTGCTCCTGCTCGCGTGTCGTGCTGAGGAGGCTGTCGGCCCGCTCGCGGGAGCTCTCCAGCTCCTCCTTGGCCGCGGCGAGTTCTCCCTCCAGCGCCTCGCGCCGTTCCTCCTCGTGGAGCAGTTCCACCTCCAGCGTCTGCAGCCGGGTGGCGAGCCGCTCGACCTCCTCCTTGAGCTGCTGCTCCTGATGGAGGGAGGCCTGCATGATGCCGTTCATCTCCGCGGCGGTGGAGTTGCGGCTTGTGTGGAGTGCAAGTCTGGCTGCACTCAGTTTTTCGCCCGTATCCTCAACCTCCGCTTCAAGGGCGGCCATGCGGGTGCGGGTACGTTGGAGTTCGTTTTCGGCAGTCTCGGCCCTTTCGCGCACGGCGGCCATGTCCTGCCGGAGTTGCAGGATGCGGGCGTCGCGCATTTGGACCTGGGTTTCAAGCTCGCGGATTTTCGCGCCGCAACCGGCGAGAAGGGCGAGCGTCAACGGCGCGGCGAGCAGGAGCACTCCCACCCGCCAGGCGCGGGAGCAACGGGGCAACGGGAACATGGGAACGGGTACCTCGCAGCAAGGATCATCAGCTTCTCCGCGTGCGGTAGCTGACTCGTTCTAGCCAGTGCAGTAGCAGGAAGATCAAGACTATTAATGCAGTTTGCAACATTCCGTGCCGCCAATCGAGTATCCGCAGCGGAATGGCCGCTAGTCCGACCACCAGCGTGGCAAGATAGATGAAGAGCACGGCTTCGGTGCGGCTCATGCCAAGCGCCACCAGCCGGTGCGAGAGGTGGTTGGTGTCGCCCACCATGAGCGGCCGGCGGGCCTTCCAGCGTATCCACAGCACCGAAAGCGTGTCGAAAAGCGGCACCCCCAGCACCAGCAGCGGAATGAGCACGGGCAGGCGGGAGGGGTCGCCCTCCTCGTAATACGTCGTCAGGATCGCCAGGCTGCCGAGCAGAAACCCAAGGTGCGTGCTGCCGTTGTCGCCCAGAAAGACCGAGGCCCGTGGGAAGTTGTGGAACCAGAAGGCGAGCACGGCCCCGGCCAGCATGGCGAAGATAAGCAGCATGTACCACTCGCGGAAAAGCAGTGCGATAATGGCCATGACGAGGCAGACGATGATCGTCACGCCGCTGGTCAGCCCGTTCATGTTGTCCAGGAAGTTGAGGCTGTTGGTCAGCAGGACCAGCCAGAAGACGGTCAGCGGCCAGGCCACCCACCACACGTCCACCACCTGGAAACTCACGCCGGCGGCCAGAACGGGGAACGTTGCAGCCACCTGCACTCCAAGGCGCAGGAGCGGGGGCAGGTCGTACCGGTCGTCCAGCAGGCCGAGCACGAAAATGATGGCGCACCCGGCGAAGACCCCCGCCAGCATGTCCAGGCGCAAGACCACGTTGCCTGCCAGCACGCGGACCGGCTCCGGCAGGAACCAGAGCGCCGGGATGATCAGCACCGCCACGAGGACGTTCACCCAGAGCGCCGCCCAGAAGGCCGGAAAAATGGCGAGCCCGCCGGAAAGAGGCGTGGGCTTATGATGGATCTTTCGTGCCGCGGCCGGACGGTCCATCAGCCCCAGACGCGGCCCCTGCCCCCGCGCCCATGGCATCAACAGCAATCCCAGCGCAAGGCATTGGGCGAAGGCCAACAGGGCGAGAAGTATCCACGGAGTCATGACAGGGCGCGCGCCTCGGGGCAAAAACTTGCCCATGAGTCCGCCCGCAGCGGGGAGAGTGGCAAGCACGGTTTGCGGCACGCGGCCCTGGCTGCACGTGGGGCGATGAGGTTCGCCCGTGCTTGTTGGGGGTGGTGGCCTGCCGGAACTCGGTGCGGCCGCAGGCAGGCCTGCGGCGTCAAGGCGGCGGCAAGCCGCCGCACTCCAAGGGGGGTGTCTATACTATTGTGAAATACAGCAGAGGCTGTCCGATCGAAGTAATCGAGGCGCTGTCTCTGTAGTATATATTCTCCCTCCCAGTATGTCCATGAGCGTTTGCCTTGTTGCAGGCAGTCCGGTTGCTCTCTATCTTATCGAAAGCTCTCCGGAAACAAGATGATGTCCCCGGCGCTGAGGGTGCCGTTAGTGGGATCGTAGGGAATTTTGCCGCGGCCGTCCCGTCCGTCAGGACCGGGCGACCAAAGGACCCGGACGTCTTCGGGCGGGACAAGGACGCCTTCGGCAACGATCCTCACGCCGTCAGCCCATCTGCGAAACCGCGGTTCACGATCCTCGATGGTTGTCCTGACGTGGGCCATGTGCTCTGCCGTCTCAGGTGTCAGTGGGGAGGGCATCGGCGCGCCCGGGCCGACGTATTCGGCCCAGTATCTCTCCACGGGCGGCGGCGGCGCAACACTCAACGTGGACTGGGAATCGTCATCGGAAGTACTGACATCGTCTGGCCAGGGAAACTCCTCCGGCAATACGATGCAGCCGATCTGCCTGGGGAGAGTAACTTGTGGAGGAATTATCTTCGCCTCCAACTTCTCGGTGAAGGGGGCGAGCGCATCACGAAGGACAAGCATTTGACGAGCCGTGAGGTCAGTGGGGTACGTGAGCCTGAACCGGAACGGGTCATCGGCGAAAGTCAACTCGACGTCCGGTGAGCGCGCTGCGGTGCCAAGTTCCCGCCGAAGCAGGAGCTTGAAATGGACTCGCGGAAGCTCCCCTTCGATGATGCGGGACTGGATGGGGAGGTAAGGCCTGTCGGTGCGGTCGCGATACTCATTCACGATGCGCTCGAACTGGCCATCGTCGAGAACCGTTTCCGGCCAGGTGCCGGCTTGAGAGTATTGCAATCTTGCATCGAAGGCCGTGCGCAGTAGTTCCCCTTCCGTGAGAGTCAGGCGGGGCGGCACTTCGGTATTCGGCGCCCTCCAGTTGGGAAAACTGCCCACATAGACAGCGAGTGTCCAACGGTCGATGGTTTCCAGCAGATGCTCCGGGAGTGCCATGCCTTTGAGCAGGGCGGGCTCGGCCTCCGCGGCCTCGCGCAGGAACCGGACATCTGCCGGGACGGAGGTCCAGCGGGCTCTCTCTCCGCTGCCTTCGGCCCATTCGAGTTCGTCGAACGGCTGTTCCGGATCAATTTCCGCACGCAGGCGCTCGGCATACCGCCGCAGGCTCGGACTCTCGAAATCGCCCCCCGCGAGGGCGGCAAACGTCCGCGCCTTGGCGAGATATCGATGCCTCATCGAATGATCGAGTGGGACCGCCGGTGGGAGAGGATTGCGAACCGTGTCTTGTCCCGCATACCGGAGAAGGCCGTAAGACCTGCCCGCTTGCATGGCGAGCCGGTGCCAGTCGTCAAAAGCGGGTTCCGTGGTTTGCAACCCCTGCAGGTCGGAAAGGGCCTGCTCAAGCGCTGTGGCGGGGAGATCATAGGCCAGAATATTGTAATAGTCTTCATATCCGGTTGCCCGGGCGACCACTGAACTCAGGTGGCCGAGGTGGAAGCGGAACCGGATGGGGTCGGACGATTGAGCTGAGTGCCGCAGGCGCTGGAGGGCCTCGTCCCAGTCTTCCTCCTGCATTGCGGCGTTGGCCATCAGCCGGTAAGCCCGCGCAAGGTCCGGTCCCTCGGAAAATAAACGCTCCGTGTGGCCCGTCTCCGAATCCTGCATGAACACGGGATAGATGTTTTCGCTCGCCGCAAGCCTACCAATTTCGTCAAGGGCTCCCCGATGTGCCCCGGCCCAATTATTAAACTCGTGACTGACCACACCCCGGCGAATGATCTCTTTTGTGTCCAGAAGCGGCAAGCCGAGTGTCCACGCGAGTTCGGCATACCGCGACGTGGATGGCGGGCCAAACGCCTCCAGCATTTCGGATTCGTAGTGGTTGACTACAGCCTGGAGTGTCTCCGTGTCCGGCGGCGGAATGCGCTGTGCTCTCCAAACGACCGACCCCGCCAAGAGAGCCGCAAGCGCCACGCCGCCAATCCAGCCGTATCGTGAAAGAACCTTTCCCGGTTTCATCGAAACCTCTCCGGAAATACGATGATGTCCCCGGCGCTGCGGGTGCCGTTGGTGGGGTCGTAAGGAACCGCGGCGCGGCCGTCAACCCCGTCCGGGCCGGGCGACCAGAGAACGCGGACGTCTTCGGGCGGGTGCAGCGTGCCGGTGATCTGTAGGACAGTTTTACGGGCAAGTCCAAGAAGTGCGTGGGGATA
>SLMS01000155.1 GCA_007133495.1 Candidatus Sumerlaeota bacterium | reverse complement strand
GTACTCGTTGACGGCCACCGGCGGCATTACCCCCGCGCAGTACACGATCAGGTCCAGCCCCCCCAAGTCGTGGGTGATGCGCTGAAACAGGGCCGGGACCTCCCCGAACTCCCGCACATCGTGGGGATAGACAAGTGGCTCGGGGGCCTTCGGCGTCTCCTTGGCGATCCGGGAGGCGAGCTGCTCCAGCGCCTCCTTGCGCCGCGCCACCAGCGCCGTCCGTACCCGCTTGCGGGCCAACAGCCGCGCCAGTTCCGCCCCCATGCCGGAGGAAGCGCCGATCACGATCGCATTGGAAAAAACGGCCATCCGGCCTCTCCCGGGGAGTAGTCTCTGAGGCGGGAGGAAGGGGACAAGCCGGTGGCTTACCGGCGCAAGCGCAGACAGACCGGGCCCGCTCAGTCCCGCGTGGCCAGGTGACGCGACCCGTCGGGCTGGATGCGCAGGCGCAGCAGCACATGGAATCCCTCCGGCCCGTAGTACACCCTGTCGATGGTCCCCTTCGCATGGAACCCCAGCAGCTTCGCCCACACGTAAACCGGGTCCAGCCGGTCCACGTAGGCGTAATCCTCCGCTGTGAAGGTGATCGACCGGTCGTACCCGGACTCTGGTGCCTCCATCATGCGGCGCATGACCTGGAAGCGGCTCAGGTTCTCCTCGCCCGGCTCGTAAACAATGAGGCCACCGTCCTGCCCGTCCTCCAGATGAAGCCGGCCCACCGCGTTGCGCGGCGAAAGCGCCCGGCCCTCCCGGTCCCGCAGCGGTTCAAGGTCGTACTCCACCTGCTCGATTCCCGCCGCCAGGAACGGCGGATAGAGATCGTGCACGGGGGCGCTCACCCGCTGCGGCAGGAACACCGGCACAGCCCGGCCGCCGGAGTCCACCCCCTCGTCGATCCCGTGGATGTAGTGACTCTCGTCCGGCAGGTGGCTCACCAGGAGCACCACCTCCGGCAGCTCCACGGTGTTCTCCACCAACTCCAGTTGCACGGTCGTCGTGAAGTCCTGAGGTACCGTCTGAGCCTGCCTGGCCAGCTCCGGCAGCGCCCGGAAGGCCTCCAGCTCGCTGATCAGGTGGTCACCGCGCGTGAACTGAAGATAGACGGAGGTCACGTCCTCGAACCGGAAGACGAACCGGTGGTCCACCGTCTCGTGCTCCTCCGGCTCGCCGTGCGGGTTGTCCACCGTGTGACGCACGATCCGCACGTCCACCCCTTCGATGGGCTCGCCTGCCGCATCCACCACTTCGCCGCGGATGATGAGTGTCCCCTCAAGGCGCTCAAGGAACGCCCGCTGCTGCTCGTAAACGTCCTCCACTCCGGGCGGGGCGGCAGGCTCAGGCATGGTATCGGTGATCTCCGGGACCGTCGGCTCCGATTCTTCGCCAGTCTCTCCGGCGGGGGAGAGCCCCGGCGTCCAGAGGGCAATCAGCACTGCCAGAAGGCTAACGGTGGCGTGGTGGCACATCTTTCCGTGCATGGGACAGCTTTCATGAGGGTTGCAGGTGACTCTCGGAGGCCGAACGCCCCGCCCCGGGGGAAGTTGGCCGTCACCCCAACCCTCAAGGGCTTGCCCCCCCGGAGGCAAGCCGGTACACATCCCTCCGCATGGGAAGCGCGGCACCCGGCCTGGCGCGCTCCCGTGCCATTTCAGGCATCGGGGGTGAAGGATCGTTATGAGCCCAGTAAAGGGAAACTTGGTGGTGGGTCAGTCTGGCGGCCCAACTGCAGTCATCAATCAATCGCTCGTGGGCGTGGTTCAGGAAGCCCTCCGGCATGACGCCATCGAGGGCGTCTTTGGCGCCCGAAACGGCGTGGAAGGCGTCCTGCGCGAGGACTTCGTCGATCTGCGCGCACAGGGCAAGTACGTGCTGGAGGAGGTCGGCGCCACCCCGTCGGCCGGACTCGGCTCCTGCCGCTTCAAGCCCAAGGAAGACGACTGCAAGGAAATCTTCAAAATCTTCGAAAAGCACAACGTCCGCTACTTCTTCTACATTGGCGGGAACGACTCGGCTCTGGCCACCGGCATCATCAACAAGATCGCCCAGCAGCAAAACTACGACCTCCACGTCTTCCACTGTCCCAAGACCATCGACAACGACCTGCTGGTGACCGACCACTGCCCCGGCTATGGCTCCGCGGCCAAGTACGTCGCCCAGGCATTCATGGGCAACGACCTCGACAACCGCTCCATTCCCGGCATCAAGATAGACGTCGTCATGGGCCGCAACGCCGGGTGGTTGACCGCCGCCTCCGCGCTCGCCCGTGTCAATGAAGGCGACGGCCCACACATGATCTGCCTGCCCGAGCGCAGCTATACCGTCCGTGAGTTCGTCGAACGCATCGAGAAGATATACGCCGAAAACAAGCGCGCCCTGATCGCCGTGTCCGAAGGCCTGGCCGACGCCGACGGCAACGTCTGGCTCCAGTCCGACAAGGTCCGCGCCGAACTCAAGGAACTCGACATGGGCGTGCTCGTGGACTGGATGGACGCCACCGGCAAGATCGAGGACGCCGCCGGCGGTGCCAAGCTCGACGCCTTCGGCCACGCCCAGCTCTCCGGAAGCGGCGCCCTGGCCGACCTGCTCGCCTCGGTCACCAAGATTCACATGCACCGCAAAACGGGCAAGAAGGTGCGCCTGCGTGCCGACACGCTCGGCTACGCCCAGCGCTCCTTCGCCGGATGCGTCAGCGAACCCGACGCGCAGGAGGCCCGCGAATCCGGCGCCTACGCCGTCCGCGAGGCAGTCGAGGGCCAGAAGAGCGGCTCCATCTGCTTCCGCCGCGTCCCCTCCGCCAGCGGCAAGTACCTCTGCGATCTCTTCCGCGCCGAACTGGAGGACGTCTCCGGCGTCAACTTCCCCAAGGGCGTCAAACAGTACCGCCCAATGGAGGACCACCTGATCGCCGCGGACAAGTTCGACGTCACTGCAGAGTTCATCGAATGGGCCCGTCCGCTCCTTGGCGCCCTTCCCGTCAAGGGCATGCTCCTGCCCGTCGCAAAAGAGTAAGCCTGAACAGTGCGGGGCAGCCCACCACGGCTGCCCCGTATTCCAGAGAAGGGGCGAAAGGAGGAGGAAAAAACCCTGTTGCCGCCGCGCCTCCCCACGAGGCGTTTTGCCATGATGCCATTCCGTCAGGCACAGGAGGGTCCCCCCATTGCCCCGCATCTTCAACAACGCCACTGAGTTGCGCGACCGTCTCCGCCTCGAACCCCACCCCGAAGGCGGATACTTTCGCGAGACCTACCGCTCGGAAACCACCCTGCTCCACCCCCGCACGGGCAACCGCCGCGCCACCGTAACGTCCATTTACTTCTACCTCGACGTCGGCAACTTCTCCGCCTGGCACAGCGTCCGGTCTGACGAGGTCTGGACGTGGGTCGCCGGCGGACCCCTCGAGCTTCACAGGATCGATCGCCCCGGCACCTACGGCTTCCAGCGGCTCGGCCCTCTTATTGAGGGCTACCAGCAGCAGGCCGTCATTCCGGCGGGCGACTGGCAGGCCGCCCGCCCCGTCCCCGGCACCGACTGGGCCCTGGTCAGTTGCGTGGTTGCCCCCGGCTTCGACTTCGACGACTTCCATCTCCCAACGGCAGCAGAACTCCTCGAGCGGTATCCCGAGCACCGCGAAATCATCCTGGAGCTGACACGGGGCCCCGAACCTTGAGCTTCCCCTTCAGGCACGTCCTCGTCACCGGCGGCGCCGGGTTCATCGGCTCCCACCTGGTCGAACGCCTCCTGCGTGACGGCTGCCGCGTGGAAGTCCTCGACGACCTGTCCACCGGCTCGGCCGGCAATCTCGAAACCGTGGAAAGCCATGAAGGCTTTCGCCTCACCGTGGCCTCGGTGCTCGACGAGCAGGCCGTCGCCGTCGCCGTGGACCGCGCGGACGCCGTCTTTCACCTGGCCGCGGCAGTAGGCGTCCGCCTCATCGTCGAAAACCCGGTTCGTACCATCGAAACAAACGTTACCGGCACTGAGACCGTGCTTCGCCACGCCGGCAAGAAAGGCAAACCCGTCCTCGTCGCCAGCACCTCCGAGGTGTACGGCAAGCAGAACAACGTGCCCTTCGGCGAGGAGGACGACGTGGTCCTCGGCGCCTCCCGCCGGCCCCGCTGGGCCTACGCCTGCTCAAAGTTGATGGACGAGTTCCTCGCCCTGGCCCACTTCCGCGAGAACAAACTCCCCGTCATCGTCGCCCGCCTGTTCAACACTGTCGGCCCCCGCCAGACGGGCACCTACGGCATGGTCATCCCCCGGTTCGTAAGCCAGGCCCTCCGCGGCGAGCCCCTCACCGTGTATGGTGACGGCAGCCAAACCCGGACATTCTGTCACGTGGCCGACGCCGTGGAGGCTCTTGCCGGTCTGATGTCCACCGCGGATGCCTACGGCAGGGTGTTCAACGTCGGCGGCGACGGTGAAGTCTCCATCCTGGAGGTCGCCCGCCAGGTCATCGCCGCGGCCCAAAGCAGCTCCACCATCGAGTTCGTTCCCTTCGAAAAGGCATACAACGAAGAGTTTGAAGACATGCAGCGCCGCGTTCCCTGCCTCCGCAAAATAGAGAACGCCATCGGCTATCGCCCTCGCCATGACCTCCGCAAGGTGATCGAGGACGTGATCGCCTGGGAGCGTGACCGCGCATAACTGGTTGACTGGCCCGCCGTTTGCACTCCATCCTCCGCGCGAGAAAACCAACCCCGGAGTGACCCCCATGTCGGACTTTCCAGAAGAAACCAGTCAGGGAACTGACCTCCCAAAGATCCTCTCCATCGTCAGCCTCGCCGTTGTCGCCCTCGCGCTCGGCGTCCTTGCGGCCCAGATATTCGGCGGTGGTGGCATTACCGGCGGCTCCGGTCAGGGAGTCGGCGGAACTGCCCCCCCGGTTCACGGCTGGGACACCAGCGGGCGGGAAATAAGCCTGGCTGACTACGAGGGCCAAGTCGTCGTCCTGGACTTCTGGGCGACGTGGTGCGGGCCCTGTGTCACCAAGCTCCCCGAGCTGATCGCCGTGCAGGAAAAGTACGCCGATCAGGGGGTGCAGGTGATCGGCGTCAGCGGCGACCGCTCCATCGAAGACCTGCGGGGCTTCGAAGAAAACTCCGACCTGAACTTCCCCACGATCTTTAACGGCGCCCGGGAGATACTCGACGCCTACGAAATCCGCGGCTTCCCCACCATCGTGGTCATCGACCAAAACGGCCGCATCACCCACCGCAGCCACCACGGCAACGTGGAGAACGAAGTCACCCGCCTGCTCTGAGCATTTCCTACTCCGCCCAGAACACGGCTTTCGCGGGGTTTCCGGTATCGAGTCCGGAGACCCCGCGCCCGTTTGCGGCAAGGTGCCGCAGCACCAGGTACGCGGTCTCCGCCTCCTCCGAGCCAGCCGCCTTCGCCCACTCCTCCGCCGAAAGCCGGGTTCCGGCATTCGCCCCCATCTCCTTCACCAGCGCCCGCTGGAGCTTGAGCACCTCGCCCGCCGCCTTCTTCCCTGCCTCCACTCCCGGCTGGTGATACGCATTCACGTTGATCAACGAGGCGTATAGACCGACTGCCCGCTCGAACAGCGAAATCAGCGCGCCCACCGTGTAGGCACTGACCTCCTCCACGGTGATTGTCAGGTTCTGGCGGCGCTTCTCGCTCAGCGCCCGCCGCGTCCCCTGGAAAAAGCCCGAAAGATAATCCCCAGCGGTGACGCCCTCCTCAACCTCGTCCGCCATGGCGGCGCCGTCACGCAGCACCTCAATGAACACGACGAAGAAGTTCGCCACCCCGTCGCGAAGCTGCTGCACGTAGGCGTGCTGGTCGGTTGAGCCCTTGTTGCCGTACACCGTGAGGCCCTGCTCCACCTTCCTCCCGTCCAGGTCGAGTTCCTTCCCCAGCGATTCCATCACAAGCTGCTGGAGGTAGCGGCTGAACAGCTCCAGCCGGTCCTTGTATGGCAGCACCACCATGTCCTTCTCCCCGCGTCCGCCCGTGGCGTGGTACCAGCACAGCGCCAGCAGCAGCGCCGGATTCTGGCGGACTTCGCGCGAGCGCGTCACCGCATCCATGTCCCGTGCTCCGGCCAGCAGGTTGTCGATATCGAGGCCCTGCAGGCCGGCTGGAAGGAGCCCGACGGCCGACATGACGCTCGTCCGCCCGCCAACCCAGTCATACATCGGGAAGCGCTCCAGCCAGCCGTTCTCCTTCGCGTGGTTGTCCAGCTTGCTCCCCTCGCCCGTGATCGCCACTGCATGGGGGCCGAACTCGAGCCCCACCGCGCGCCAGGCCTTCTCCGCCAGCACCATCCCGTTGCGGGTTTCCGCCGTGCCGCCCGACTTGCTGATCACAAGGCAGATCGATTCCTCGAGCTTTCCGTTAAGCCGCTCCAGCGTCCGCCCAATCCCGTCCGGGTCCGTGTTGTCCATAAAGTGCGGCGTGATGGCGTCCCCCGCGTCGCGGCCCAGCGCGTGCGCCAGAAACTGCGGCCCCAGTGCGCTGCCCCCGATCCCGATGGAGAGCAGGTGGCGGAAGGGCTTGCCTCCCGGAGCCGTTATCTTCCCGGCCCGCACGTCCCCCAGGAACGCCATCAGCCGATCATGGTCCGCGGCCACCAGCCGGCGCAGCTCCGCATCGGGAATGCGTTCGAAATCCCGCAGCCAGTAGTGCCCCACCATGCGGTTTTCGTCCGGATTGGCGATGGCACCGGCTTCGAGCTGCTCCATCGCGTCGCTGGCCGCTTGCAGACGCGGCTCCATTTCGGCAAAGAACTCCGAGGTCAGCCCCATCCGGCTGATATCCAGCGCGACGGGGGAACCGTCCGGATGGCAGTAAAGGGCGCAATAGTCCCGGAATGATGGCATCTCGACACCTCTTTCTTGATCGCGAAACGGCGGACCGCACGTTGCGCTGCTATCTCGCACGCACACCCGGGGTGGACAACGGAAACCTCCCGGGCGGGAAGGCGCCCCACCGATGACCGCGCGCGAGCAGCAAACGCCCCCGGCTGGCGAGCCGCCCCCCGCTCCCCGCGCCCTCCTGCCGGGCCTGGCAGTGTTTGCCCTTCTGCTGTTCGTCCTCTTTCAGCTCGGCACCTGGCAACAGTACCTCGACGGACAGGTGCGCGGCGACGCCGTACAGACGTTCGACATGATGCTCTCCAGCTTCGTGGCGGGGGAGAGTCACCTCGAGCATCCCCGCACCGGGAACCACTTCTTCACCAACCACGTCATGCTCTGGCTTTACCCGGCCGCGGTGCTCTACTGGATACGCGACGACTTGTTCATGTATCTGACGCCGCTGAACCTGGCCCTGGCGCTATCAGTGCTGCCCCTCGGGCTGCTCGTCTGGCGTAAAACGGAGAGCGTGGCGCTGGTCTGCGCGGTGACGGGGTTCTTCGCCGTCAATACGCTCACGGCATCCCTGCGCCAGTCCATCCATCCCGAATCGCTTTTGATAGCGCCCTGGCTTGCCCTTTTCCTGGCCGTGGAGGCACGCCGGCACTGGTGGGCCATTGCATGCGCAGCGGCCATCCTGATGGTGAAGGAGGACCAGCCGCTCTGGTTGCTCATCTATGCCCTCTGGGCGTTTTACTTCGGCAGGGGAGACCGCCGCACCGTCCTGACCATCGGCGCCATTGCTGCGGCGGCCATGGTGGCCTTCGGACTGCTGCAGGCGCTGCTTCCCCGCCCCGGCGGCGAGGAGGAAACAGGCTTCTTCTGGATCGAGGAACGCTACGGTGGCGTGGCGGACTCGCCCTGGGGCCTCCTCTGGTGGTTTGCCACGAACCCCGCCATGGTGCTGGACCGCATGATCCTGAATCCCATGTGGATATACGTGGCTTTCTGCGGAGCGTTCATTTGTCTATACGGATGGCGGCCGCTGCTTCTGCTGATCCCGCCCGCTGTCCTGCTTTTTTCGGCGGATGCGGAAATCTTCGCCCGTCTATACTACTACTACGCCTACCCGCTCTACCCGCCGCTGCTGTACGCGCTGGCGGAAGGCATCTCCGGCATCGTCCGCCGCACTCCCGAGGAGTGGAGACCACGCGCGCGCTGGTTCCTCGTGGGATGGCTGGCCATCTTCGGCGCCACACACTTGTGGATGCCTACGCGCGTGGAGGGCTGGCAGCAATGGCCCCCGGCACTCACGCTCGCCGAGCGCGCCCGCCTCGATGCCACCCGCGAACTCGTCCAGGACGCCGTCCCCCGCGGCCAGCCGGAACTCCGCGCCGCCACGCACTACGACCTCGGCGCCTTCGTCCCCCGGGGCCGCCAGGTGCTCTTCCTCACCCCCGAGCACATCGAGCGCGCCGGCATCGTCCTGCTCGACACCCGCCGCCGCTCCCTCGATGTTCCAGGCGATGAGTATCTGGCCCTACTGGAGGAACTGCTGAGCCCCGGCAGCGGCTGGACCGTCACTCGCGAGATAGACGGACTGATGGTGCTCGAACGCGAGGAGGCAATCCCCGATGGACAATGAGCGCGGACCCGTCCTCCGCTGGGAGTGGGCTGTTGTGCTGCTCGCCACGATTGCCGGCGCCGGGCTGCGCCTCTGGTTCCTCCCGAAAGTGCCCGGCCTCTGGTACGACGAGGCGATCAACGGCTTGGACGCCCTGCGCATCCTCCGCGAACCCGGCATCCCGATATTCTTCGACACTTTCGGGCACATGCGCGAGCCAATGTATATGTACTTGGAGACGTTGGGAGTGCTGGCCGGGGGCACCAGCGCCATTGCCATCCGGGCCGTCAGTACAGTCATCGGCATCGCCACGATCCCGGTCGTGTGGCTCTGCGCGCGGGAGCTGTTCGGCCGCAATACGGCGGCACTGGCACTCGTGTGTTTTGCGCTCATGCGCTGGCACATACACTTTTCCGCTCTCGCCTTCCGGACCATCCTCGCTCCGCTGTTCGCCTGCCTGGTCATCCTCTTTCTGACGAGGATGCTCCGCCGGAGAAGCATGACGGACGCCGCTCTTTGCGGGGCGTTCCTCGGCCTTGGAGCCTACACGTACCTCGCCTTCCGCCTGATGCCGGTTATCGTACTTCCACCCCTTCTTCTCGCCTTCTGGCAGGGGTGGAAAGGCGGCGGAAAAACCGCTGTTGCGGCGTTCGGGCGCCGCCTTGGCGTGCTGGCAGGAACGGCCCTCCTCGTCTTCCTGCCGCTCGGCATCAACTACCTCCTAAACCCCGAGCACTTCCGCGGCCGCGGCGACGAGGTCACGCTCCTTCAGCGCGAAGAGCCCGCCCGCCTCCTGTTCCGCCAGGCGCGGGACGTGGCGCTCATGCCGCTGATCCGCGGGGACCATGTGGAGAAACACAACATCCCCGGACCTCCGAGATTTGTACAGACGTTCGAAACCGGCGCGCTTGAAACCATGAACCGATGGCGGTTGGAGAGCGACGCCGCACAGATGGAACACCGGCCGATTTACGATCAGCACGGCACCGGAGTGCCCGTGTTCGGAGTCGTGACCGGCTTGCTGTTTTACGGCGGCCTTGCCGTGCTGATCTTCGGTCATCACATGCCCCTGGCACCCCGCCTCGCCGTGCTTTCCTGGCTGCTCATCGGATCGCTCGCCTCCGTACTGAGCTTCGGCGCGCCCAACATGCTCCGCCTCCAGATACTCACCCCCGCCGCCGCGATCACCATCGCTCTTGCGATGCTCGGACTGACCCGTTACGTGGCGGCAAAATGGCAGGCATGGAAGGGAACCCCGCCACCTGTCTATATTCTGCTCGCGATTCCCGCGCTGCTCTTCGCCGAGCAGCTCCGCACGGACGCCGGCCGGCTCGCTCGCTGGGCCGAACACCCGATGGTGCCCGGAGGGTTCAACGCCGAGTGGGCCGAAATGGGCGACTTCCTGCGCGAGCAGCCCGACCGCCTTCCCGTCCGCATGGCCGTGGACCCACACCCCACGCTCGTCTATCTCGCCGACGGCTATACGTTTCATGCCCGCCCCCCACAGGAAGTGGAGAGATGGTGGGAACTACGCTCAGAGCCGCCATTCCCCGTTCTTGAGCCGTCCGGACACCCCCGGCCCGATTCCCGCCGGCTCGAACTCTGGATTCCCGCCGGCATCCGGCTCGGCGTGCTCGTGGAAGTTTGGAGCGAACCGTAGCTCAAACGTTCGATTGTCTGAAAAGCGAGGCCCGTGTCAAGAACACTTGACCCCCCCCGCGGCCCGCGAATTAGCCTTCCCCTGCTGCCGCGGGAGCACCCTCTTCCCGCATTCCCGCTCAGCCCAATCCCATGCTAACGGGTGGCCGCAAACGCGGTCTCCGAACGGAGGAAATGGCCTTGTCACTGAAAGTCTCCATCAACGGATTCGGGCGCATCGGGCGCCTCGCATTCCGCGCAGCCCTTGAATCCGAGGGCGTCGAAGTCGTCCACATCAATGACCTCGCTCCCATCGCAACCAACGCCCACCTGCTCAAGTACGACTCCATTCACGGCCGGCTGAAGGCCGAAGTGAAGACAGAGGGCGACAACCTCGTCGTAAACGGCAAAAAGATTCTTGCCACCCAGGAAAAAGACCCCGCCGCTCTTCCCCACGACAAGACCGGCGCCGACTACGTCATCGAATCCACCGGCGTCTTTACCAACACAGAGGCCGCATCCAAGCACCTCAAGGGCAACGTCAAGCGGGTCATCATCTCCGCCCCCGCCAAGGACGCGCCCATGATCGTCCTCGGCGTGAACTGCGACAACATCCCCGCAGACGCCAAGGTTCTCTCCAACGCCTCCTGCACCACCAACTGCCTCGCCCCCGTCGTCAAGGCGATCGACGACAGCCTCGGCGTCGTCAAGGGCCTGGTCACCACCATTCACTCCTATACCAACGACCAGAACGTCCTCGACCTCGTCCACAAGGACATGCGCCGCGCCCGCGCCGCAGCGGTCAACATGATCCCCTCCACCACCGGCGCCGCCAAGGCCATCGGCAAGGTCATGCCGCACCTTCAGGGCAAGCTCGATGGCCTCGCTGTCCGCGTCCCGACGCCGAATGTCTCCCTCGTGGACTTCGTCGCCGAGGTGAAAAAGGAAACCAACAAGGAAGAAGTGAACAAGATTCTCAAGTCCGCCGCCGACACCGGCTCCCTCGCTCCGTACCTCAACTATACGGAAGAGCCGCTCGTCAGCATGGACTTCAACCAGGACCCCGCCAGCTCCACCGTGGACGCCCAGAGCACCTACGTCGTCGGCAACATGGTCAAGGTCCTCGCTTGGTACGACAACGAGTGGGGCTACTCCATGCGCCTCATCGACCTGCTCAAGAAGCTCGGCTGACCGGCCGGCCGGCCTTCACAATCGACCACAAGAAATACGCGCCGGGAAGGAGCAACCCTCCTTCCCGGCGTTCCGTTGAACGGACCACTATCCAGGAGGAAATCCCATGGCTCGCAAGAAGTTCATCGCCGGCAACTGGAAGGAAAACGGCCTCCTCGCCGAGGCAAAGCAGCTCGTCCAGGAACTCATCCCCCTGGTCAAGGACATCACCACCGCCGACATCGCTGTCTGCCCGCCCTACCTCGCCATCCCCGCCGTACACGAACTGATCGACGGAACGAATATACAGCTTGGCGCCCAGAACGCCTTCTCCACCGAAGCCAAAGGCGCGCTCGTACAGAAGGGCGCCTATACGGGGGAAGTCTCCCCGGCCATGCTCAAGGACGCCGGCTGCCAGTGGGTCATCCTCGGCCACAGCGAACGGCGTCAGTACTTCGGCGAAACGGACGAGAAGGTAAACGTCAAGGTCCGCGCCTGTTACGAGGCAGGCGTGAAACCGATCGTCTGCGTGGGCGAGACACTCGAGGAGCGCGACGGCGGCAAGACCGCCTCCGTCGTCGAGAAACAGATACGCGGCTGCCTCGCCGGCCTCCCGGCGGACAGGATGGCCGAAACCGTCATCGCCTACGAGCCCGTCTGGGCCATCGGCACCGGCCGCACCGCCACGCCGGACCAGGCACAGGAAGTCCACGCGCAGATTCGCGGCCTCCTCACCGAGCTGTTCGGCAAGGATACCGCGGAGGCCGTCCGCATTCAGTACGGCGGCTCCATGAAGCCGGACAATGCGGCGGAACTGCTCGCCCAGCCCGACATCGACGGCGGGCTCATCGGCGGCGCCTCCCTCAAGGCTGGCGACTTTGCCGCCATCATCGACGCGGCAAAGTAACTCCCGCACCGCAGGTCACGGAAAGTGCACAAGCCCCGTGGAGGAACGGCCCGCCGCCCTCCACGGGGCCGCTTCTTTCCGGCGATTTGTCTATACAGCCTTCTCCGGCTGGGCCGCCAGCAGCGTTGAGAACTCGTCTATACACGCGTTGATCCCCTTCTCCACCTCCAGGATCGGCGCGTCGTACATGTATGCCGGAGTGCTGCACACGCGGTGCGTCTCGTCCACGTGCGCCTCGTGCACCTGCTTCACCACGTGGCGGGCGCCCATGGCCTCGATTGCCGCGGCGACCTGCTGCTCGGCCCCAATTGTCAGCTCCACGCCTTGACCAAGCGCCCGGGCGGCCACCACCGGAGCGATGCAGAAGAACGCCAGCGGCTTCTTCTCCTCGTGCATCGCACGGATGAACTCGGACACCTGCTCGTTCACCTTGGCGTCCTTGCCGTCAAAGGCGAAGGTGGACAGGTTCTTCGCCGCGCCAAAACCTCCGGGGAAGACCGCGCCATCGAACTCTTCGGGCTTTGCGTCCTCAAGCGGCCGGATCTTCCCCCGCGCGAGACGCGCTGCTTCCACCAGCACGTTGCGCTCCTCGCCGGGCGTGTCCGTTCCTTCAAGGTGATTGAAGACGTGCGCCTGCGGAATGTCCGGCGCCAGGAACTCAATCTCGTAGCCCTTCCGCATCAGGGCCAGGATCGCCAGCACGGCTTCATATATCTCCGTGCCGTCGAAAACGCCACAGCCGGACAGGACAAGGGCGATGTGTTTGCTGGCCATTGAATCATCCTCCTTCATGGAGTCGCGGGCACAGAAAAGGCCCGGAGGTATGAAACCCCCGGGCCCCGTCCGCCGTCAAGGATGTGTCCGGCTACTCCGCTTCCTCGTGGAGGATACGCGCATCCTTGATGACCTGCTCCTGGACATTCGGCGGGCACGGCTCGTAGTGACTGAACTCCGCCGCAAAGATTGACCGGCCCTGGGTCATCGAACGCAGGTCCCGGCTGAACGTCCCCATCTCGCCCTGCGGCACATCCGCCGTGACCCGCACGCGCCGGCCTTCCTGCTCATTGCCCGCGACACGGCCGCGGCGCTGGGAGATGTACCCCAGCACGTCGCCCATGTAGTCCGCCGGTACGTCCACGTGCACGCGCATGATCGGCTCCAAAATCACCGGGCCCGCCTGCGGCGCCACGTTCTTGAAGGCCATCGAGGCAGCCACCTGGAACGCCATGTCGCTCGAATCCACCGTGTGGTGCGACCCGTCGTAGCACGCCGCCAGCAAATCGATTACCGGGTAGCCGGCAAGGATGCCCTTGTTCAGCGCCTCCCGCAGGCCTTTCTCCACCGAACTCTGATAACCTGTCGGGATCACGCCGCCGACGATCTCCCACTTGAACTCGAACCCTGAGCCGCGGGGAAGCGGCTCCAGCCGCATGTGGCAGTCGCCATACTGGCCCCGGCCGCCGGACTGCTTCTTGTACTTACCCTGGCCCTGGGCCGTCTTCGTGATCGTCTCGCGGTACTGCACGCGCGGCGGCTCGGCCTCCACCTCCACCTTCGCCGCCTGCCGCAGCCGATCGATGGACACCTCAAGGTGCGTGTCGCCGTTTCCGCTCAGGATCGTCTGATGGAGCAGTGGATCGCGCTCCAGCCGCAGCGTGTTGTCCTGCTCCAGCAGCCGGTGGATCGCCACGGCGATCTTGTCTTCCTCGCTCTTGACCTTCGTGCGGATCGCCAGATGGACCGACGGCGCCGGCATGTGCGTCGGCTCGTACCGCGGGTTGGGCGGCTTCGGATCCGCCAGCGTATCGCCCGTGTGCACGTTCTGCAGTTTGGCGAAAGCTCCGATGTCGCCCGTCATGATGCGCTCGACCGCGACCTGGTTCTTCCCCCGCAACGCGAAGACGTGCCCGGCCTTCATCGTCGCCCCGTCCCGCGTATTCAGAATCTGGCAATCGCCCGTCACAGAGCCGGTGACCACCTTGAACAGCGACAGGCGCCCGGCGTAGTCGTCGTTCACCGTCTTGAAGACGAAAGCGCTGAACGGATCGCCCGGGTTCAGCTTGTGGAAGATAATCTCGCTGTCCGGGTCCTCCGCGTCCTTGTAGCCGCGGAAGCCGTGGCGCATGTCCGGCGAGGGGCATTCGTCCAGGATGAAGTGCATCAGCCCCGCCAGCCCGATCTCCTTTTCGGCGGAAGCGCATACCACCGGAATGAACCGGCCGGACTGCATGTCCTCGCGCAGGCCGATGCGAAGCTCTTCCTCGGTGAGCGTCTCGTTTTCGAGGAACCTCTCCGTCAGTTCGTCGTCGCCTTCGGCGGCCGCCTCGATCAGGGCGCGGCGCGCCTCCTCGGCCTGCTCGCGGAGTTCCTCGGGGATGTCCTCCACCTTCTTCTTGGGGCCCTCGTCGTAGATCGCCTTCATGTCCAGCAGATCGATCACGCCCTTGAAATCCGGCCCCTCGCCGATCGGCAGCGTCACCGGAATCGTGTGGGCGTCGAACGTCTCGTCGATATTCGCCAGCGCCTGCTGGAAGTTCGCCCGTTCGCGGTCCATCTTGTTCACCACGATCGCCACGGGGATGTTGTATTCCCTGGCGAACTCCCAGGCGAACTCGGTCCCGACTTCCACGCCGCTCTCTGCGTCCACCACCAGCAGGGCCATCTCGCAGATGCGGATCGCGTTCTTGATTTCACCGATGAAATCCCGGAACCCGGGGCAGTCCAGCAGGTTGATCTTGTGCTCGTCCAGCTCGATCGGCAGCAGTGTCGCATTGATCGAACACTGCCGGTCCTTCTCCAGCGGATCGTAGTCCGACTGCGTGTTTCCGGCCTCGACCGAACCCTTCCGGTCCACAAGGCCGTGGATGTGCAGCAGCGCCTCGGCAAGTGTCGTCTTGCCGGTGCCGGAGTGGCCCGCAAGGGCCACGTTGCGCAATTGTTGGGTTTGATAAACTTTCATACCCGGTTCCTTTCTCAGGTGGAAGGGCCGAGACCCCGTGGGCACGCCCGGCGCTGAGCCAAAATGCGCCCCCGCATGGCATCAGCGCGGCGGGCAGGTTACCGGCACCCCTGCCGGAGGGAGCAAGTGAGAACGATCCAAAAGGCGGACTCGCCGGTCATCTTGACCCCATTGCCACCTTCGCGTTGCCCACGGCCGGGCCGCCCGCATCCATTCGCCACCAGCATCAAACCACGATGGAGAAACAATGCCCAGCCCCACGCACCCCCAGCTCTCCTCAGCGCTTCGCCTCGTTGATTTGGCCAAACTTGAAGAAGACGCCGCCCTCGCTGAGGGCAAGGAGCGCGAAGAACTCCACACCGAACTGGCTCTGGAATACTATCATCTTGGCGTCCCCAATAAGGCCGAGCACTACGCAGGCCTGATCGAGGAGGTGGATGCCCTTCCGCCGGAAACGAAGGCCCAGGTCAGCTTCATTCGTGCCGTAGCGAAGCAGGACTGGGAGGGCGTACTCGCTGCCTATCGCCCCCACGTCCAGGACCCGAAGTCACCAATACACGCCAAGGCCTGCATCGAAACCGCCCACACCCTGATCGAGATTGGGCGTTACGGCGAAGTCCAACCCCTCCTTGAGCCGCTGCTCGAACCGCCCGGCGTGGAGCAAACACTCCCTGCCTGTCTCCTGCTCATTGAGGCAAATGTCTGTTCCACCCCGGACAAGGACAAGCTCATCGAGTGGGCCTCCATCGCCGACGCACTGCTGGAGAAAGGCTTCCGGGTCTCGCTCGCGCAGGACCTTGTTTACTACGCATACCTGATGCAGCGGAAGGGCGTGGAAGCGCTCGTCGAGCCGCTCCTGCGTCACCATGAGTCCCTCCTGGACGGTTACAGCGGTGCGGGGAAGGAGGAAATTCACTTCCTCCTCGACGTTGCGGAAGAATACAAGATCCCCGGCGCTGTCCGCGCCGCCGGAGCCGCCTATATGCGCAACCCTTTCCCCTGGACGGAGCGCGATCCGAAAGAAGTCAGCATGGTTTTCGCCAGCCACGAAGAACACGAAGCGGCGTACCTTTCCATCCGCACTTCCTTTAAACCATCACAGATCAAAAAGCGCCGTGAGCTTTGGGGACCCATGATCCTCTCCAGCTATCTCACCGGCCGATGGAAGGAGGCGCTCACCCACATCCAGGAACACAAAAGCGAAATTCAGTCAAGTCCGGAGCTTGGCGGGGCCATCGGCATCCAGATAGACTGCGAATACCATCTTGGGCGCTATCGAGAGGCAGCGCACCGGCTCGAGGAATACGGCATCGAGGACTACGTCGCACAAGAGGACCCCATAATGGCCGCCTCCGCCCCCTTCATCTACTGGGCGCTCGGGGACGCAGCCAAGGCACAAGAGGCCATCTGGGCTACCGTGGAGATCAACTTCGAGAACCCACAGTTCCGCGTGGAATTCATATCTCGCACCATGACCGAACTCTACATCCGCGAGAAAACACAGTACGTTGACGACATGCTACAGGTCATGGAGGAGAATTCAAAACCGGGGACCGAATGGATGAACCTCGCGTTCAACGCGCAGGCCATGATCGACTGGGCTTTTCTGGAAGGGGCAGAAATCGCCGCGGAAAGACTTCGCCTAATCGGTGAATTGTCGTGGTACGAAGGCATACGCGGGATGGTTTTCGCCCAATCGGGAAACGAGGAGTTATTCGAAAAACACTTCAATATTGCGTGGACCGGGCTCCGCGACGAGCAAAAGCCAAGTTTCCTGCTCAAGCGCGCCATGTATAGACGCAGATTCGAAAAGCACGAAAAGGCTTTGGAGGACCTCGATCTGCTCCTCCGGGAATGGCCGGATTTCCCCCTCGCAAACATCGCGCTGGGTTTGAAGGCGGGTATTCTGCATCTCGAGCTGGAAGAGGACCACACTGACGAGGCCCAGGATCTCCTGACTCGCGCACAAGCCTTTGTTGACAAACACGCCCGAAGTCCTGACGAGCAGGCCAGCGGCCGCGTGGCCTACATTTCAACCTTCAGAGGGGAAGCACCGGCCACGCTCATGGAAGAGCTGGAGCGAACTATAATGCTGCGACTTGACACCCCGGAAATCCTCCGCCTGGCACGCCGGATTGCCCGCTCCTTCGACAGCACACCCGAGGAAAAAACCCGCGCTCTCGAAATCATCCGCGAATGGGAGAAAAAAAACCTGCGCCCGCTGTGGCCCTAACCAGTCCAGCGCTCCACCCGAACCTGCGCCAAAATCCTGTCTATATTCTTCCGGGACGCGACGTTGTGCTCCTCCTCAAGGCAGCACGCCGTCCCGCATGCAACGCCGAGCCGAAGCGCCTCCGCGAAGGGCTCCCCCCTCTGAAGCCCGGCCACTAGCCCCGCCGCGAGTGAATCGCCCGCGCCCGTCACGCCCTTGGGATGAATAGCAGGCGGGTGTGCCACCCACGCCTCATCGTCCCACACACCGAGCACCGGCCTGTCGCCGTCGGTAACAACCGCGCACCGGGCTCCAAGGCTCTGGAGTTCCCGCGCGCCGTTGTATATCTCCATCTGTGAGGAAAGCCTGCGCTCCAGCGCGTCCTCCAACTCGCGCCGGTTTGGCTTTGCGATCAAGGGCTTGAACACCAGCGCGTGCCGCAGCGCCTCTCCCCCTGCGTCTATAAGCACGGGAATCTCCTGCTCCGCACACAGCGACGCAAGCTGCGCGTAAGTGTCCGTAGGACAACCCGGTGGCAGGCTCCCTCCCATGCAGACAAAGCGCGCCCCTTTCAGTTGCTGGCGGTACAGCAGCATGAAATGATGGAACTGTGACTCGCTGAGCGGAGTTCCCGGCTGGTTAACCTTGAGTGACGCCGGCTTCCCGGGATCGACAAGGTGGATATTCGTGCGCACCTCTCCTGGCACATTAATATAAATAATCGGGCAGCCGGCTTCGCGGGCCAGCCGGCGGAACTCCGCCACCGAATCCGTCCCCAGGATCGTCAGCGCCGTGGTCACCTCCCCCAGCTCCCGCAGCACACGCGAAATATTGATCCCCTTTCCACCGGCCACCTTCCCCACCTTCGTTGCCCGGTTGACCTCCCCGAGCACCCAGCCGTCCACTTCCAGTGTCAGGTCCAGGGCGGGGTTCAATGTGACAGTGACTATCAAAGCCCGGGCCTCACGGTGTGAATTCCACCAGACAATATTTCTTTTTGCCTGCCCTGAGCACGAGCATCGATTCGCTGAGCAGGTCATCCGGCCCTACTGTGCGCCGGTCTCCCGGCCACGAATCCGCACTGTTGTTCAGATAGACACCGCCCTGCGAAAGAAGGCGTTTCGCCTCCTTCTTGCTCGGCACGAGGTTGCTTTGCAGCAGCAGGTCGAGTACCGGCAGGCCCGCCTGCAGCTCGTTCCGTGAAATGCGCACGGAAGGAACATCAGGAAAGATGGAACGAAGCTGCTCGTCGCTCATTTTTTGTAGATTCCTGCCAAAGAGCGCCATCGACGCCTCCTCGGCTTTCGCCGCTTCCGCTTCACCATGGACTAGCGCCGTCATCTCGCGCGCCAGCCGGCGCTGGCCCAACCGCTCGGAGGGATTCGCCTCGTGCTCCCGCACCACTGCGGAGACTTCCTCCAGCGGCATGAATGTCAACATGCGGAGGAAGCGATCGACATCACGGTCCTCTTGTTGCATCCAGAATTGATAGAATTTATACGGACTGAACCGCTCGGAGTCCAGCCACACCGCTCCCTCCGCCGTTTTGCCCATTTTCTCGCCCTGGGCATTGGTCAGCAGTGGCGTCGTCATGCCATAGGCATCCCCACCCACCGTGCGGCGGATATAGTCCGTCCCCGCCGTGATATTGCCCCACTGATCGCTCCCTCCGGCCTGGGCAATGCAGTTGTGATGCTCGTATAGATACCGGAAATCGTAGGCCTGAAGAAGCTGGTAGCTGAATTCTGTATAGCTGAGTCCCGACTCCGACTCCATCCTGCGGCGTACGCTTTCCTTGCCGAGCATGTCCCCCAGCCGGAAATACTTCCCGACGTCGCGCAGGAAATCGAGAAACCGGTATTCCGCAAGCCAATCCGCGTTGTTGAGCAGAACCGCAGCGTTCTCCCCGTCAAAATCGAGGAACCTCTTTAGCGTGGCCCGCAACGCCTCCACGTTCTCCTCCAGTTCCTCCCGGGTGAGAAGGTTGCGCTCCGCGCTTCTGCCCGATGGGTCCCCGATCATCCCGGTCCCGCCGCCAACCACAGCCAGAGGCGTGTGTCCTGCAAGCTGGAAATGCCGCAGGACCAGAATCGACACCAGGTGACCGATATGCAATGATGACGCGGTCGGATCGAAGCCGATATAGACGGTGATCCGTTCCTTCCGGCATTTTTCCGCCAGGGCCTCATCCGTGATGTCCTGCACAAGTCCGCGCTCGCGCAACGTGTCTATGATTCCAGTCATGCTCGCCCTTTACTTTCTTCGTGTTTTCTTGCGGGTCTTTGCCTTCTTTGTCAGCTTGACACCGCACCGTTTGTAGATATCCTCAAGATGTGCCAGATAGGCCTCGGGATTCATCAGGCTTCCCAACGTTTCCGCATCGAACCGCCCGGCCACGGCCTCCTCCGCCAGCAGTTCCTCGTCAAACGGTGTGCCTCCCTTCCACGACCGCATCGCCGCCGCCTGCACGGCACTGTACGCATCCTCGCGGGACATGCCGCCCTCCACAAGCCCGAGCAGCACCTTTTGCGAGAATACCAACCCCTTCGTCGCCCATATATTCTCCTTCATCCTGCGTGCATTAACTGTAAGCCCATCAAGCATCCACTGAAGCTTCCCAAGCAGATAGTCCACCAGAATGCAGGAATCCGGCAGGATCACCCGCTCCACGCTGCTGTGGCTGATGTCGCGCTCGCTCCACAGCGCGACGTTTTCCATCGCGGCCAGTGCATTCGAGCGCACCACCCGCGCCAGCCCGGTCATTTGCTCCGCCACGACCGGGTTGCGCTTGTGCGGCATCGCGCTGCTGCCCTTTTGGCTCTTGCCGAACGGCTCTTCCAGTTCGCGTATTTCCGGGCGCTGCAGGTGCCGCACCTCTGTCGCTATCTTTTCGATAGAGCAGGCGATCTGGGCCAGGACACACGCAAATTCCGCGTGGCGGTCGCGTTGCAGCACCTGCGTGCTCACTTCGGCGGGACGAAGCTTCAGCATTTTGCAAACGGCCTCCTCCAGCTTCGTTCCCGTATGGGCACAGGTCCCGACGGCGCCGCTGATCTTGCCCGCAGCTATACGGCCGGATGCCGCGTCGAACCGCTCGAGGTGACGTTGGAATTCCTTGTACCAGACAAGAACCTTCAGGCCGAACGTTGTCGGCTCGGCGTGCATCCCGTGGGTCCGTCCGATCATGATGGTGCGGGCGTGCTTCCGTGACAGCCTTTCAAGGATTCGTATCGTCCCCTCCAGTTCCTTTCGTATAATCCCGGCGGCCCGCTTCAACCGCAGGGCCAGCGCCGTGTCCACCACGTCGCTGCTCGTCAGTCCAAGGTGCACGAACCGCGAAGCCGGGCCGATCTTCTCGGCAAGTTG
>SLMS01000240.1 GCA_007133495.1 Candidatus Sumerlaeota bacterium | reverse complement strand
GGGCTCCTTCTCGAAGGGTTCATAAAGCAACCCCGCTATGGCCTGCCCTACAAGTCAGGGGCTACCCCCAACTCGTAACACTACCCGAAATCCAGGAAGAGTGTGATCGAGGGTTCTGACAGCGAGCGCGTTTCCTCGGCGACGTCCGTGCGGGCGCCGAGTTCCTCCGCCCGGCCCGTATCGCCGAGCGTCACCTTCCGGTCGTCGCGCCGGGTCAGATGCACCTCCGCTCCGGCGTCCTTCAGGTGGTGATAGACAAGACCGGAGACCAGCATGTTCAGGTCCCCCTCCACGACGCGTGAATTTATTCCGCGTGCGCTGCCGTGATAGCCTTCGGAGAAGGACGACCCGCCGTGTCCCGGGTCCACCGTAATGACAAGCCCCTCCAGCGGCTTGCCCTCCGGATGGTAGGGTGGCTCGTAATCGTCGGGGATCGGGATGGAGGCTGCTGCCGCCGTGGCCCACAGGGCAAAAACACAGGCTGAGAACGTGCGGGCGAAAATCATGTCATTTGTGCTCCGTTGCATCGGGAATCGAACGCTCAGGGTTTTTTGCGCATCATTTCCTTCATAAGCCGTTTGTTCAGTTCCTCGGCGGGGTTGATGCCCCGTTCCAAAATGCGGTGCTGCAGCGCGGCCACCTCGATCAGTATCGATAAATTTCTGCCGGACTCCACGGGCAGGCGGAAGCGCCGCACCGGCACGTCGAGGAACGACGTCGTCTCCTCGTCCATCCCGAGCCGGTCCACTTCCTCCTCGCCCGTCCATTTCTGGAGTTCCACCACCACCGACACGCGCTTGTCCTCGCGCACCGAGCCGATACCGAAAAGCAACTCCACGTCCACGATCCCCAGCCCCCGCACCTCCATGTGGTGCTGGATATAGCTGGAGGAGGCGCCCATGAGGATGTTCCGCCCAAGGCGCTTGAGGACCACCACGTCGTCCGCCACGAGCCGGTGACCGCGTTCGATCAGTTCAAGGCCACATTCGCTCTTCCCGACACCGCTGCCTCCGGTGATGAGCACCCCCTCCCCGAACACGTCCACCAGCACGCCGTGGATCGTCGCCGAGGGGGCAAACTCCCGTTCGAGCCAGAAGCTGATCATCGCGTTGAAGCGCGAGGTCTCGTGCGTCGTGCCGATCAGCGGGACGCTGTGCTTGTTGGCAAGCTCCACAATCTCCTCGGGTGGCGTGTTTGAATCCGTCACGATGATGCACGGGACGGGGTACTCAAAGACGGCATCGAGCCGCTTGCGCCGCTCTCCGGTGGACAGAGACTGCAGGTACTGTGACTCGGTGTTGCCGAAGACCTGCACCCTTTCATAGGTGAACACGTCCAGGAAGCCCGCAAGGGCCAGCCCCGGGCGGTGCAGCTCAGGGCTGGTGATCACATTGTCCAGCCCCTTCTCCCCCGCAATGAGAGTGAACTCAAACAGCTTACCCTTCTCGAGAATCATGCGGTGGATGGGTATCTTCATCGGATATCCCCGGCCGTTGGGTGGTCGTCATTGTTCCACTGCGCGGGCATTCAAGGGGGAACACCGGGAGTTGCCAAGGGAAGCTTTTGCACCGTGCGGCTTTTTTCCCACCACTCCGGCCGGAATGGTGAATAATACTTGCCCCGGGCCGCCCTGTCGCAATTTCACTTTCCGCTGGGCCGCCCGGGCCCATTACACTCCATCCTTTGCCCGGCCACACGGATAACCCTCCCCAAAGAAAGGGTCAGTTACGAATGAGCGACAACGGCTACCGACTTGAAACCCTCTGCGTCCACGCCGGCCACGAGCCAGACCCCACCACGCACTCCCGCGGCGTGGCGGTTCACCGCACCTCCTCCTACGTCTTCAAGGACACCGAGCACGCCGCCAACCTGTTCGCACTCAAGGAACTCGGCAACATCTACAGCCGGATCATGAACCCCACCACGGCCGTCCTGGAGGACCGCTGCGCCGCCATGGAAGGCGGTGCCGCCGCTCTCGCCCTGGCCTCGGGTACCGCCGGCGTCCACTACACCGTTCTCAACACCTGCCAGACCGGCGACGAGATCGTCTCCGCCAACGACCTCTACGGCGGCACCTACACCATGTTCGACGCGCTCCACCCGCAGATCGGCATCAAGACGAACTTCGTGGACCCGCGCGAGCCGGAGAGCTTCGCCAAGGCCATCACGCCCAAGACCCGCATGATCTTCATCGAGTCCATCGGCAACCCCGCGCTCAACGTCCCCGACTTCGAGGCCATTGCCGACATCGCCAAGGCCCACAACGTCCCCCTCGTCGTGGACAACACCTTCGGCACGCCCGCCCTCCTCCGCCCCCTCGAACACGGCGCGCACATCATCGTCGATTCGCTTACCAAGTGGATGGGCGGCCACGGCAACGGCATCGGCGGGGTCGTCGTGGACAGTGCCCGCTTCGACTGGACCGACAAGAAGTTCAGCCTCTACAACGAACCCGACGGTGGCTATCACGGCCTTCGGTTCGCCCATGATCTTGGCGATCTTGGCCCTCTGGCGTTCATCCTTCGCATGAGGGTCGTCCCCCTGCGCAACCTCGGCGCCTGCATGTCCCCGGACAACGCATGGATGTTCATCCAGGGGCTCGAAACCCTCCACCTGCGCATGGAGCGCCACAGCGAAAACGGCATGGCCGTGGCCAAGTTTCTCAAGGACCACCCGCTGGTCGAGTGGGTGCGCTACCCCGGCCTGCCGGACGATCCCACCTATCCCACCGCCAGCAAGTACTACAAGAAGGGCTTCAACGGCATGGTCGTCTTCGGCATCAAGGGCGGCGCCGAGGCCGGACAGAAGTTCATCGAGAGCCTCAAGCTCCACAGCCACCTTGCCAACGTGGGCGACGCCAAGAGCCTCGCCATCCACCCGGCCACCACCACCCACAGCCAGCTCAACGAGGAGCAGCAGCGCGCCGGCGGCATCACCCCCGAACTCGTCCGCCTCTCCATCGGCATCGAGCACATCGACGACATCGTCGGCGACATCGACCAGGCGCTCCACGCCTCCGCCGGCGCCAAGGCCACGCCCGTTGGCTGATCGCTGCGGACCCTTTACGGTTGTCCCGCCCCGGCGGGGGGAGTCTCGTGCATCCCCCCGCCGTTCCGCATCTAGACGGTTCCCGCGCGGAGACTACGAACACACTGCCTTCACCGCCCCATGACCGGAAAAAGGGACTTGCTCGAAGCCAAAACGCAGTTCTGCGAAGTCGCCACACCTGCCAATCCGCTGCGCCTGACCAATGGCGGGGAACTCCCTCACGTCACCCTCGCCTACGAAACCTACGGCGAACTGAACGAAAGAAAAGACAATGCCATCGTCGTCTTCCAGGCACTGAGCGGCAGCGCCCACGCCGCTGGCTACAACCCCGACGGGCACCCGCCGGAGTTCTGGACAGAGGAACTGCACACCGGCTGGTGGGACCCCTTCATCGGGCCCGGCCGCGCCTTCGACACGTCCCGCTACTTCGTCATCTGCGCCAACTACCTCGGAAGCTGCTACGGCTCCACAGGCCCCTGGTCCACCAACCCCGAAACCGGGCGCCGCTGGGCCAGCGCTTTCCCGACGATCACCGTCGCCGACATTGTGGACAGCCAGGTGCGCCTGCTCGACGCCCTAGGCATCGAAACCACCCTTGCCGTCACCGGCGGATCGATGGGCGGTTTCTGCTCCATGGACCTTGCCGTGCGCTATCCCCACCGCGTGCGCTGCGTCCTCCCCATCGCCACCGGCTTCCGCGCCACCGTCCTCGCCAAGGCACTCAACTTCGAGCAAATATTCGCCATCCAGGAAGACCAGGACTTCCACGGCGGAGAATACTACGACGGACCACGGCCCGAACGAGGCCTGATCCTCGCCCGCATGATCAGCCACAAAACGTTCGTCTCGCTCTCGCTGATGGAGCAGCGCGCCCGCTCCGAACTCGTACAGCCGGACAACCTCCTTACCGGCTACCAGCTCCAGCATAAAATAGAGTCCTACATGCTCCATCAGGGCCGCAAGTTCGCAAGGCGCTTCGACGCGAACAGCTACCTGCGCATCATCGGCGCCTGGCAGGACTTCGACCTGCCCGGGCAATACGCCGGGGGCGACACGGCCAAGGCGCTCCGGCCCTGCCGCGGACAGCAATGGCTCGTCTTCACGATCAACTCAGACGTCTGCTTCTATCCCGACGAGCAGTCCGAAATCGCCGAAGCGCTCAAGGCAAACGGCATCGACCACCAGCACATCACAGTGCACTCCGACAAAGGGCACGACTCCTTCCTGCTCGAATCCGAGCTATACGGGCCCTATATCAATTTCAAAATCCAGCAGGTGCACCGCTCGCAGGCCTGACTTCGGCGTCATTCCACAGAACGCGAGACCCGGAACCCAAGAGTTGGCAGCGCCGCATGAGGTGCCACTCCTGCCCGGGATTCCGCCTGCACCGTTACAGGTTCCGTATCCCAGCTCCCACCGCGGATGGCTCTCATCGTTCCACCTTGTCCCTCCACGTTCTGAGTGTCGTACCAGTCCGCCGTCCATTCCCATACATTGCCGGCCAGATCGAGACAACCGACCGGGCTTGCGCCTCCCGGAAATGTCCCCACTGGAGTTGTCGTCCCGCTGATGCTCCTGTTCTCTCTTTGGGGAGAGTGCATATAGTTTCCGTCCGGAAGTCTGGCGTGTTCCGGGTCGCTCTCTTCACGCCACCCTGTGGAAGTACCGGCTTCGGGGTCCCACTTGGCAGCATACTCCCACTCGATTTCGGACGGCAACCGGCCGCCCACGTGTGCCGCGTACGCCCTGGCGCCGTGCCAGGTCACATGCACGACCGGGTGAGCGCCCATCCCCGGCAGCGCGGACAGTATGTCGTCCTCCCAACTGACGACAGCAGAATGCACCGCTTCCGGAGCGAGAAACAGCCAGGGCGTCCCGTCCCCTGCATCGGTCAGTACGCCCTCCTCCAAAACCGCCTCTCCTGCAGACAGTGCCTCGTTGGCGAACTGTACATATTCGTTGTTCGTAACCTGAGTCCTGCCGATCAGAAAAGGATCGACCTGCGTAATTGTTTCTTCCGGATCGCCGGTGCCAAAGTGAAACTCTCCTCCGGGCGCCTCGACCCATTTGGGGCCCGGGCTGTGAAACTCCTCGCGCACAGCTTCCAGGAACCCGGCAATGGCCCGCGCCGTACCCGGCCTGTTCTCTTCCTGCATACGCAGTACCTGCGGCGTTTCGATGTGAATCGCCCGCCGGGAAATCGCAGGGTTGAGTGCGCCCGACATCCGGCCGCCAAGGCCGGAGTAGGCAAAATTCACTTCCACGCCTTCCACCTCATACCGGCGTTGCTCCGGAAGGTTGCCCCAGTAGCTCGGCGGCGCATCCTCCCCGAACTCGGCGCGGACACTCGCGTCGAATAACTCCTGCAGCCTGCGCACCTCCTCAAGCGTATAACCCCGCACCATATTCTCGAAGACCGGCCGGGGAACACGAGTGTCATCCGGCATCGGTGCCGTCAGCCCATGGCCATGAAAATCAACGTACAGATCGAGCGGCGGCTCTCCCGGGGCGGGTCCATAGGCATCCGCAAGGCTAAGAATGGCGTGCCGGTATTCCGCATAGACATCTTCTGCCTTTGGCGTCCAGCTTCGCCAGGACTGCAGGCTGAACTCCTCGTCCGGCACGCGCTGGAGCGGCCGGTTCACGTCAACCCACCGGCCCATGAAGGACAGTCTTCCCTGCCAGCCCGTAACTGAGGGTACTCCGCTCAGTTCGGTAATCACCCCGGCGATTTCCCCCGTATGTCTATCCCCGTCAGCATGGGGAGCGCCGAGCAAAATACCACCCCATTCTTCCGGAAGACCAGGGTTTGTTTCTATGCGCACGCCGATATCCAGAGGCGGAAGATCCGTCTCCTCGCCGTCCGAAAGGGTGAGGGCGAGCTGCGCTTCTCCCGGCGTGACGCCGAGACGGTCCCTCAGTGTCCGGCGCAGAGAAACGCTGTTCTCCTCCCTTCCGATTGGGAGAAGATAGACAGAGACTCGGTTTCCGTCTTCAGATTCCAGGAAGGCCTTCTGCCCAAGTTCAATGCCCAGTCGCTCGAAGTGGATGGGGGCGACAAGCGCCGCGTCACCCATACGGAGAGATGCGGTGGGGACCCGTTCCACCGCTTCAAATACAATATCCGCGGCAACCACGGGAACGGAAAGAAAAAGAAAGGCTAAAACTGACAGAGTACGTCCAAACATT